>CBFDCL010000006.1:0-44445 GCA_965603295.1 uncultured bacterium | reverse complement strand
TTAGTGACATCTGTCGCAGACCTCCGGGGCTTCCCGCCGGAACTTGCCTTGGATCCTCTTCCAGTTCCGCGGGTGCGGGCTGACCATGAGGCCGGTTGTAGCGGAATGGCACGTCAGGCAGGCGGCGCCATCGGGATGGCAGCTCTGGCAGCCCGCCAGGGAGCGCCGGGCTTCTTTTGCGTGCCCGCTGCTCCATTCGGAGGAGGAAAGAGCCCCGCCCGGGTGGCAGTCCTGACACTGGTTCAGAACGAAACCATCGTGGTTCGGGATGTCATCACTGGAAATGAGCTCCTGCCAACTCATCTGATGGGATACGAGATCCCGGGCAGGGAACCGGTTCCGGTAGCTCTCGTGGCAGTCCACGCACGACTGCTTCGAATGGCAGGTGTAGCACTGCTGAATATTTTTGCCGATAGCCTTCAAGGGGTGCACGATGCGGAAACGGGCCGTGTGGGTTGAGGGGACAACATTAAAACGCGCGGTTCGCTTTTTCAGGTCTGCGTTCAGTTCACCCCCCTTGTGACAGTCGATACAGAAGGAGAGGCTGTGGCACCGGGTGCATTGGGCATTGGCCATTTCGGATTCAGGTCCGTGCGTCTTTACCCACAGGGGCGTGTGAGTCCGGGCGGGCCCGAGAACAGTCTCCACAATGGATTCCGCGTCATGGCAGTCGTAACATACGGTCCTTTTGGGGATAATGTCCGTGGCTCCCGGAAGGTGGCACGTGACACATTCACGGATCTCTTTTTCCTCGTGAACGGTGTGGGAAAACCGCATTGCCTGGACCGGCAGGGCCGCCACCAGGAGAAAGATACCTGTGAGAAGGATGTGGAAACAAATTCTGCAGGTTGATTGGCGCATCTTTAAAACTCCACTTTGAGAGAAAGCTCCACAGATTGGGTAGCCTCCCCCAGTTCGTCATCGGTACGGTTGACCCTCAGATCGAGGGAACTGCCAGTGGAAATGTCCCATCCCGTTCCAAGGTGGATACTGTGGCTGCTCACAGAATCCTCATCCTCGTTACTGGTCCGGCAAAAGTCGCCGCCGGCTCCGACGCGCAGCCTGCCCCGGAAACGGGTGGAAACATCAGCGGTAACCTCGGTGAGTTCCCCGCCATATCCCTTGTGCTGAAGAAGTCCTGCTGAGATCTTCCACAGCCCGGGGGCCCAGTGGCCGGTTACTCCGTATTCCCGGCCGGCTCCGTCCCCCTGAAAGGATTCCACAGAATAGTCCCATACGTATCTAGTGGTCGATGAAGGGGTGAAAAGCAGGGAGAAGGAGCGGGTATTGGCGGAGTCCACGGCGAAAACGCTGTAGATGGAATCCGAATCAAAGGTCTGAACATTTTGTGAAAGCTCGAGAACCATGGTGAACTGGTCAGAGAAAAAAAGCCTGGTCCCAAAGAGCGATTCGTGAAGGGTGCGGGACATGAGATCCCAGTTCAAGAGTGCATAGGCTTTCGTGGAACGGTGCCAGGAGTAGGTCCATTCCGCGGCCAGGAGTTCCGACAGAATCCCTTCGTCGAAGGTTCGGCCGTAATCCAGGGAAAGGTTCATCCCCTTTTTGATCCGGTAGTCCAGACCGGCGCCGAAAACCTGCTGATCCTTATCATCGTATCCGTCAACATCGGAGGAGTACCCCCATCTAGCGTTAAAGTCGATAGCTTTCCCCCCGGTGGAAAGCCGGACACCATCGAGCATCAGGGGTCCGGTGAGAGCGGGTACGAACTGCCGTCCCAGGGTAAGTTTTCCCCGGTCCCGGGAGTCGGAAACGGAAAGGGTCAGGTGATAGAGTCGGTTGGGGTCTTCGTCGCCGGGTTCGATCTCTTCTTCCAGGGATGTGACCCTGCCGTATCCTTCAAAATCCAGGTTAAAACCTCCCACAGAAAAATCCGTCCAGAGGTTCATGTACTGGGAGACAGCGCTATTATCGATCCCATCCTCCTCTTCCCAGGATGTGGCCGAGGTAACGGATGTTGCCGTCAGTTCAGCAGCGGCTGGGCGAACGGAAAAAAGAAGGAACAGGAGAATGATGATGTAAATTCGGGCGTCAAGGCTGCTGCGCAAGGGCCTTTTCCTGTCGGGGAGGGTTAATGGGGTTTAGTGGAATAGATTTACAATAGGTGGTTGTTAAGTGCAAGTGCAACGAATGAGATACAATGTCCAATACCTGCCCATCGAAGCCTTGTGCGAAGGTGGGGCCCAGGTTTTACAGGTACGAACGGATTGGAACGGCCAGACAGTTTAATGGCATCAATAGTAAAGGGGACCCGGAGGTCCCTTTTTAATTTGGTTTTACGTTAACCGTTAAACGCTGAACGTTCAAAGGTTATTAGTGTCTCGTCCGGTTCGGGGGGTCGTCGATGCTGTTTCGCCCCGAGATGAAATTGGGCTCCGCGCCCTGCTCTTCGGCGACCTCGGTGACGATGTCGGCGAGGATATGGGAGGGATCGGCGTCCTCGAAAAATGTGGCGAGATAATAGGAAATGGTCATGAGCCGGTAGATGGTATCCTCCACCACCTCGGCCGCGCGGTCGGAGTCGGTTCCCAGGTTGATCTCACTGTTTGCCCAGACAAGGTAATTCTCCAGGTCGTCCTTGACTTCGGTGAGGTAGGTCGTGATCTCTTCCCTGAGTTCGTCCGGCATTTTGCTCTTCAATAGATACCTCCCGTGTTTCCTGCCCTCCCCTGATATCCGGATTACGGTTCCATGTCAAGGAAGATCGAACGGTGTTTTTTCACCCGGTTTTTGGCATGAATCTCCCGGGTCGGGGTGCGGGAAAAGGTTTCGGACGGAGGTTGCGCCCTTGCCGAGTGATGTGTATGTTTCAGAAAATCATTTGCCGCGAGGACTATAATGACACTTTTCATTTCCCGTTGCTTCCCCGGCAGGATCTTGAGCCTGACCATCTTCCTTTTCCTGGTATTTTTGATCCCCGGAAATGCTGCCCTGGCCGAGGTCGTTGACCTATCGGGGATGTATTCCCTTGAAAATGGTCTTAAGGTTCAACTTATCCCGGAAACCTCCACTTCCGTTGTAGCTACGCTGGTCCTGGTCCGGAGCGGTTATGCTGCCGAAGGGTCGAGAAGCGGTTTTTCCCATCTTCTTGAACACCTCGTTTTTGCCGGGACAAATGAAAGGTCCCGTGAAGAGATCCAGCAGGAAGTCAGGGAACTCGGTGGTTATGTCAACGGTTTTACCCGGGATGATTACACCGGGTATCTCATAGTGGGCCACCGGGATCATCTGCCCAGGCACCTGGATATCCTGGCCGACATGCTCTTTCACTCAACCATCGAGGAGAAGGCTTTGGGGGAAGCGAAGGATGTCGTCCTCGAGGAGATAAGGAGAACCCGCAGCCGCCCTGGGGCCAGGGATGAGGAACTTTTCCAGTCTCTTCTCTACGAGGGGTCCCCTTATGCCGAGTCCGGGATCGGGAACGAATCAGCGGTCTCCTCGGTTACCAGGGATGAGGTCGAAAATTTCTACAAAAGGGCCTACCGTCCCAATAATATGGTCATCCTGATCAGGGGAGGCCTGAAAAAAGAGAAGATGAGGGAGGCCTTCATGGAGTCCTTCGGGGCCGAGCCGATGGGGCCTGAACCGGTTTCTCCCCAGAAACCTTCCGCTCCTTCCGCGAGGAGGTCTTATCTTCTCGGTTCGACCCTGCCCGATGTTCGGGTGCGCATTGGCTTCGCGGGACCGGATCCGAAGAGCGAGGATGCCCAGGTCCTGGAGCTGTTCCTCGGGATGCTCGGTGGGACGGATGGCATCCTTGATCGAGCGCTCAAAGGGGCGGGCATGAAGCCACGTTCCGTTTCCGCATCCCTTTCGGTCAAGCGCGGGTTCTCCCGAATCGTTCTTTCCGCGATCCTTCCTGCCGAATCTGACCCCACCAGCGTCCAAAAGGTCATTCTCGAAGCGGTTCCGGCCGCTGTGAGTGCCGGTAAGTTTCCCCAATGGGTGGCCCGGACCAGGGAAGCGATGGTTGCAGAGGCGATCCTGGGAAGGGAAAAACTCCATTATTATCTCATGGGGATCGCGCCGTGGATCGTGTCCGGATCTCCGGGCCAGGGTATATTCCCTGGCCGCTGGGACGAATTCCAGGCTGAGGATGTTGCCAGGGCTGCCCAACGATATATCTTGGACCGGCCCTATATCGCTTTGCTCACACTCCCGGAATCTAAGCGTGAAATATCTGGATCCGGCACGGATAATCCTGTTAGGGCTGAAGCCATGCTGGACAACGGGATCAAAGCTGTTGTGGAACAAAGGCCTGGCTCGCCAGTCTTCGC
This sequence comes from uncultured bacterium, assembly GCA_965603295.1. Classification (GTDB taxonomy): domain Bacteria; phylum BMS3Abin14; class BMS3Abin14; order BMS3Abin14; family BMS3Abin14; genus JAFGWO01. The sequence continues at coordinate 40,150 of CBFDCL010000006.1, read as the reverse complement.
GATGAATATCCTGACCCGCCACCGCTCCGCAGTGGAGCCCGAAGGCAGGGAAGGGATCGCTGATTTTCTCCACCGGCTCCTTCCGTTGGGCACCTATGAGAAAGAAAGGAATAAGCTGGAGTCGGAGTTAAGGGATCTGGGTGCTTCCCTGTCGGCGGCAGGAAACCCCATGGTGCCCTTCGGGGACTTCTACACCTCCAGGCTCTTTTCCTGGATACGCCTGGAGTGCTTGGTGGAGAAAAGGGAAAAGGCGGGAGCGCTTCTTGCGGAGATGGTGAAAACACCGCTGCTTTCTCCGGAAGCGGTGGAAGAGGTTCGGGAGCAGATGCTCAGCTTCACGGCCTACAATGCGGGCACTCCGGACAAAACGGCCTCCCGCCTGCTGGCAGCAGCCTTATACGGAGATGCCCTCGGCCCGGACGTTTATGGGTCTCCGGAATCCATCTCCGCGATTACCGTTGAGGATCTTCAGACTTTTCATCAGGAGTATTTTTCCGGAAGAAACCTTATCATCAGCGTGGTGAGCGGCATGCCCGTGCAACAGTCTATCGAGCTGGTGGAACGGCTCTTCTCCGATCTCCCACCGGGGGAGGGGATGGCAACGGAGCCTGTGGTCCTGACGACAGCTCCGAAGGTTATCGAAACCAGGATGGGTAAACCCCAGGGCGCCTACGCCGCGGGAGCCGTTACAGGTCTCATCGGAAAAGAGGATGCCGTGGTCCTGCCCGTGGCTTCGGGTTGGTTAAACACCAGGGTCGTCGAGGAGATGCGGGAGAAAAAGGGTCTGGCCTATTCCCTCGGGGTTTCCCTTGGAGAGGTTGATGGGAAGGCCGTTTTCACCTTTTCCATGGGCACCGCCCCGGAGAAGCTGGAAAGGGCGCGGGAAGCCCTTCGGAATGAGATCAGTAAGGCCCGGGAAGATTACGTGTCCGGCGAAGAGATCCTCCGTGAAGTCAATGCGCTGACAGGACGCCTGCAGATTCGCATGCTTTCTTCCATCAACCGTGCGTTCTATCTGGGGATGGCCGCAAGGGACAACCTGCCGCACACCTTCGATGAGGATTACCGGCGGCAGCTTCTTTCCGTGAGATCCCGGGATGTGGAAAGGGTACTGGATGCCTATCTACCCGGTGAATCCATGGTGGAGGTGCTCGTACGGTGACCTGGAATGGTGAATAAGGTGACGGTTTCTGTCCTCATTGCCGCCCTTCTCCTGGGATTGCTCCTTGTTTCCTGGGCCAGGGTTCAGGAAAAAAGCGCGCTGTTCTTCCCCGCGGTAGATCTGAACATGACCCCCGCGGACCTGGGCCTTGAATATGAAGACGTTTTTTTCCCATCCGGCCGCTACCAGCTCCACGGCTGGTTCATCCCCGGTCCGGGACCGGGTGTGGTCCTCTGGCTGCACGGCAACGCCGGGAATATTGCTGACCGCGTCGAACAGGCGACAGTCATGAATCAAGAACTAGGGGTTTCCAGTTTTCTAATGGATTATCGGGGCTACGGAAGGAGCGAGGGGACCCCCACGGAAAAAGGCCTTTACGAGGATTCCTCCACGGCTTTCCGTTGGCTCAGGGATGAAAAGGAGATTAAGCCATCCGGGATCATTCTCTACGGTCACTCCCTGGGGTCTGCCGTGGCAGTGGATCTGGCTCGGGGCGAGGGGAAAAAGGCTGGCGGCCTTGTCCTGGAATCTCCCTTCACCAGCGCCCGGGATATGGCGCGGATGCTCTATAATGGCCTCCCTGTGGACCTGCTGATGTCCCTAAAGCTGGACAACACCGGCAGGATTGGGGGTGTGTCCCTTCCGGTTCTGGTGATCCACGGCGTTGATGACGCCACAATCCCCTTCACCATGGGGAAGACAGTGTTTGATGCGGCACCGGAGCCGAAAACTTTCCTTCCCATTCCCGGCGCGGACCACAGTGACTGCTATATCATCGGGGGGGAGAAGTACTGGGATGCGTGGAAAGACCTGTTGGAAAAGATAGGAGTCCAAAGTCCAACGTCCAACGTCCAAAGTTAGAGCGTGGCTCCTCAAAAAGCGGTTGTTTGAACGCAAAGTACGCGAAGGGACGCAGAGGAAAGCTAAAAATTGGGGAAGGTTATAATCACTAACACAGAGGGCCACAGAGGCGGCTCTCTAGAAGGCTGCGTGTCCTACAGAGGACCACAGAGAAAAGAAATAATCTGTGGGGGAAAACGATTCCGCCAGATGCTGATTTAATCCACCACATGGTACACTCTTCGACGCACTATCGATTGCTCATGACAGACAGGGTTGCACAGGGGAAAATCAGAGAACACAGATGAACTCTGAGGATTTTTGGCATTGTATTGCTTTGTTTAGGTTTGTACATATTGATTTTCCCCTAGTTTCCCGTATTTCTCCGTGCCTCTGTGTCTCTGTGTGAGTCGCTTTTACCGCTGCTAAGGGAACGGTTGCTTTCCCCCTGAACTAGATTTATCCTCCACGTTCCTCCACGTCTTCCGCGGTTAAATACTCTTCGAGCTTTTTCACAATTCGCCGATTCGCGCTGGGCATTGGCAGCCGTTCCAGTTCCTCTGCCGTTACCCACTTTGCCTCGGGATGGTGGAGCTTCCCCGCCTTTCTCCTGCAAAGGAAGACGTGGAGCTTGACCCGGAACCGGGTGTATGAGTGGTTAAAGATACCGAGCTTTTCGAACATCTGGATCCGTAAGCCTGTCTCTTCGCGCACCTCCCTGACTACTGCTTCCTCGGGAGTCTCCCTTTCAACGGTTTCTCCACGAATGGTTTCGGTTCCCGGTTCTTGATCCCCCCTTTTCCTCTGGACTCTGGACTCTGGACTTCCACCTGTTTCTTTGGATTTTGGGTTTTGGGCTTTGGGCTGAATTTTCCCTCCCGGGAATTCCCACAATCCCGCGAAGAGACCCGATCCAAGCCTTTTCTGGACCAGGATCTTTCCCTTGTCCACAATGATCCCGATAGCCGTTTGGACGTGGATTGTTTCGGGGCGGCGCTTCTTTTCCGGGTACTCCTGAACGCGGTCTGTGCGATACGCCCGGCACCACGAGGAGAGGGGGCATTGAGAGCATCGGGGGTCTGCAGATGTGCAGATGGCGGTCCCCAGGTCCATGAGGGCCTGGTTAAAATCACCAGGGCGATCCGCCGGAACGATTCGTGAGGCCGCCAGAGCGATATGTTTTTTGTTCGAAACGGCCAACACCCGTGAAAGAACCCGGTAGTTATTGGCATCCAGGGCAGGGGTTCTTGCCCCGAAGGCGATAGAGGCGATGGCCGAGGCCGTATATTCGCCGACCCCCGGAAGTTTTTTCAGCTTCACGGGGTCCTCGGGGATGGAACCGCGGTATTGATGGAAGATAGACCTCGCAGCGGCATGGAGGTTCCGGGCCCTTGAGTAATAGCCCAGCCCCTCCCAATCCCTGAGCACCTGTTCCGGAACGGCCTCGGCCAGGGACCCGATGTCGGGATATTTCACCATCCACTTCCGGAAATACGGGAGTACTGCGGGGACTGTTGTCTGCTGGAGCATAAATTCGGACACGAGGGTCGCGTATGGCTCAACCGATTCACCGGGAGCAGATCCGGATGCTCCGCGCCAGGGAAGGTCTCTCTTATTGGCGTCGTACCATGAGAGAAGAGACGAGACGAGGTTGGGTGTAAGGCTGATTCCAGATTCCAAATTTAATTCCGTAAGTAGTGATTAGTGATTTGTGATTGGAAAAATCAAAAAAAACGATTGCCCATCATTGTAGATGCCTTTAATTCCATCTTTCTCTACACTTTGCACCTTGTACTTGGCACTCGGGATGCCACCGGCATCCGGCTACATCCTCGCCCCTTTAAACAACACCGCCCCCAGGGTGAGCAGAGCAGCCGAGATGACGGAAAGGACGGCGAGGTCCAGGCCAATCCCCATCTGAGACTGGCCCAGAAGAGCTTCCCTCAAGCCATCCACACCGTAGGTGAGGGGGTTGAGCCACGCGGCCCACTTGAGAAAGCCCGGCAGATTTTCCAGGGGAAAAAGGGCGCCCGACAGGAAGAAGGTCGGCATGATAAGGAAGTTGAAGATAAGCTGGAATCCATGGGGGTCTTCCATCCGTGAGGCCATGGCGACGCCAAGACTGGTAAAGGAGATCCCGATAAGCCCCATGAACACGAGAGCCAGAAGCAGGCCAGTGAAGGAAGGGACCTTCACCCCGAGAAAAATGCTGGCAGCCAGCATGAGCAGGGCCTGGAGAGAAGCAGTGGTGGTGCCCCCGGCGGTGCGCCCCAGGACGATGGCCAACCGGGGGATAGGTGCTACCAGCATCTCCTTTAAAAACCCGAACTGACGGTCCCAGATAACGGAAATCCCGGCCACGGTGGAGGAGAAAAGCAGGACCATCCCGAGGATGCCGGGTGCGATGAAGTCGATGTATTTCTCCCCCCCTGCCCTGAGGGAGAAGGCGGACTGCATTCCGATCCCCAGAAAAGCGAGGAAGAAAAAGGGCATCCCCAGGCTACCCACGATCCTGGAAGGAGACCGGAGGTAGCGGATCACCTCCCGCTGCCAGATAGTTGCGGATGCAAAAAATAGTCTCTTCATAAATTTCAAATTTCGGATTTCAAAAACGCAAGTGACTGGTAACTCGTAATTGGTAATTGGCTTAAATCCAAGGTTAAAAAGCCAAGACAAGATACCTGATCCCCAAATCCAGTCACTAATCACCAATCACGTGCTTGAACCTCAAACTTTCAAACTTCAAACTCAGCGGCGGAATGCACGGCGCCGCTGTCTCATCCTCTCCACGTCGTCCGCCTCGGAATCCCGGATGGCCCTGCCGGTGTGGTGGATGAACACATCCTCGAGGGTGGGTTTCTTCAGGGTGACAGAACGCGCCCCGGACCCGGACTGTTCGAGGGTGTGGAGAACCTCCGGGATGCGCCCTTCCCCTCCCTCAACGGTGATATCCATCCTCCCGTCACGAAGACGCAGAGCCCGAACCCACTCTTTTCCCTCGAACAGGGACTCGATGGACGGGGAACCCCCATCCACCTCAACACTGATAACATCCCCGCCGAGGTCGTTCTTAAGCCGGGAGGGAGACCCAAGAGCGATCACCTTTCCATGATCCATAATGGCAACGCGACCGCACAGGGCGTCCGCCTCCTCCATGGAGTGGGTTGTGAGCAGGATCGTCAGGCCCTTTTTCCCGTTGATCCTCCTTATGTGGTCCCATATGCGCCGCCGGGTCTGAGGGTCCAGTCCCGTGGTGGGCTCATCCAGAAAGAGAACGGCAGGGTGATGGAGAAAACCGCGGGCGATCTCCAGGCGGCGCTTCATCCCCCCGGAAAACGTCCTGACCTTGTGACGGCTCCTGTCTCCCAGGTTCACCATCTCAAGGAGTTCGGGGATACGTTTCTTCCTTTTACTTCTGGGCACTCCGTACAGGCGGCCGTGAAAGTCCATATTCTCGAAGGCACTGAGCTCTTCGTCGGTAGAAGGGTCTTGAAAAACAATGCCAATAGCGCGGCGGACTGCATCCTTTTCCCGGACCACGTCATGCCCGGCGACAGCCGCGGAACCCGATGTTGGGGGCAGAAGAGTTGCCAGCATGGACAGGGTGGTCGTTTTTCCGGCCCCGTTGGGTCCCAGCAGGCCGAAGATCTCGCCTTCCTCCACGGCCAGGTCAAGATTGTCCACGGCAACGATCGGACCGAAACTGCATGTTAGCTGCAATGTCAGGATGGCGGACGGCATAAAAAATCTATACCTGAAAGGCGGCAGCACCCCAAGAAAAATCGTGACCGGAAGAAAAAAGGCCGGTAAAAACACCGGCCCCCGTGTTCCCGCCGATAACCGGGGGGCTTTGTCCATGTTGAAAAAATATAGTCAGAACAGTTTTTTCAGCTTTTCCCCAAGGTCCTTCTGGAACTTTTCCTTTAACTCCTGGGTCTTTTCCCCGATCTCCCGTCTGATCTCCTCTTTTGCCGCCTGGTTCATGGCCGACGAATCCAGGCCGACGGAGGGCGAAGTGACGGTGCCCCGGATCCTGAGGGGAATCTGGACCCTGCCGTCGGGTTCTGCCGGAAACAGTTTGCGTCTTTTTTCGGGGATTTTTTCCGTGGCTTTTTTGGACAGGGTCATCAGGGAAGTCATGGCCAGGGACTGGTCCAGGCCGATATCCCCCCGGCAAGCGATGGACCAGTCCGCGGCGGCGATATGCATGTCGCTCACATTCACCCTGCCCTCCTTGATGGTGAAGGAGACGTTTATCTCCTCAAACCTGGTTTCCCCGCTTTCCCCGCCGATTCCGAGGAGGGAGGCTGCTTTTGCGCCGCCGCCGGCGAGGTTGGCCGTGGTGAGCCTCCCCTTACCTCCCCTGACACTGCCGCTTCCCGTGAGGTGTTTTTCGAGATCGGGAAGTTCCGTTCCCTTCCCCTCAACGGCAATGTCCATGGAAACTTCACTGAAAAGGACTCCATCCATTCCCGCAACGGCGGCCAGAGCATCGTTCACCTGGACATCCGACATGGTGAACTTCGATCCGTAACCCAGGGGGAGGGTCCCCAGGTCGGCCCAGGCATTTCCACCCACATTCCCGGAGAACGCGTCAAGGCTCATGTTGTCCAACGAAAAAAGGGTTCCTTTCTGGGACAGGCTGGCTTTGAGGTTTGTGAAACGGATCTTTTCGAACCTTCCGTTGTCAACGGAAACGGTGCCGGCCACCGTGATGGGGGGCGCCTGAATCGGTTTCATGGACTCCGTCCCCTGAGGCGGCACGGGGGGGGTGGAAGAACTCCTCTCAAGAAGGGCTGGCCCGCGATCCACTTCGAACTTCCCGGAGACAATGGACAGGTCAGCCGAGAGATCCTTCCCAACCACGCCCCTGATTTTTCCCCTGAAGGTCACATCCCCTTCCAGGATGGCCATGGATCCCAGTCCGGGCAGGACCTTGTCCCAGCCGGAAAGGGGGATGGTGTTGGAGGAGACGTCAAAGTCCACCGTCAGATCGGGGCCCGGTTTCCCCATGGACCCGGAAGCTTCCAGGACTGCCTGGAAGGCCTCCAGCCGTAACGTCTCCAGGGAAAGGCGGCGTGCGTCAACATTGATTTTTCCGCCCAGGGTTATGGCCCCATCAAAACCCGTGACCGCATGTTTTTCTCTGTTGGTCTGAACGTTTAAACCACGAAGGGACGACTGGGCTTCGAAAATGATCCCCCCGTGGATGCTTCCCCGCACCGCTTCCCGAGCCGACACAACCCCGGACACGCCCACAGGAAGGGGACCGATGATCTTCGCAAGACGGGCCAGTTCAAACGGTTGAAGAACAAGCTCCAGATCGAAGGGGATATTCCCGGGAACAATGATTTTTCCCACCGGTCCCACCTTTCCTTCGAATCGGATGTCCTCAGTCGGACGGTTCAGGCCCAGTGAGGCAGTAATGTCTATCGGTCTGTCAAAAGATAGATCCGTAAGGGTTAAGGAAACACCCTTCCAGGAAAGACCTCTTGCCACCCCGGGGATCGTGGCATCTTTTATATAAAGCTCTCCATCCTCTACCCTGATCTTTTCCACCAGGAGGTCGATGGGGGGCGCCTTGAGAACGCTTCCTTCGGGGGCCATGGCGGCAAGGGGCGTCTCGGTTGTCGAGGATTTGTTCAGGCGCTCGATGATATCGTCGAAATTGAAACGGCTGGAATCGTCCCGGAGGACCCGTACCATGGGACCGGAAAGGATGATGTCCTCCACCGAAAGGCGCCATCGCAGGAGGGAAAGAAGCCTCAGTTTCAGGTCGAAAGATTCAAATCGGGCGAACGGTTCCGGGCCGAAGTCTTTCGCTTCTGCGATGGAAAGGCCGCCGAGATGGATCTTCGGACCGGCCCAGCTGAAACGGACCTCCTCAATGTTCACTTCCCTTCCCAGTCGGGAGGAAGCTTCCCGCTCGCTCCAGTCACGAAGGGCATCGAGGTTCAAAATGTAAGGGGCCGCAATGACAACAGCAACCAGCAGGACCAGAAGAGTCCCGCCGAGGATAAGGGAGTATTTGATCAGTTTTTTCATGATCTTACCTCAAAACTTAAAGTAGATCCAAGATCTAAGATCCAAAAGAGTGTTCGTGCACCAGCGAACCAGTGCACCAGGTCGTTCTCCTGACTCCTGGCTCCTGAATCTTGATTGTTCTCTGTGCCCCGCGGTGTCTCCCCTTCTTCGTGTCAGGGTGTTTTCCACGGTATCTCAACGCGCTTGTCGAACCGATCTCCCTCCCAGCAGTAAACCCTGCGGTGCCCGTCCCCTCTGTTTTCCGATGGCATTTTCAGAAACGTCACACAGGGTTTTCCATCCTCGGTCCCGAAAAGGGGGTAGCCGGGCGGGAAGACCTTGTCCTCCAGCAGAACCGCGGCCTGGGGGCTGTTGGATTTGCCGGGCCGGACCGCCAGGATTCGCGTTTCCATGGCCCCATCCCCGGCGGTGAGGTAGTAGATGATGATCTCATCCTTTCCGTCCCCGTTGGTGTCTCGAAGTTCAACGGATCTGGCGGCTGCCCCGTTTTTCCCTGCCACAGGACCGATATCATTCCCCCAGCGGGACCAGTGTCCGGACCGGGCCTTAAACAGGGCCAGTTGTGTCAGACCCCGGGAAGAAAAAAGGACCGCCAGTTCCTCCCGGGAATCTCCGTCGAGGTCCCCCAGCCCGTACTGGATGACCCGGGTGTCGACGGGAAGGGAGGCGTATACGTCGGGGTTGGCTTTGGCTGAACCTGCCATCCCGGTAAGGATGGGAAAGGTCACAAGGAAAAAAGTGAGGGGAATCACATGGGAAGGGAAAAGGGATTTCACGAACCGGGAACAAACCATGAAAAAAGTATAACCTTCGTCCGAAATCCTTTCAAGGAAAGTCAAAGGAGAAAAGGTTCAGGAGAAGCATCGTTTATAACAGAATAAAAATTGATCGTGCGTCGACTATTGAAAACCGAACTCCCGAATTTGCCCTTCCCTTTTTACTTCAAGAAGTGCAGGGGTTATAATAAAAATGCTAATGCCGGATTCTGATCGCGGGCCGAAGTGGATCGCGGGAAGAAATCAAAGGGAGGTTTACGATGACCGAGAAAGGAAGCGGCGGCGAGCAGGGGCCGTTTAAAGATACTCCCATATTCGGGAAGAAAAAGGGGATCGGGTTTCCAAAAATACCCGGTCTGCCCGGCTTGAAGATCCCGGTATCGGGGCAAAAACCATTGGCATTGTTAGTCGCTGTCCTTGTTATCTTGGGACTGGTTTACAACCTGCTGCTGGCCTATGTGGGTCCCAACGAATACGGAATCAAGCAGGTGAAGATCGGAATCAACAGGGGGATTCAGGAAAAGGTCTACACGGCCGGTCTGCACCTGGTCCTTCCGGGCATGGAGGTGATGCACAAATTCCCGAGGGATCTTCAGGTTTTCGAGATGACCAATTTTCCCACGGTGGCCACGCGGCTGCACCGTTATGAGAATGCGGCTCACATCCAGACCTCGGACGGTTTCTTCGTTGACGTGGACCTCTCCATTGTCTTCCGGATCGTCGATCCTTACCTTGTTTTCACCACCGTTGGCCCCGGACGCCTGTTCGAGGACAACGGGATCATCCCCAAGACCGTTCCGGTGTTAAAGCGGTCCCTCGGCGAGTTGTCCACGGAGGAGTTCTACAACAGCCCCCTCCGGGTCGAAAAGACCTTGAAAGCGAAGGAGCTTCTCAACACGGAAATGAACAACAAGGGGATCGAAGTGGAGCAGGTCTTTGTCCGTTATTTCGTCTACAGCGAGGAGATTCAGAAGAACATCGAGGCCAAGAAGCTCCAGGACCAGCTTGTGTTTAAAAACCAGGCCGAGAAACACGCGGCCGAAGAAGCCGCCAAGCTGCAGAAAGTGGTCGCCGAGGGAGAAGCTTTTGTCAAGGTTAAGCTCCAGGAGGGCCAGGCTTACCAGGTTAAAAGGCTTGGGGAACGCGACCTGTACGTCCGGACAAAGCACGCCGACGGCGACCTCCTGGTGAAGCTGGCAGAGGCGAAAAAAACGGAACTTAAAAACGCGGCTTTGCGAGGAGCCGGCTCCGAAAGATTAGTGGGCCTCGAGATGGCTGAGGTTTACAGGGGGCTGGACACGATCATCCTGTCCTCCGATGGTCCGAGAGGTGTGAACCCCCTTGACCTCGAGGGGACCCTGAAGCTGTTCGAGGTCCGGAAAGGAGGCCGATGATGAAACGGAAAATGTTCGTGCTACCGGCCATCGTCCTCTCAACCTTTCTCTTTTCCGGATGCTGGCCCCACACGGCCGGCCCCACCGAGGTTGGTGTAAAGACGATTAAACTGGGCATTTTCAAAAAGAAAGGGGTTGACCAGACCTATTACGCCCCGGGCAAGACCTATTTTTTCCTGCCCGTCATCAACGACTGGAACACTTTCGACACAAAGCTGCAGACCGTAGAAATGACCTTCGACCCGAAACGGGGAGATCTCCGGGCAAGGGACGACCTTCTTTTTAAGACCATCGATGGAAACGACATCAGCCTCGACGTCATCATCCAATACCGCATCGACCCGCAGAAGGCTCCATTCATCCTCCAGAACGTGGCCGACAGCGATTTCCTCCTGCGCCAGAATATCGTGAGAGTGGTGGCAAGAAGTGTTCCAAGGGACGTTTTCGGAGAGCTGATGACGGAGGGGTTCTACATCGCCGGCCAGCTGCAGGAAAAAGCAGAAAAGGCCAAGGATGCGCTGAACCAGATCCTGGAACCTTACGGTGTTGTCGTGGAAACGGTCTCCACAAAGGACTACCGGTTCAACCCCGCCTACCAGAAAGCCATCGAGGATCGGAAGGTGGCCGAGCAGTTAGCCGAAAAAAACAAATCCCAGGCCAAGGCGGCTGAAGAGGAATACCGCCGGAAAGTCGCAGACGCCCAAGGGTTGGTCAATACCCGGATAGCGGCTGCCGACGGTGAGTTCGAAAAGTCAAAACTCGAAGCCGACGCCTATTTCCAGCAACAGCAAAGCATCGCCAAAGCCATCGAGGCCGAAGGCATCGCGGAAGCCAAGGGGATCAGGGCGCTTAACGAAGCCCTGGGCGGCCCCGGAGGCGAGGTCCTCGTCAAGCTCAAGATCGCCGAGGCGTTAAAGGGCAAGAAGATCTTCCTCCTTCCCGTTTCGGAGGGTGGAGTCAACCTCAAGACCACCGATATCAACGATCTCCTGAGACTCTACGGGATGAGGACCCTGGGAACCGGGAAGGCCGTTCCCGGGTCTACGGCACCGGTTGTCGATGTTCCGCCGGCGAAATAATCCGGGAGATCTCGCCCTGTCATAATAACCGGTTTGCGGGGTGTGAACGAAGAAGAGGTCATCCCGGGTTTGACGGTGAAAATGGAAATAAGAAGCGTTATTAAGGCCCGGGCAGCCATGGAAGAGGCTGTCCGGGTCTGGTTCAATGATGAGGGGTTCGTCCAGGTGACGACCCCAATCGCTGTTCCTCACCCCAACCTGGACCCCAGCGTCCGCCCCGTCCCAGTTTCCATCAGGGATTTTCATGGGCGCCTTGCGCATCTCTGGCTGCACACGTCCCCGGAACTGTCCATGAAAAAGCTCCTTGCCATGGGTTCCGGCAGTATTTACCAGATCGGTCCGGTTTTTCGGGACGGGGAAAGGACCCGGCTGCACCGGTGGGAATTCACCATGCTGGAATGGTACCGTGTCAACGCTGATTACGAGGATGCCATCCGGGACACCATAAGGGTATTCCGCACGGCCTGCCGAGCCGTGACGGGAGGGGAAAGAGTAAACTTCGGCGGCCTCGAGTTCGACCTCTCCGAGCCCTGGGAGGAGTCGACCATGGCCGAGGCCTTCCTGCGTTATGCCGGTCTCGAATCCTGGGATGCGGATGAGATGCATCAGATCCTGGAAGGGATGGGGAGCCCTGTCGAACGGGGAAGTACGGTTGAGGATCTTTTCTTCCAGCTTTACCTGGAAAAAGTGGAACCGGAACTAGGGGTTCTGCGCCCTGCCATTGTCAAGGATTTCCCTGCTTTCCTGGGTACCATGGCAGGCCCGAAACCGGGGAGCCCGGATGTGCTGGAGCGGTTCGAAGTTTACATAGGGGGTGTCGAGGTGGCAAACGGATACACGGAATTACGGGAACCCGGGATCCTTCGAGAGAGGATGGAGTCGGCGGCCGACGATCTTGCCGGGGATGGAGTTGAAGGACTGTCTGTTGACGAGGATTTCCTCGAGGCTATGGTGAAAATGCCCCCCTGTGCCGGCGTATCAGTGGGGATGGACAGGCTGGCCATGATCGCTCTTAATGCGGATGACATTTCTCAGGTGATATTTCCCTACTAGGAAAAGACAGTTTGATCGCCAGACACGGAGACACATGGACACGGGGACACGGTGAAATTCTTTTCCTCCGCGTCCCCGCGTCTTCGCGTCCTCGCGTCACCATGCCAAAAAGGTCAACAGAATGCTGACCTTTCTGGCTTGGTCCCCCGTTCTTCTCCTGTTTTTCCTGGCCGTTTTTTTACGGAAAAGCGCTCTTTACCTTTCCGTGGCGGGAATCCTCTGGACCTGTGTTATCGCAGGAACGGTTTTCCAAACCCCGCTGAAAGTCCTTCTTTTTGCTGCCGCGGACGGCTTTCTTGTAACCCTGCCCCTTCTCCTGGTGGTTTACGGAGGGATCCTCCTCGCCTCGGTGCTCATTGCCTCGGGATCCTTGGCCCGCTTAGCCCAATGGTTCACGGGGGCGGTCCGCGGGGAATGGGGAAGGCTGAGCCTTCTGGCCCTTGGTATGGGGAACACACTCGAAGGGGCGGGTATTATTGCCGAGCCGGTTGCCGCTCCCATGCTCCGGGCATCGGGGTTGGCGCCCCTCCCGTCGGCAGCCCTGTCCATTATCGGTTACAGCGGCCTCATGACCCTTGGCCTCGGTGGAGTCATCATTACTGTCCTTGCGGGGGTAACGGGGTTTCCTCCCGATCTGCTTGCCCGAAAGGTTGCCCTTCTTTCGATCCCCGCTTCCATATTGATGGCCTGGTCCATACCGTTTTTTGCCGGTAGTGAAGGATTTCAACCGAAACGAATGACCTACCTGTTCCTCATGGGGGGCATTGCCGGATTGGCTGCCTGGGGAGCGGTGGTTCTCGTCGGTTACCAGGTAGGTGAATTGGCTGGCGGGGTTTTTCTGACCCTCTTCCTGGTGCTGCCCGGGTTCCGGAAGCTCAGGATTACCCGTTCGATCCTGGTGGATGCGGCCCCCCTCCTGGTGATGGGGTGTGGTATCGTGTTCGTCAACAGCGCTCCCCTGATCCGGGAACTCGTGAGGGAACAGTGGGTTTACCGTTTGTCGGTGATTCCGGGTAGATCCATCCCTTTTCGTCCCCTTTCAGACGCCTATCTCTATCTCTTTATTGCTTTTATCGTTGCGTATTGTCTTCACGGCAAGGGCCGGGGTTTTCTCACCGCCCTGGCTAAGGGCACCCGTCAGGGCTGGCGCGCCATCGTTTCTATGGCCCTTTTCGGCAGTATGGGACAGGTGCTTTCTTTTTCAGGTTGGGATCTCGTATCCGGGACAGCCATCGAACAAGTGGGAAACATTCCCAGGATCGTTGCCCAGAGTCTTCTCCTTGCGGGTCCTCTTTACCTTCTCTTTGTGCCGTTCCTGGGATGGGTGGGAACGTTTCTGACGGGCTACGGCGTTGCTTCGATCATGCTGTTTGCCACCCTGCAGATAACCATCGCCGGGGAACTGGGGATCTCCCCGGAGTGGCTGGTTTGCGGTCTGGCTGTGGGGGCGAGTATCGGAGGGATCTCCAGCCCGTTTAAAGTTGCCTTTGCGGCAAGTATGTGCGGCGCCGAAGGCATGGAAGGGGAGATATTAAGAAAAACCATTCCGTTAGGCATAACGGCGTGTCTCATGTTGGGTGGGTTTTTAATGCTGATATGATCCCAGATGCCAAAGGGGTTCGTTATCTGAAAAATGTTAAGGATATTCTCACGAAAAGGACCCCTTCTCGCCAGGAAAAACCATGGAAAAAATTAATCATGATTTTTTTATTGTCTTTTCATCTATTGTAAATCACGCACAATACGCAACGAACGTGAGAACGTTTGCCTTTTGGGATCCTGGATTTTTTCGTCGAAATTCAACCCACTGCGTTTCCCAAAAGAAGTGCTATTATTACAGAGGGTGGATGCCTAAACCGAGCCGACACTTGGCCCAGATGATGGAAAGTGTGATTTTAGCATGTTGTTCTTCCGGCAGAAGGGTGTTAAGGCGGAAAGCGACGAAGCAGCCGCAGAGCACAATGCAAAGCGGATGAAGCCGGCGCCATGGATCGCCGTGTTCCTGAGCTTATTGATGCCCGGATTCGGACACGGCTACTGTCACAGGTGGTTCCGGGGCCTCTTCTTCTTTCTCTTTGCGACAGGTCTGACGGTCCTTGGGCTCGTTTCTTCATGGGCAGGATTTGCGGGGATGACCTTCCTCTCCCCCCTGGGCACCTTTTTTTACGTCCTGTGCATCTTCGATGCGTACAGGTGTTCCCTCAACCCCCCTGAAAAATTCTCTTTTCAGCCATCCGGCAAATGGTCCGTTACCCTTTTTGTTCTGGCGATCACAATTTTTCTAATCGCTTTTTCCGTTGTTGTGACAGGCACGATAGCGGTCAAATTCATCGGCTATGCCCTCAATGTAGACACGAAATCCATGGTCCCTACCCTGAGGTCGGGTGAAAAAGTGCTGGCCAACCGACAGTTGAGCCGTGCCTTTTGCTTCAGACAAGGTGATCTGGTGGCCGTTTACATCCCCGGCTACAAGCGGGACGAAGAAGTGAGAAGGGTAATTGCTCTTCCCGGCCAGTCTGTAGCCATGATGGGTGGCCAGATTGAGATTGACCATAAACTGGTGAGAGAGAATTACGCCACCTATCATCAGGACCCGTTCAGATATAAACCGGATCACCGGGCTGTTTACTTTCAGGAATCTGTTGTTCCCAAGGGAAGTCTTTTTCTCTTGTCGGACGTGCGCGACATGGGCCAGGATAGCAGGGACTGGGGCCCTGTGGACGAGTCCAGAATCATTGGAAGGGTGGACTTTCTATTCTACCCCCTCGAGCGTCGCCGGCAGTTCGCAGATTCTTATCTCTCGGCTATGACCCGGAAGTTTATGAAATACATCCCCTGGATCAACAACCGCGGATGGATTCACCAGAAACCGGCCCACTCTTGAAAACCTGGTGTCGCTGAAAATAATGGTCTCAGATACAGTTAGAGCCGCTGATCTAACCGGTTCTCTGTTTTTATTGTTGTAGTTTCAGGTGAACTTATCTTTTTGAAATTGAAATTCACGAAGGAGGAGATCGTGGAAGGCTCAACCATCACCTGGTCCGATTTCGAAAAGGTTGAGATCCGAGTCGGTACCGTTCTTTCAGCTGAGGTGTTTCCCGAGACGAGGAGTCCTGCTTTTAAACTCACCGTCGATTTCGGACCTGTTGGCTTCAAACAGACCAGCGCTCAGATCACCAAAAGGTATGAACCCGAAGATCTCATTGACCGGCAGGTCCTTGCCGTGACCAACTTCCCGGTGAAACGGATTGCAGGTTTCCAGTCGGAGGTCCTGATCCTCGGGGCGGTTCCGGAAGAAGGGGATGTCGTTCTGGTTGGACCTGATGAAAAAGTGTCGGAGGGAACGAGAATCCGGTAAAAGATAGTAATAGTAATAGTAGTGGAACGCACCTGGCTCCTGGGCATTTTCTATTACTTGAACTTCTTCTATTTCTGGTTTTTAGCTACCCTGAACACCGAGGAAAGCTCCGCCACTTCCCTGTCGTCTTCGTCCCTGATCATAACATCGGCCCTGAACGTCCTGTTCTTTTCCTCGACAGGCTCCGCTCCGGCGAAGGCGGTCACAACGCCTCTGCTCACAGGGGCCAGGAACCTGGTTTCGAGGCTCACTGTGGCGAAGTGGGTGCCTTCGGGAAGGAGTGTCTTGATGGCCATGGCGGCGGCAGTGTCGGCCAGGGATGTTACCGCGCCCCCGTGGAGGATACCCTTACCCTGGGCCAGTTTGATGGTAAAGGGCATGGTGAGGATCGCTTTCCCTTCCCCGAAGGACTGGATGGTCATCCCCAGGGTGCGTTCGTATGGGGCCAGGTCCACCCAGCCATCCAGAGAGAAAGGAAGGGGCGCCGTCGGATCCATCAGTTTTTCCCAGTCAGGGTTGTGCATAAAGATTCCTCCAGGAGGGCAAATAACAAATTTCATCCGCCTTCGCCAACGCCTCTCGATCAGCTATGGCGGACAAGGACTCTAAATTTCAAAATGATAAACGGTGTCATTACGCCTGTCCGCCGTAGCTTTAGCGAAGGCGGAAGCCGATCCTGTGCGAAGCAATCTCAGGTGGAGCCATTGAATCGCCGTTGTGCCCGCCCGTCACCCATGAGATCGTTTCGCGCATACGTTTGCTCGCGATAACGGCATTCCGGGGCAATCGTTTAACGCTGACCGAGGTTCCTATCGCAAAAAACGAAGGTCAAACCTTCTCAACCCTCAACGCTCTTCCTTGAATCCAGTAGAAGGGCTCACTACCTTATTCTTCACCCTGGGTTTCCAGTTGGACATGGTACAATGGACGTTAAACCAGTCTTCCCGACAAACTTTAAACCTCAAACGGAAAAAATTGGAAGACCTTTTCAGCACGATCGCTTTTCCTCTGCTATCTTTATCCTGAAGGGTCCGGATACAGGACCCCTGGGAAACTTAACTTGCGTGAACGAAGATTGTCTTGTCCAGTGAAGGGAGGATTGCCATGCCGCTGTACGTTATGCTTAGTACCCTGACAAGCGATGGTCTTGAGACCATCAAGCAAAAACCCGGACGCATCCTGGAGGTGGAACAGGAACTCAAATCCATGGGTGTTACGATCAAGGGACAGTGGGCTGTTCTGGGGGAGTACGATTTCGTCAACCTTGTGGAAGCTCCTGACAACAAGACGGTGGCCCGCGCTTCGGTGGAGATTGGATCCCGGGGATCGGTCAGCATTGTCACCCTGCCTGCTATCCCGGTTCAGGAGTTCATCAAGAGCCTGGAGTAAGGCAAGGGGGAGTCCAACGTCCAAGATCCAACGGGAAAAGCTCAGTACAGTGTCTGGCGGGGGAGGATGAGTCCTTAGACCAAAGCCCAATGCCCGAAGGGAAAAGGCCGCTTACTGCCTGATATTTAACAAGGTTAGGGCGCCTGTCCACCGAAATCCTGATCGAAGGCGGATGAAATCCTGTATCTACCCTTTGACCGCCGGTTCGACAAACCACAGCCTGTACAGGGCCGCTCCGACGAAAAAGTCGGCCCAGGCGATGATGATTTCCGGAGTGGTGGCGTGGAACACATATCGGAGGAAGGAACCGCCGGAGTCGCCGATGCGGCTCCATCCGAAGTAGGTCATGAAAACTGTGCCGTAAATAACCAGGAGGCCATTGAAAAGATACCCCCATGCGGCCGTATCCTTCCTTGAGAACAGCCATGTTACCCCGACGACGTCAAACAGCACCAAGGCGAACACCAGACGATTGGAAAAAACAAGGCCCGGAGGCGAATGAAGAGGGGAATGGATGTTGAAATGAAGGATCAGCGATCCTGAGGCAAGAAGAAACATCCCGAGGAGAAACAGCCGGCGTATTCTCTGCACGTGTTCCATGGCCTCTCCTCTAGAATCTGATCCTGTGGCCGAGATAAAAAGTCAACGAAACGGCCAGGATGTGCAGGATCCACCAGCCGGGTTTGTACCTCATGATATGTTTCAGCATTCCCGCACCCCTTCCATAGACTTCATTTCCAGAGAAAATGCCCAAGCGTGTACACCAGGGAAATGCCGGCCATGTGGATCAGCCACCACCAGGGTGTCAGGAAAGCCGTTTTCCGCCTGAAATTCCTTTTCCCGTCCAACATTTGTTAACCTCCCGTTTGACCGGTCCTGCCATTAAATATAGCATCTATTGACACGTTAGCAGGAAGATATTTCATTCATTCAAAGTTCAGCGATTGTATTTTCCCGGGAGACCGTTATGGAGCGAAAATCACCGCATACCAGCGATCCGCAAGGGGAAAACGGTTTCGTTTTCCTGGCCCGTTTCCCGGAGCTCTGGCAGGCAGACATGGCTGTGTCCCTCCTGGCTTCGGAGGGGATCCAGGCTTACACGGCCGATGAATTCCTGGTGAAAAATGGCAGGGGCTCGACGGTCATCGGGGGAGCCGGAATCTTTGTCCATGAGGGGGACGAGATGGCCGCCTGGGATATTCTTCAGGTGGCCGAACGGGGAGAGCTTTCCCTCCCCGAAGAGACCGCGGAATTTACCGACGAGTGGAACAGGCTCAAAAACAAAGATAAAGAAATGTCATTCCAACGCCGCGAAGTTGAAACCAGAAACCAGACCCTAGACTCTAGACACCCATCAGTTCGCTGTCCCCGGTGTGGTTCGGCCAACAACGAGAGAAAAAAGGGGCTAAAAGCCCTGTTCAGGCCTGGGTATCACTGCAGGGTCTGCCACTGGGAATGGAAAGAACTAAAAACTAGAGTCTAGAGTCTAGATTCTAGGCACTGGTTCAATCTCCCCCAAACCTTTCCTTATTCCACTTTAAGGTCCATTCAGCCAGATAACTGTACGCCACGGGAATGACGAGAAGGGTCAGCATTGTAGAAAAGACAAGTCCCCAGATGATGGAATCGGCCATCGGTTTCCACACAACGGAAGCCCCTCCGAGGGAAAAACTCATGGGGAGCAGCCCAAAAATTGTGGTTAGGGACGTCATCATCACGGGGCGCATCCGCACGATCCCGGACCGGACGATGGCCCGGTAAAGGGAGATGCCGGATTCTCTTTTTTTGTTGATGAAGTCCACCAGGATCAGTGAGTCGTTGACAACGATGCCGGCTAACGCCACGATGGCCACAAAAGCTACCAGAGAGAAAGAATGACCGTTGATCAGCAGCCCGGAGATCACCCCGATGAAGGCAAAGGGGACGGTCAGCATGATCACCAGGGGCTGGGAAAAGGACTGGAACTGGACCCCAAGGATCATGTAGACAAGAAGAAGGGCGATAATGAAAGCCCGCGTAAGGCTGGCGAAGCTTTCCCGCGTTTTCTCATACTCCCCTCCCTGTTCGATCTTGAAGCCCGGATGTTTTGCAAGGAGGCTCTGAATGGACGGCGTGAAAGCCTGGTTGGCCCTGGCAGAGGTTATGATGTCGGTGTCCACGTCGGCCGTGACGCGCACCGTCCTTTCAAAATCCCTTCGGTAGATATTGGAGGGCCCGGGCCCGTAGGAGATGTCTGAGACGTTTCCGAGGGGGATGAGGTCCCCGGACGGGGACACGATCCGCAGGGACCCGATGGCCGCGGGGGAACTGCGGTCCTTCCCCTCATGACGGACAACGATATCCACCTCCTCATCCCCGTCACGAAACACGGACGCAATAATCCCCTCGTTGGATGCGCGGATCTCGGCCCCGATGGCCGCAGCGGTGAGTCCGTACCTGGCCGCACGTTCAGGGTTTACCCTGATGGACAGCTGGTTTTTCCCAGGGGAATAGTCGTCCCTTATATCCTTGACGCCCGGGATGTTTTTCAGGATTCCCTTGATCTCATCCACCAGGGGATCGACCCCTTCCAGGGTTTTTCCCTTGACCTGGATGGATACCGCTTCGCCTACCGGCGGTCCTCCCTCCAGGGTGTGGTATTCGATGGATCTGATGCCGGGGACGGTCCCGACACGTGTTCGTAGGTCCTCGATGATCTCGTCGAGAGATCGCTCCCGGTCCTCTTTTTCCACCAGGTCCACCGTCACCTCACCCACGTGGGACCCGGTCTCTACGCCGTACTCCCCATAGATGATCCCGGTCCAGCCAAGGACGCCGGTAACCTCTTCATCGGGAAGAGTGAGAGCCGATTTTTCCACTGAACTGACGATCTGGGCCATTACCGTCAGGGAGGTCCCCTCCGGGGCTTTGAGCCTGACTGAGAATTGCGAGAACTCCTCATCCTCGAACATGTCCACGCCCAGGTAGGGGATCATGAAAGCCCCCACGATGGCGAAGACGAGGACGGTGACGATGACGATCCCCCTGTTCCTCAGAAAAGAAAAAATCAGCCGCCGGTAACGTTTCTGGAGCCAGCGAATGACCCGATCCCCGGGTGGGTGTTTCCTCATGGGTTTCCCGAAGTCGGAAACATGGCTCGGGAGGATAAACAAAGCTTCAATGAGAGATGCCAGAAGGGTCACGATCACGATCTTCGGGATATACGACAGGAACTCACCGACAATCCCCACCATCATCATCATGGGGACAAAGACAGCCATCGTCGTGGTCACGGAGGAGATCACGGGTGTGGCGACCTCCCCGGCGTAATGAGCCGCTTCCTTCGGTGTCAGACCGCTTTCCATGTAGCGATAAATGTTTTCGATGATAATGATGGCATCATCCACCACGATCCCGAGGACCAGGACGAGGGAAAAAACGGTGATTCCGTTCAGGGTATAACCCATCCAACGCATCACAGCGAACGTGAGAAGAAAACAGAAGGGGATTCCCACGCCTGCCAGGATCGAGTTTCGAAGACCGATAAAGAACATCAGGGAGAGGATAACCAGGACAAGGCCGATGAGGGCGTTGTTCTGCAGGACGCCAAGGGAATCGTCGATGAGGACCGTCATGTCGTTAATGAACGATACTTCTGGAGGGGTGGAAACCGTGGACAGGTATTCATGGACCGTTTCCCGCGTTGCACGGACAACGGCGTGGGTGTCCGCGTCCTTTTCCTTGAGCACGGAAAGCCCCATGCCGGGTTTGCCGTTGAACCTTGAATAGGTTGTTGGGTCTTCGAATGTATCCTTCACCGTCGCGACGTCCCTGACACGGACCACGTCGCCGGGACCGTTGGTACGGATGATCGTCTCGGCAATCTCCTTGACATCCCGGTATTCGCCCACCGTGCGCACCAGGAACTCCTCGCGGTCCATCTCGATCTTGCCTGCCGGAAAGTCCTGGTTGCGGGTGGAAATGGCTGCGGCGAGGTGGCCCAGAGAGAGGTTGTATCTTTCCATCTTGGCCCGTTGGGCGCTGACCTGAATCTCCCGCTCCCTTATCCCTGCCAGATTTACCGAGGAGACGCCGGGAATGTCCTCCAGTTTGTCCTGGATGTCTTCCGTTATCTCTTTCATGAAGCCCTCGGGATGAGAGGCGGAATAGAGCACTACGCTGACGACCGGCCAGCCGGATGTATCCAGTTCAAATATCACCGGATCTTCGGCCTCTTCCGGAAGATCTTTGACCTTGTCCACGTCATCCTGGAGGTCGCGCACCCTTTCCTTTATGTCCGCGCCGGTTGTGAATTCCACGACAACGTTGGAAATATTTTCCTGGGACGTTGAAATTACCCGGTTCAGATCCTTGATGTTCTTTATGGCATCCTCGATGGGGATCGTGACAAGCTTCTCCACATCCTCCGGTGTGGCGCCCGGGTAGACGGTATAGATGATCGCTGTTTCAAAAGAAACGTCAGGATTGATATCCCTGGGGAGGTTGAAAAGGGCGTGGAGCCCGATGATCATGAGGATGATGAAAGTCAGGTTGGCCAGGACCGGCTGACTCAGGGAGAACTCCACCAGCCACATGGATTTTTTCGGATCACTCTTCAATGACCATCTCCACCATATCGCCCGGTTTCAGCCGGTGCTGGCCCACGATCACCAGTAGATCACCGGGGTCAAGACCCGCCGCCACAACCGCTTCCACCTCGTTAGCAGCACCGAGATGGATAGCCTTTTTCGCGGCTGTGCCGTTCTTTACAACAAATACGGCGGCAGCTTCTGTTTCCCTAAGGAGGGAGGATGTGGGAATGACAAGGACGCCGGGAATCCGTTTGCGGATAATGCTGACAGTCACGTCCATTCCCGCTCGCAGAGTGGGAACTTCTTTTTCGTTGTCGGGGTTGTCCATGCGCAGGATGACAGGGAACGTCCCGGTTCTCTCGTCCGCCTTGACCCCCACGTTCTCGATGACGGCCTGGTAGGTCTTTCGGTCGTCATCCAGAGCAATGGAAGCGGTACCCCCCGGGATGAGGCCGGGGATGTCGGACCCGGTAACCCCCAGGTCGATCCGAAAGGACGACAGGTCCACTATCTCACACATCGGCATCCCCGCTTCCAGAGTATCTCCCTCGAAGATTTCCTTGGAGGAAACGATCCCGGAAATGGGGGATCGAATCGTGGTGTCTTCCCAAACGTCTTTTGCCAGACGATAGGAAGCCTCGGCCTGAGCAAGGGAAGCACGGGCCTGGGCGATGTCCTCCTTACGGGCGCCGGACCGGGCCTGCTTCAGGTTTTCATCGGCCACCTCGGCCTGGGCCCCGGCTGCGGCCAGGGAGAGGTCCACCGATTCTTTCTGGCTGAGGGAAACGGCCCCCTCACGGTACAGTTCACCGTACCTCTGGGCATCGCCCCGGGCCTTGTTGAGGTTCGCTTGAGCCTCCCCGGCCAAGGCCTCGAGACGCCGGATCTCCTCCGGCCGGGTGATGTTCTGGATCTTCCGGAGGTTTTCCCGTGCCAATTGGACGGATGCCTCGGCCTGAAGCATGGAAAAGCGGTAGGAATCGTCATCCAGCCTGTAAAGAACCTGTCCCTTCGAGACGCGCTGACCCTCGCTGATCCTGTCATCGATGACAATACCGCGTACCATGGTGATCACCGATACATCCGACACGGCTTCGAGTTTGCCGTTGTAAAGGGCAGTCAGGGTAAAATCCCCTGGTTTAAGCTCTCGGACTGTCACGGGAACGGGTGGGTCCTCAGGAGCTACCCTTTGCTCCTCGCGCTGTGTTCCCGTCCAGGCCAGGTAAAGTCCAAGAGCGATGAGAAGGGTCAGAACGACCGTAGTGAGGGTCCATTTGATCCACTTTTTCATCGTGTCTCCTCGAGGCCCGGGTCGGGAAACGCCCCGGGCGGATATTCATAACGGCAAACGGAGGAAGAAATAAAATCATAGCGTCCAATATCCCTTTGGGCAACTGGGGAAAACCTAAGTTTGAAAGTTTGAGGTTACGGGAAAAGCGCGTTGAACATTTGACGTTGGACGTTGGACTGTTCCCTTAGGTTTGAAGTTTGAGGTTTAAATCACATTAAACGTTCAACGTTTAACGTCCAACGTGGATTCCCCCCTCTGGACTCTGAACTCTGGACTGAATTATAGGTAGGGCGAAAATATCTTCACCGCCCCTTCCAGAAGACGCGTCGTAAGAGGACGGGACTCAAGGATACCCGGTTGAAGAACTGTGCCGCCAGAGGCCATGTCCAGCGTGTAGAGGGTCAACTCCTCGGCCAGAGCCGTGGAATAGACCTCCAGATCGAACTCGAAATTTAACCGAAAGCTCCGGGGATCGAGGTTGGCTGATCCGATAAGGGACCATGCGTCGTCCACCACCATGACCTTGCTGTGAACAAAGGGCGGGGGGACAAGGACAACCCGTACGCCGGCCTCCATGAGCTCAGGCAGGTAAGCGGTGGATGCCCCCTGGACAAGGGGGTGGTCGCTCTTTTCGGGGAGGTAAATGGTTACCGACACGCCGGCAAGGACGGTGCTCCGGAGAGCGTGAAGAATCGCCCGGTCAGGTATAAAATAGGGGGTCATGATGAGCACGTTGCACTGTGCAGACCTTAGGGCTCCCAGGATGATCTCGTAGATGTGTTCCAGGTGCTCATCGGGCCCGCTGGGAATCGCCCGGATGAGATCCGTACCCGGGAAACCTGGCTCCGGGAAAAAATTTTCCCCTTCCAGGACCTCTCCCCTTGACGCTTGCCAGTCAAGGGAGAATACCTCCTGGATCCATTGGAGGACGGGACCTTCGATGCGGAAGTGAACGTCTCTGACAGGGGGCTTTTTCCTCCACCGGCTGAAAAAGTGACGGCTGGTGATGTTAATGCCACCCGTAAAACCGATTTCCCCGTCGATGGTAAGGATTTTCCGGTGATTTCTCATGTTGACGCTCGGCCTGCGCATGGGGAGCCCGAAAAGGGGATGGAAGACGGCGAGGTCAGCGCCGGACCCCTTTAACTTCCGGGCCATGGCGATGGCCGACCGGCTGGTGCCCACTCCATCCACGAGAACCCTCACCTGGACCCCCCTTTCTGCCGCAGCACAAAGGGCATTTATAGTTCGTTTACCGACGGTATCCTTCCCCAGGATATAGGTGCTCATGTTGATGGAGTGGCGGGCGGTATCGATGGCGGCGAGCATCGCGGGGAAAACCTGGTTCCCTTCGTAAAGGGGATCGATCCGATTGCCGGTGGTAAGAGGTTGGCCCGTCACCTTTTTCGAGATGCCGGAAAGAGCGATTATTCCGGAAGGGATGCATGGAGGTAAAACGGCCTGGCGGACGGGCTGCGGCATGAGGGCCTCCCTGTGGGCCCGCATCCTGGAGCGGAAGGCGCTTCGACGTTCCAACCGGTTGATCCCGAGGACCCAGTAGGCCAGGGGACCCAGAAAAGGAACAAGGATGCTGATGATCAGCCAGAGCGCGGCCCCCCTCGGGTCCCTTTTCCGCAACAGGGCATGCCCCGCCGCGACAGCGGAGATCAGGATCGAAAAAACAATGACCAGAAGGAGAATCAGGTGCACGGGAAGAATATAGCATTAGATCGAGGGAACGGGGAGGATTGAGGATTGAAAATTGAGAAAAAAGTTTGAGGTTTGCGGTTTGAAGTTTGAAGTTGCGGGAAAAGCACGTTGGACATTGGACGTTTGACGTTGGAATATTCTTTGAAGTTTAAGGTTGCGATTTGTGGTTTAATGCGATTGTCAATCTTTGAGAATTGAGATTTGAGATCATTCATTAATCACCGGAAAATTTCCCCTTTTTTCCGTTCGTCAGTTTTGGTAGAATTAATAGAATAGAAAGTTCTGATGGATGAAATTTTACTTTGCAGGAGAAAATTATGCGTGCGACTATTTTTATTGTAGCATTGTTGTTAGTCTTCCCGGTTGTTCAGGCTCACGGTGAGGGTCTGTCTGTCCATGCCGGCCTTCAAACTGTGAGTTTCGGAGCTGATCTGGGGAAATACTACGATCTCCCCTCCGGACCGGGCGTTGCCATCCTCATCGGATTGCCGTCTTTTCTGGGGGTCCCCTTTGATGTAGGCGTTGGACTCAGGAACACAAGGGAGAGTGGCTCGGGGGATGATTCCGATTTCAGTTGGATTGAAGTAGGCCCGAGGTTCCCTCTCGGCAAGAAGAACTCCAGACTCCGACCCGAGTGGTTCGGCGGGGCAGGGTTCTATGACATGAAAATTGGGAGCACCAGGTTTGATACTGCAACGGGGTTTTATACGGGGTTGGGAGTCGAGGACTTTGCCTCGGACAAGATCTCGGGACGATTCCAGATAAAAGGGGCCTATTGGAAGAGTGACACCGGGAGCCTGGACGCTTCGTCCCTGAATTTTTCCCTGATGTACGGATATTATTTCTAAATCTGTACGGTTTTCAATAAAAAAGAGCCCCCCGGGGGGCTCTTTTTTATTGGTGAACGGTGAACGGTCATTTCACCACTTGCTTCTCACTCTTTTCCTTTCAACCTTCCACCTCTTAATTTCCCCCTTCTCATCCATATTAAACCAGAAGGCTCACCAGGCACAGGGCGGCGATGATCATAAGAACGGGATCCACTTCTTTGATTTTCCCTACCAGGATCTTGATAAGAGCGTAGGTGATGAACCCGAACACCAAGCCCTGGGCAATGGAGTAGGTCAGCGGCATGAGGATCAGGGTCAGGAACGCGGGGACCCCTTCTTCAAAATCGTAAAAGTTGATCTGCCCGATCCCCCTCATCATGAAAATGCCTACAACGATAAGAGCCGGGGCCGTCGCGTAGGCCTGGACCGCCCCGATCACCGGGGTGAAAAGAGCGGCAAGGATGAAAAGAGCGCCCGTTGTAACGGCAGTCATCCCCGTTCGGCCCCCTTCGGCCACACCGGCGGCCGATTCAATATATGAGGTCGTGGTGCTGGTTCCCATCAGGGCTCCGAAAACGGTGGCGGTAGCGTCGGCGGAGAGCATTTTCGGAAGGTCATGGATGTCCCCGTCCTTTTCCAGGCCCGCTTCCCGGCACACAGCCAGGAGGGTGCCCAGACTGTCGAACAGGTCGACGAACATGAAGGAAAAGATGCTGGCCCAGAGGGACACTTTTAACGCACCCACGATATCCAGTTTGAAGGCCACGGGGGCGATGCTGGGAGGCGTTGATACCACGCCGGAGGGGAAAGGGGAGAAACCGAAGATCATGCCCACCAGGGCGGTCGCCAGGATCCCGATGAGGATGGATCCCTTTATCTTCCGGATCTCAAGGATAACGATGAGCAAAAGACCCAGGAGCCCGAGAAGAACCGTCTTGCTCAGGGATCCGAGGCCCACAAGGGTGGCGTCGTTTTTGACGATCAGCCCGAGCCCCTGCATCCCGATAAAGGCGATGAACAACCCGATCCCCACAGAAGTGGCGATGCGGATGGATGGCGGAATAGCCTTGACGATCCTCTCCCGGATTCCCAGAAAAGTGAGGATGACGAAGATGACACCCGAGATGAAGACCACCCCCAAAGCCTCCTGCCAGGAGACCTTGCCTCCGCTTCCCAGGACCAGGCTGAACGCGAAAAAGGCGTTGAGCCCCATTCCGGGAGCCATCATGATGGGCGCGTTGGCCCACAGGCCCATGAGAATGGAGGAGACCCCCGCGACGATGCAGGTCACGGTAATCAAAGCTCCCTTGTCCATCCCCGTGGCGGACAGGATGTTTGGGTTGACGAACACGATGTAGGCCGCAGTGAGGAAGGTCGTGAACCCGGCGATGAACTCGGTGCGCACATTGGTCTGGCGTTCGGACAGCTTGAACAAGCTTTCCAGCATTTTCCCCTCCTTTCAATCAGGTGAAAGGTTTGCCCTGAAACCTGTTTAACACAACTGGAGAGCCGAGTGCAATCAGTGAGGTGAAACCGGAGCCGAAGTCATGTAAAATGAAATAAAAACCGGGAACACGGAGGTGATTCGATGTTGTTTTCATCAAGATTAAAATGGTCCTTAACGTGTGTTTTTTGCGTGATGTTTTACCTGGGCACAGGGTTTTGCGGGGAACGGGTTTACGCGGCCGATGCCAGGGAGATCGATGTCAGTGTAAAAGTGGCCCTCGAGCAGTTCAGAGAAGAGGTCAAGGGAGCCGAAGAATTCCTGGGGAGCGCAAAGGGGTACCTTGTGTTCCCGAAGGTCGTGAAAGCCGGGTTGGGGATCGGGGGGGAATACGGTGAGGGTGCTTTGCGCATCGGGGGGAAAACGGTTGCATACTACAGTACCGCCTCGGCCTCCATCGGTCTCCAGTTGGGGGTTCAGAAAAAGAGTATCCTCATCGTCTTCCTGACGGGCAGCTCCCTGTCGAAATTCCAAAAAAGTGAGGGCTGGGAGGTCGGGGTGGACGGTTCCGTTGCCCTCATCAAGGTGGGCGCGGGAGGGTCCATCGATAGTACCAACGTCAAGGAGCCTATCGTGGCTTTTGTCTTCGGCCAGAAGGGCCTGATGTATAATCTGACATTGGAGGGAAGTAAGTTTACGAAGCTGAAAAAATAAATTTGAAATCTGAAATTTGGAATTTACAGTTTTTATCCTGATTCTTTTTTCTCCCGCACATAGGGAAGGGCCGTCTGGAGGGTGATGGCGCCGAGTATGATGAGAGCCCCTAGGATTGCCCATGATCCGGGCACCTCTCCCAGTACAAAAAAGGTCCAAACTGGGTTGAGCAGCGGTTCCAGAAGGAGAATGATGGAGGCGTCAAGAGCGGTGACGTGCCGGATAGCGATGGAATATAGGGAGTAGGCCACCCCGATCTGGACCACCCCGAGAAGAAGAAGCCCCAGAATCCCCTGCGGCCCCGGCATCCCCTGGAACATGAACGGGATGCAGATAAGACCGGTGAGCGCGTTGCCGAGAAAGAGGGATCCATAGGGGTCGTCCTCTTTCTGGCGTCGAAAAAAAAGGAAGACCCAGGCGTAAGAAAACCCGCTCGCGACGGCCCAGAGGTTGCCCCAGAACCCGGTAAAGGTCAACTTGTCCATGAAGAAAAGGAAGATGCCTCCGGTCACCAGGGTGATGGCCAGCCAGTCGGACCGCCGGATCCTTTCCCTGAGAAACCATGCGCTGAAAAGGGCAACCCATGCCGGGGCGGAGTACTGGAGCACCACCGCGTTGGCGGCTGTGGTCATCTTGTTGGCCACGACGAAGCAAAGCATATTGGCCGTGTAGGCTCCGGCACCAGCCAGTTGGTAGAAGGACCAGGTGATCCGCATGCGGGGAAAAGCGAAATAGACCAGGACCGCCGCGATTCCGCTGCGGGCGCCCGCAATGGCTATGGGGTTCCAATCCACCCACTTGATGAGAACACCGCCGAGGCTGAAGCACAGCGCCGCCCCGATCAGCAGAATTACGGCCTGTTCGCGTTTCAATGGTCCTCCCCGATTCTCCCGCTTTCTGCCCGTGCTTCCGGAACCCTGTTTAGCATGGCAAAGGGAAGGAAAAAAAGTCCAAGGCCCAAAGCCCAAAGGGAACCGGTGATCAGTGAACAGTGAATGGTGATCAGCACTACAGCAGATCACTGATCACCAGTTTCTAATCACTAATCACAACTTCAAACCTCAAACTGCAACTTTCAAACCCTCAAACTTTCAAACCCTCAAACTTCTATTCGATGGTCCTCCTGAACCCAACCACCCCAAGGCCGAAGAAAAGGATACCGAGGGCGAAAAGAGATGCCATCTGGGGCCACAGGACTTCGAAACCCACCCCCTTCAGGAAGATCCCCCGGACGATAACCAGGTAGAAGCGAAGAGGGTCCAGCCATGTCATGGTCTGCACGGCGAGGGGCATGTTGTAGATGGGAAAGGCGAAACCCGAAAGGAGGACCGCCGGGAGCAGAAACAGAAAGGTGGCCATCATGGCCTGCTGCTGAGTGCGCGATACGGAGGAGATGAGAAGTCCCACCCCGAGGGTGGAGAGGAGGTAAAGTGCCGTCGAGGCGAACAGAAGGGTAAGGCTGCCCCTGAGTGGGACCCGGAAGACAAGCAGGGCAGCAGCGGTGATCAGGGCGACCTCCACAAAGGCAATGATGGCAAAGGGAATGGTTTTCCCCAGGAGCAGCTCGATGGGGCGAATGGGGGAGACCAGGATCTGCTCCAGGGTGCCCGTTTCCCGTTCCCGGACCACGGCCATGGCGGTGAGCATGAGAGTGATAACCATGACGATGAGGGCGATGATGCCCGGCACGAAGAAATTGCGGGAAACGAGGTTCGTGTTGAACCAGCCGCGCTCCTCCACCGAGACCAGAGGCGGCATCCCTTTTCCCTGCCCCCGCATCAGGCCTGCGTTGAAGAGACCGGCTGTCCCGGAAAGTCTCTGGGCCAGGAGACCCGCGAACGTGGAATCGGTGCCGTCGAGGATGATCTGAAAAGCCGGGGTCTGTCCCCGGTGGTAATCCCTCTGGAACCCGGAAGGAATCTCGATGTATGCGTTGACTTTTCCGGCATCGAGAAGAGCGGCGCCCTCTCCAGCCTGTGTGACTTGGTGAGTGACAACCATTTCTCCGGTGGCGGTGATGGAGGACTGCAGGCTTCTGGAAAGGGGAGTCCGGTCCTGGTCCAGCACCGCAAGGGAGGCGAAATTGACATCCATGTCGATGGCGTATCCGAGCACAAGGAGCTGGAAGATGGGCGGGAAGATGAGCACCGCCCGTAGCCGCCGGTCCCGAAGGACGTGGATAAACTCCTTCATCACAACATGACGGATGCGCCGTAGCATGTCAGGCCAGCTTCCTTTTGAAGACCTTCATCGTCAGGAGGGTGATGACAACGCCGTAGAGCCCGAGGAACAGCGCCTGGGGCCATAGAACGAACAGTCCCACCCCCTTGAGCATGATCCCCCGGCAGATCGTCATGCCGTACCGGGCGGGGATGAGGAACGTCAGGGCCTGGATCCCCGCCGGCATATTGGTGATAGGCGCGAAGAAACCGGAAAGCAGAAAAGCGGGCAGGAAAGAGGTGATAATGGCCAGCTGATTGGCCAGAAGCTGGTTCCGGGCGAAGGCGGAGATGAGAAGGCCCTGACCGAGGGCGCCGGCCAGGAAAAGGGCGGAAAGGAGGATCAGGAGGAGAAGACTCCCCCTCATCGGCACATGAAAAACGATGACGGCGAGGAATACTCCCGCTACCAGGTCCATAAGGCCGATGACGAAATAGGGCAGGAACTTGCCGAGGAGGATCTCCGGTGTCCGGACCGGGGTGGTGATGAGCTGTTCCATGGTTCCCCGCTCCCACTCCCTCGCCAGGGTGAGGGAGGTCAGAACGGCCCCGATGATGACCATGATCAGCGCGATGAGGCCCGAAACGGTAAAGACGCTGGATTTCAAGTCGGGGTTGTACCAGACCCTGATGCGGGCATCGGTTGGGGGGGAAACCGCCCCATCGACCCCGCCCGGGTTATACCCGCTGATGAGGGCCTTGCTATACCCGAGGGCGATCTGGGCGGTCAGAGAATCGCTTCCGTCGGCGACCACCTGAACCCGGGCGGGTCTCCCGGTGGACACTTTCTCCCCGAAACCGGGATTGACCACCAGGGCCATCAGGGCGATGCCCTGGTCAATGAGACGGTCGAGTTCCCCCTCCCGGTCCACCTCGGCGACGATGCTGAAATAACGGGTGCCCGAAAAAGCGGCCGTGAGCTCCCTGCTCTGGGGTGTATGGTCCCGGTCCAGAACGGCCACGGTGACACGATCAAGGTCCAGGGAAAGGGCCGACCCGAACAGGACCATGAGGACAACCGGAAGAATGAACGCCAGGGCGAGGCTGCGGGGATCCCGCTTGATCTGGATGATCTCCTTGGCCGCGACGGCCCTGACCCTCAGGAGGGAGAGAGATACCCTCATCGGGCTTGGGCCTCCTTCCTGTCCTCATCCTCGATGAGGGAGATGAAGATGTCCTCCAGGGAAGGGGCGGTCGGACGGATGGAATGAACCGTGATGCCGCCCTCCTGCAGGATGCGCCGGATTACGGGCTTCGCATCCCGGGCCGAGTCTACGTAGGCGTGGATGGCGCTTCCGAAAAGGGAGCACTCCCGGCAGCGGGAAGTTTCTTCGAGAAGGAGCAGGGCGTCCATCACGGGGGAGGCTTCGATGCGAAGGATCTCCCCGGTCAATCCCGTCGCCCGGAGGGTCTGTGGGGTGTCCAGGGCGACGAGTCTCCCCCGGTAGATAAGGGCGAGGCGATCGCAGTGTTCGGCTTCATCCATGTAATGGGTGGTCACGATGATGGTGACGCCCTTCCCGGAAAGCTCCCTGATAACGTTCCAGAAGTTCCGGCGGGTCACCGGGTCCACCCCTGATGTGGGCTCGTCGAGGAACAGGAGGCGCGGTTCGTGAATGAGGGAGCAGGCCAGGGCCAGACGTTGTTTGTGGCCGCCGGAGAGGGCGCTTGTTTTGGTTGCCTTCCTCTCCGCGAGGCCGGAGGCGTCCAGTGCCCAATCCTTTCTTTCCCGCAGGCGGGAACCGGACAGGCCGTAGATCCCCGCAAAAAGACCGATGTTCTCTTCTACGGTGAGATCATTGTAAAGAGAGAACCTCTGGCTCATATAGCCGATCTCGGCCCGGAGCCTGCGGGGATGGCGGGCGGCGTCATGTCCGAGAACCCTGGCTGAACCGGAGCTGGGATTCAGGAGGCCGCAGAGCATACGGATAGTGGTAGACTTGCCCGCACCGTTGGGTCCCAGGAACCCGAACACTTCGCCTTTCCCCACGGTGAAACTGACACCCTCCACAGCGGTAAAAGACCCGAACCGCTTCGTTAATTCCCTGACCTCTACGGCGACGGGTTCCTCCCTAACCGGCATCGGTGTCTCCCACCTTTCGCAGGAACGCTTCCTCGAGGGAAACGTTCCCGGCCTCGGAACGGATCCTCTCCGGCGTGTCAAGGGAGACCAGTCGGCCGTCGTGGAGGAACGCGAGCCGCGAGCAGCGTTCGGCTTCATCCATGTAGGACGTGGCGACAAAGATGGTAACGTTGTCCCGGAGAAGGCCGTAAAGGAGTCGCCAGAATTCGCGCCGGGAAACGGGGTCCACACCGGCGGTAGGTTCATCCAGAAAAAGGATCTCCGGATTGTGTACCAGGGCGCAGGAGAGTCCGAGCTTTTGCTTCATGCCTCCGGAAAGCTGTCCGGCCAGGCGTTCGGTAAAGGAGCCCAGTCCGCTGAAGTCGAGGAGCGCGCGGGAACGGTCCTCGAACTTCTTCCCGGTTACACCCTGGAGCCGGGCGAAAAACAGGAGGTTTTCCGCCACCGTGAGATCCTCATAGAGGCCGAACCTCTGGCTCATGTAGCCGATCTTTGGCCGAATAGAATCCAGTTTCGAAAGAGGAACACCGAGGATCGTGGCGTCCCCGAATGTGGCGTCGAGAACGCCGACCAGAAGCCTGATGGTGGTGGTTTTGCCCGCCCCGTCCGGACCGACGAGGCCGAAAATCTCCCCGGCGCGCACCGACAGGTCGAGGCCGCTGACCGCAATATGTTCCTCGAAGGAGCGGGTCAGGGCCCGGGTCGTTACCGCATCAGTCAATTTCCGCTCTCCACAAAGATGTCCACCGGCATGCCCGGTTTCAACCTGCGATCGGGGTTCTTAACCGATGCCTTGGCCATGAAGACGAGCCTGGTGCGTTCTTCCCTTGTCTGGATCGTCTTGGGTGTAAATTCGGCCCGGTCGGAAAGAAAAGTGAGGGTACCGGTAAACGTTTTCCCGTGGAAAGAATCGGACCGCAGGGAGACGGAACTCCCGAGACTCAGGCGGCCGAGATGGACTTCCTCGATATAGAAGCGCACCTGAACCGTAGACAGGTCGGCGATGGAGGCGATAGGCGATCCAGGGAAAACACCCTCCCCCACCTCGATGTTTTTCGACAGGACAACACCGTCGATGGGGGACCGAACCGTGGCATGATCAAGGCGGGTGGCTGCAAGGTCGGCTTCGGCTTCGGCAAGCTCCACCTGATGCTGGGCCGAGGTGACCTCCATCCTGGCTCTTTTCACCGTCTCTTGTTCCGCGAGGGCCGCGTCCAGGGAGGCCTGGGCAATCCGTATATCCTCCGATCGGGCTCCTTCCTCCGCGAGTTTCAGTGCTTCCTCGGCACGGCGCAAGGCGGCTTCGGCGGCTTCCGCATTCCGCAGAGCCTCGTCCCTCCTGGCCAGAGGGAGGACCTCTTCACGGTAGAGTGTCTCAGCCCTGTCCGCCTTTTCCCTTGCCAGGCGGGCGCCTGCTTTTGCCTGGAGTACCGCCTGCTTTGCGCTCTCCACCTCCTGGGACCTTGGCCCGCTGGTTACCTTTTCAAGGCCGGCTGCGGCGCCGGCAATCCGGGCTTTAACGCTCTGCTCAAAATATCGGGCCTGGGTCTTCAGAGGGTCCAATCTAGACCGGGCGAAACCGAGGTTGGCTCGCGCCCTTGCGGCCTGCCGGGACAGCTCGGCGCTGTCGATCACCGCGAGGATCTGGTCTGCTTCCACGGTCTGCCCCTCTTCGAAAAATGTCGCTTCTATTTGCCCGGAAACCTGGAAGGAGGGGAGAACCTCGATAACCTCCACCGTGCCGGAGTAGGGCCGGGCGTCGGTATCCGCCCCTGCCGGGTAGAAATGACGGTAAAGGGCAAAGGCTGCGGCGGCGAGAAAAAGGATAAGGATAACGATCAGGATCAGCAGTTTCTTCTTCATCGACGTGCCTCCCTGGCTGACGGTGAGAGCGTTTCGTGTCCATTGTAGCATTCCACAACGCTGGGTGGGCAGGCGGAAAAGTCACCCCCGGAGAAGCTGCGGGGAAATGTAAGTAAGTGCTTACATACCACTCTCGCCGGA
Organism: uncultured bacterium; assembly: GCA_965603295.1. Taxonomy (GTDB): domain Bacteria; phylum BMS3Abin14; class BMS3Abin14; order BMS3Abin14; family BMS3Abin14; genus JAFGWO01. Next base: position 6,188 of record CBFDCL010000006.1, on the reverse strand, counting down.
GGAAATCCACTGAAGAACTCGGAATCAGTATCCAGGAGCCAAAGTATGAAGTTTGAAGTTTGTGCTCTGACACCGGGGGAACCAGACACGGGGACACGGAGACGCGGGGGAAAATTATCGCCTGCCGGCATGCAACAAGCTGCAACCTTAAACTTCAAACTTAAGGAAAGAGTCCAACGTTCAACCTCGGATGTCCAACGTGAAAGAAAGGTAAACTCGAAAAAGGGGAGATCGAATTTCTGATCACGGATCACCGATCACGGATTAAAGGTCACAATACCTTTGTGCTCTAACACTGGAGTTAACATTTAACGTATTTTTTTAAATCTTGAATCTTGAATTTTGAATCTTGGACCTTAGGATTTTTTCGCAACTTCAACCACTCAAACTCTCAAACTTTCAAACTTTGTTTCCCTGTTGCAATTTTTCATCACTCCCACACCGAGCGTTGCAAAAAAACAACACTTTCCCCGGGAAAAACGCCCTTTCCGGGGGAGGAAAAAGATGAACGACCTCTTGTACAGCTTTTTTCCGGACCCCTTGGGGCCATTTTGACCGGCCCCTGATCAGTTAAAATTCTTTTTATTAACAACTATTTAGGACTGTTTTCCGGTTGGGGAAAAAGGTCTCCTCGGGGACTCTGGAAAAAACGCTCCCGGTTTGGGAAAGTTCGGGCGTTTTTCCGACGATCGGTACAGTTATTGCAAATATTTTATTTAGCGATTCGCACAGCTTGTCGACATCGGGTCCCGGATCCTGGCAGCAAGCATCACAGGCCGATCTCGGACGAGAAAAACACCGGCCCCGGCTGGACGATCGAGGAGGAACAGCATGTTAAGGCCCAGAAGGTTTCTGATGGAACTGAGCCAGAAGGTTTTTCACAGGGAGGAAGATTTCCTTGCGGTGGCCGGGACCCCGGTTGTTCTCGGGCATGGATTGGATGAACCTCGCATCCAGTCGAAAATGGTCGTCCACTGGCATCCGCCTTTCTCGGTGATGACCGCGGAAGTGACGACCCGTGAGAAAAGCCGGTTCAGGGTGTGGCTCGCGAAAGTGGGAGTCCGGAGGAGGTCCGCCTGATCCCGTTGGCAATTTGGCCGCCTTCATTTCCCATAAATTGAACATAAAAGGCCCCAGAAAGGGGCCTGTTTTTTTGCGCTGTATCGGAGATTCTCTTCAGCTCAGCGTTTTATCCTGCCAATGAGCTTTTCTCGAGATATTCTTCGAGCCTGTCTACCGCTTTTGGCAGGTTCCGCCGCCCGAAACCGATGCGAAAGGAGTTGTACTCCGATCCATAGAGGGTTCCGGGAAGCAGAAGAACCCCCGCCCTATTGACGAGATCAGCACAGAACTCGTCCACCTGTCCTGCCAGCAGCATCGGAAACGCTATGGAACCCGCTATGGGGCGATCCCAGGCGAACAGTTCCTCATGGGCGCCGAAGAACAGGTCGAGCCGGTCAAGGTTGTTTCCGATGATCTGGAGGTTGCGCCGGGCGATAGCATCGGCATGCCGCAGTGCCAAATTGGCCAGGAATTCGCTCGGGGCGCTGTTGCAGATGGTGGTGTAGTCTTTGAATGCTGCGAGCAGGTGGAAGATTTCCTTATTCCGAGTTGCGACCCAGCCGATCCTCAGCCCGGCGAGACCGTAAGTTTTGGACATAACACCGAGGGACACAGCGCGATCATTGATTTCCGCAAGGGCGGGCAGGGGATGAGAAGGTTCAAATTCCAGCCCGCGGTACACTTCGTCCGAGAAGATAATAAAACCGTGCCGATCCGAGAGGGTCGACAGTTCGTGAACGAACTCGGGAGTGGGGAGGAATCCGGTGGGGTTGTGCGGGAAGTTGACCACAACCACCTTGGTGTGCGGGGTCAGCGCTTTCTTCAAGTCATCGAGGTCGAGTTCCCACGCTCTTAACGGATCTCCCTTCCATGGGGTAACTTTGGCGCCAATACTTCGGGCCACCTCCCCAAGGGATTGGTAACAGGGCTCATGGACGATGGCATGGTCTCCCGGTTCCAGGGCAATGTTCATGAAGTTGAAGATCGCCTCTTCGGCTCCCGTGTGGACGAGGATTTGTTGGGCTGATATCCCATCGTAAAGGGTTGTGATGGTCTGGCGAAGCTCAAGGTCGCCAAGGGAATCGGTGTATCCTAACCAGAGCGACGAGAACAGGTGGCTGGCATCAGGTTCCAGTGCCAGGAGGTCTCCTAACTCCACGCTTTCGCAGTCCGAAGAACACAGGAGATAAGGAGCACAAAACTCGTGTCTCGCGAAGTATCGTTCCAGTAGAAACGGTTCGAGCTTCATCGCGTGTTTCTCCTGTCTCAAGAATTCTTGAGATCGTGCGTGCTCCCCGATGCCTGATTTCAGGTGATGTTCACCGTCTCTCCCGCGCGTGGGGCGATTATGGGGAACCCCTCCCCCTTCAGGAACTGGACAAAAGCCGTCGTCTGCTCCTCTTCACCGTGAACGGCGGCGATCTTTTTGATGTTCAGGTTGGACTCTTTCAAAAAACGGAACAGTTCGTTTCGATCGGCATGGGCGCTGAAGCCTCCGATCTGTGCGACTCTTGCTTTCAGGGGGTACTCCTTCCCAAGGATCTTGACCTTCGGTGGTACGCCCGCCGTCGCGGTGGCCCGGTCGCTTGTGCCCAGGTCGAGGATCCGGCGTCCCAGTGTGTGCTGGGCCATGAAACCGACGATCAGGATGGTGTGTTTCGGGTTATGGATCTTGTTTCGCAGGTGGTGCAGGATTCTCCCCGCTTCACACATACCCGAGGCAGAGATCACGACGTGGGGGGTTTCGTCCCTCATCAGCGCCATGGATTCTTCCACCGATTTCGTGAACTTCACGTTGGAAAATCGGAACGGGTTCTTTCCGCGCTCCAGAAAAATGTCGTGGGTCTCCCCATCGTAAACTTCGGGATGTTCACCGAAAACTTTCGTCAGTTTGGTCGCCAGCGGGCTGTCAATGTAGATGGGAACCCGTAGCGCGTCCCCTTCGTCATAGATCTCGTGGAGCCGGTAGATCAGCTCCTGGGTCCTGCCATAGGCAAAGGCGGGGATGATCAGGCTTCCTCCGCGCTCCACCGTTTCAATCAAAATCTGCTTGAGCTCTTCCTTCGTGTTCTTCACCGGCTCGTGAAACCGGTTTCCATAAGTGCTCTCCATAATAAGAAGGTCCACATCCATACGCTTGTCCTCGAATTGCAGGGTGGGGTTCTCGAGGATCGGTTTTTCGAAGCGGCCCAAGTCTCCGGTGAAGCACACTGTATAGGAACGGCCGTTCTCACGGGCCTTGATCATAGTGATGGCCGAACCCAGGATGTGGCCGGCATCGTAAAAGGTACAGCTGACGTCTTTGCCGATAGTGACGGGGTGGCGGTAGGGGTAGCCGTCGAAAAACGAAAGGGATCTTTCAGCCTCCTCCATAGAGTAGAGCGGGTGGATGCGTTCCAGACCATATTGATTCATCGTCTCGTAGATGGTGTTCATGTTCAGGTCGTGGCGATTTTTTTTTAGCATTTTTTTGATGTTCTTTTCGGCCGATTTGGATAAACGTTTGGTCCGGGGGGAAGTTTTAATCTTGTGGAGAAAAGAGCGGACGGCCTTGTAGTTCAGATACTCGGAATCGGATTCCTGGATATGGGCCGAGTCGAGGAGCAGATACTCGCAGGCGGCAGCCGTGACCCGGGTGGTGACAACCCGGCCGTAAAAATCCCTGCTGGTCACCATGGGAATCCGGCCGGAGTGATCGATATGAGCATGGGACAGAACGATATTGGTCAGGATCCGCGGGTCAAAAGGAAGGACTCGATTCTTGGCTTCGCTCTCTTTGCGCCTTCCCTGGAACATGCCACAGTCGAGCAGGATGCGGTCAGAATGGGTGGTCAACATGTGCATGGACCCGGTCACTTCACCAACGCCGCCGAAAAATGTGATGTGCATTTGTCTCCCCTCCGTCAGGTTTAAAGTATTTGGACCTCGGATACTGAGGTTTGTAACTCAAACGAGCAGAAAAGAGGAGAGGAAGATTGAATATAGAGAAAAACCTGGATGCCCTTTGGCACAGACTCGACTCTGACAAAACGTTTAACGTAATTAACCCATCACGTTAATATTTCCCCATGATCCAGAGCTTCGATCCAGAGCTTCCGGGTCAGGGCCGCGAGGGATGTGTTTAATCGGGTTAATGTTGAAGGGCTCTCACTGGATTTGCAGGGCACGGTCTGCCGGAAGCGGCTCCTGCTTGACACCGCTGAAACCTCATGGGAAAGGGAAAAAAAGGATAAGACGGAAATCGGGAAACCCCCGTGAAGGGGCCTCCCGATTTCGCCGCAGGGCAGGAGGTTCGCTTCGGCTGAGCGTTCTTCCTTGGGGTTTAGAAGATCAATGAGTCCGGTGTCTGGTAAAAGGGTTATGGTTTTTCAGTATAAAAATCCTGATCCGGCGCACTCTCTTACCTGGTCGAATGTGGACATGATATCTTCCCAGAGGATGTCGGCCTCTTCCCTGATACTGTCCCAGTCTTCGTCCGTTGTACCCATAAGGTCTCTCATTTTTTCGTAGCCTTCAGCCAGTTTCTGATCCAGTTTAACCAGCTGAGCGGTGCATTTCTCGTTCAGGTCCACCTTGGTGGCTTCTGTTTCCCACCTGTCGAGCTCGTTGACCCAGGCGTTAAGCCTGGCTTTGACACGGGTAAGATATTCATGTTTCCCTATCAACGCCACGGGTTTTTCTTCTGTCGGTTTCTCCGGGGAATCGAGCTCGACCCTTTCTTCTTCGATCGTGTCGAACCGGTCCTTCATCTGGTCAAAATACCTTTCCCTTTGATCCATTCTGTCCCTCACTTGCCTTTGCCGCGCCTTGCGTTGTTTTCCAGCTCTCTACTCAGGTTTTGGGGCGGTTTTCTTGACTTCTTCTTCCTTCTCTTTGGATGCGGTCTTGGCTTTTTCCTTGTCCATCTCTTCTAACTGCTCCCTCATCTGCTCGAGAAATTTCAATCTCTGGCTCATGTGTTTCCTCCTTTGCTGCGTTTCGGTTTCGTCTCGTGTTTACGTATCTTTTCCATACCCTCTGAAGTAAGCCCCCCCTCGAGGCTTTGGATACCATGTTAAGACTGCTGTCCCATAGACCTCCTGCCATTTCACTGCATATTACGTTCCAGCTTCTGGTTCTTGAAATCAGAAAGAGGCTGCTGAAGCTCCATGGAAATATTTCTTCATATTATCAGAGGGTTGAGTGAATGGTTCAAGCCGGCTGCGATGGATCGCACGGCCAAAGAAAAAATGTTGGGGTCGATGCTATTGCATTTTGCAATAGACACCGGCGGGAGGTTGAACTATGCTGTTCACCGGAAAAACCGGAACCCAAAAAAAATTCGGGAGAAGAACCTTGAGCGAAACCGGGAAGCACCAATACAATCCGGAAATCATGGAGGTGATTTTAAATTCCATCGCAGATGGTGTTTTCACCGTCGATGAAAATTTTAAAATAACCTCTTTTAACCCGGCGGCGGCGGAGATCACCGGTGTCCCAATCAAGGAAGCCCTTGGAAAATACTGCTTCGAAGTGTTTAAAGCGGACATCTGTGAATCGGACTGCGCGATAAAAAAGGCCGTTGAGAGCAATCAACCGCTGCTGAGATATCCCGTTTCAGTGATCAGGGCCGATGGGGAGAAGATTTCCATCAGCATCACCGCCTCGGCTCTCAAGGACGAAAAGGGTTCGGTGACAGGAGGAATGGAGACCTTCCGGGATCTCTCCCTGATCGAAGAGCTGCGTCGCAGGATTCAGGGAACATCCAATTTTGAGGAGATGGTCTCGCGCAGCAAAAAGATGAAAGAGATCTTTTCCATTCTTCCCCGGATCGCACAGAGCGACAGCACGGTTCTTATCGAGGGGGAAAGCGGAACGGGAAAAGAAATGGTCGCCAAGGCCATTCACCATCTGAGCCCGAGGAAAAAAGGACCGATGATCGCGGTCAATTGCGGCGCGATCCCTGATTCCCTGTTGGAATCTGAACTTTTCGGCTATGTCGCCGGAGCGTTTACGGATGCCAGAAAAGATAAGCCCGGGAGGTTCGCACAGGCCGATGGCGGAACGATCTTTCTCGACGAGATCGGAGACGTGAGCCCGGCCCTCCAGACTCGCCTGCTGCGGGTCCTTCAGGAAAAAAGTTTTGA
>CBFDCL010000005.1:0-46687 GCA_965603295.1 uncultured bacterium | reverse complement strand
GACTCACGGGCTTTGCCGCGGCATGGACCCTGTGGGAAGCGATTCGAAGACGGATGCTGATCCTTGCCTGCAAGAGGGAGGGTTGGACTGTTGGCCAGGCACAAGACGCCCTCGCCGAAGAGAGTATCGACAATCCGCGTTTTATCCAGTTGTATGAGATCATCACATCAGGGCAAACGTGGGAGAGATCGCTGCCCTTTTCTGCCGGGAAAATCTGGCCAGCGCTGTCTGAAGCAGTTCATCTGAGGAACCGGGTCATCCAGGGAACCAGCAGGATCGGTGACGTCCAGCTGCAGCGCACTGCCTGGAACATCCTCCGGTTCGTGGACCTTCTCCGGGATCATCCTCTGGGAAACCCCCTGAAGGAACTACCGAAAAAATCCCGAAAAATCCACTCTGATGAAAGCCTGAGGGCTATTCTGCGGAATAAAGCTGGTTTGGAAGTTTAAAAGTTTGAGAGTTTGAGAGTAAAAAACCAGAGTTTGAGGTTTGAAGTCGAGATCCGTGATTTGTACTATGTGAACTTGGGCACCTGTGTGCATGAATAATAGCTATTACTCAACTTTATATTTATGCCAAGATTTAAGAAAAAACCTTTGCTTACTATACATTACAAACTTGTCATCATCAGAAATTTTTTCCTCAGGAACACAAAAAAAGTTGATGCAAATGTTTCCTCAACCTAAACTGTCAAGAACTATCTTGTTCAATGTGTCAGATACCAGGTTAAGATTCTAGATTCTAGATTCCACATTCTACTTTCCACATTCAACATTCTACATTCCAGGCACCAGGTCCAGGTCTTGGCTCCCCCTATCCTTCCTTAACCGAGAGAAGCTCTACCTCGAAGATCAGGGTGCTGTTAGGACCGATAACGGACCCGGCCCCCTCCATACCGTAGGCCAGGTCCGGCGGGAGGAACAGTTCCCATTTTGATCCCTCGCGCATCAACTGCAGGGCTTCTGTCCATCCCTTAATAACCCCGCTGGTCTGAAACGTGGCCGGTTGGCCGCTTTTGTAGGAACTGTCGAACTCGGTGCCGTTAATGAGGGTTCCACGGTAGTGAACAGTCACATAGGCATTAGGCCCGGGTGAAGCCCCGTCACCCTCCTCGATAATCCGGTACTGCAATCCGCTGGGAAGGATCACCACTTCCTCTTTTTTTCCGTTCTCATCCATGAAGGCCTGACCCTCCCGGCGGTTCTGCTGGGCACGGGCCATCCTTTCCCGCCCATGGCCGGCAACGATTCTCATTTTCTGTGTCATCAGGCGGCTCCTTTTACGTTTATCGTTTATTGTTTAACGTTTAACGTGGGAAAAAGTTCAGAGTTCAAGTTTCAGAGAAGAACGAGTTTAACGTTTCTCGTTTAACGCGAGTCGCAACATAAAACTTCAAACATCAAACTTCAAACCCCTGCCGGCCGAAGCTTTAGCGTAGGCGGGTCAACTCTCAAACTCTCAAACATTCATACTTTCAAACTTTAATCCGCTCTTTCCCGGTATACACCGTCATCCCCCCTCCCCTCACATAGCCCACAACAGTCAGGCCTACACGCTCGGCAAGGTCCAGGGCGAGGCTCGTGGGGGCCGAACGCGAAACCAGCACCGGCACCCCCATTTTAGCGACTTTGACAACGATCTCCGAGGACAGGCGCCCCGTCGTTATGAGAAGTTTGTCACCCAGGGGGATGTTTTCCAGGAAACACGCTCCGTGGATCTTGTCCACGGCGTTGTGCCTGCCGATATCATCCCGGAAAATAAGGATTTTTTCCCTATTCGCCAGGGCACTGTTGTGGACTCCCCCGGTTTTTCGGTAAAGCTCGGACATTCTGTTTAGTTCTCTCATAAGGTCGAAAATCTCCGAAGGAGTCACGGAAATATCCGATGCAACTTTTTTTGCTTCCAGGGAGTCCAGGACGTGGTAAAAGGTGGCCCCTTTTCCGCATCCCGATGTGACGGTCCTCTTGCCCCAGAGTTTTCCAATTGTGTTCAGATCCCCTGAGAGACTGACATCCACCGTGCCTGCGGAACGATCCTCCCTGATGGACTGAACGTTTTCGCGATCCCTGAGAAACCCCTCTGAAAGCAGAAAACCGATGGCCAGTTCCCGGTTGGCATCCCCGGTAGTGAGCAAAGTAATGAGTTCCTGACCGTTCACGAAGATTGTGAGAGGAACCTCCAGAACAACACTCTTTTCTTCCTCTCCCGTCTCACCGTCCCGGATGTTCAAGACTTTGCGGATGTCCGATCTTTTTCCCATCGCAGTATTCCCATTGAGATCTGGTCCCAATTTTGGTCCAAGTCCTGGTCCTGGAAAGACCTAGTGCATAAGTGCAGTAAAATCGGTGCATGAGTGCACTCAAAGCACTTCTGCACCAGTGCACTTTTTCCCGGGTACCAGGTCCAGGTCTAGGTCTCAGACCGTTTTTCTCCGAGCATCTCCAGAAACATATCCTCGCTCAGAACATCCACTCCCAGTTCTTCGGCCCTGGCCAGTTTGCTCCCGGGGTCCAAACCAGCGATTAGATAATCGGTCCTGCTGCTCACCGACCCGGTGACGCGGCCGCCCCTGTTCTCGATCCTCTCTTTGGCCTCATGCCGGGTATAGTGCCCAAGGGTCCCGGTGAGAACGAATATCTTCCCGGCGAGGTCGGTGGTCTCCAGGCCGGAAATTGCCCGTGGCCTGACACCGGCTTTATCAAACCGGCTAAGAACCTCGATATTCCGATCCTCATCGAAAAATGCCCTCACCGACTGAGCGATGCCGGGCCCTATTTCCTCCGTTTCTGTGAGGTCCTCAATGGAGGCTCGCTCTAAATCTGCGGGAGTTGCGAAACAAGCGGCAAGGACTTTCGCCACGTGGCTGCCGACGAGAGGGATTCCAAGTGAGTAGAGAAACCGCGCCCACGTGGTGTCCCTGGAATTCTCCAGGGAGACAATGAGGTTATCTGCTGACTTTTCGGCGAACAGATCCAGGCTCAAAATCTGCTCCCTGGTCAGGGAGTACAGGTCGGCGGGATCATCCGCCAGCCCCCTGTCCACCAGCTGGGATACTGTTTTCCTGCCGAGGCCGTCGATGTCCATGGCTTTCCGGGACGCGAAGTGAAATATACGCTCCTTTACCTGGGCCGGGCAGGCGATGTTGACACACCGGTGTGCAGCCTCCCCTTCCACCCTGACCACGTGCCCATTGCAAACCGGGCAGGTACCCGGGATGAGCCAGGGGCCAGCCCTTTCCGGACGTTTTTCTTTCAATATACTCACGACCTCCGGGATCACATCTCCGGCCCTCTGGATTACAACAGCGTCCCCGATACGCACGTCCTTCCGATCGACTTCGTCCTGGTTGTGAAGAGTTGCCCTGGAAACGGTCACACCTCCCACACGGACGGGATCGAGGATGGCCACTGGGGTGACCTTGCCGGTTCTTCCCACCTGGACTTGAATATCTTTAACTGTTGTCTGAACCTGCTGCGGCGGGAACTTGTATGCCACCGCCCAGCGCGGACTCCTGGAGGTCGAACCCAACCTTTCCCTCAGGTCAAACCGGTCCACCTTGATGACCATCCCGTCGATCTCGTAGGGGAGCTGCTCACGGGATGCAACCAGTTCGGAATAGAAATTCAGGGTTTCAGCGATTCCATCGCACCTTTTTCTGAGATCGTTGACCCTGAGCCCGAAGGCAGAGAGGTAATTAAGGAGATCGAGCTGGCCGTCCGGTAAGTATCCATCCACGTCACCCACGGCATAGAAAAACCCGTCCAGCGGGCGGGATGCGGTCACAGCCGGATCAAGCTGCCGGATGCTTCCCGCAGCGGCGTTCCTGGGATTGGCGAACGGTTCCTGACCTTCATTTTCCCTTTGCTCGTTAAGGAGGTCAAAATCCTTCTTGCTGATGAATATCTCGCCCCGGACCTCGAGACGAACCGGCACACTTTCCCCCGTTAATCTCAGTGGTATTGATCTGACGGTCCTCAGGTTGACCGTGACATCCTCACCGGTAACTCCGTCCCCTCTGGTCGATCCCAGGGTGAAGATGCCGTCCTTGTAGACCAGTTCCACACTCAGGCCATCGAGCTTGGGCTCCGCCATATAGAGAACGGTTTCGTCGCTTCCCAGAAAGCGTCTGACCCGGGCATCAAACTCGAAGGCTTCTTCCTCATTCATGGCGTTGCCGATGGACAGCATTGGAACAGAGTGGGTAACGGGGACAAACTGGTCACCGGGAGCCCCACCCACCCGCAGCGTAGGGGAGTCAGGGGTACGGAGTTGGGGGTGCGCTTCCTCGATCTCGAGGAGACGGCGGAAAAGGCCGTCGTATTCGGCATCGGAGATCTCGGGCTGATCGAGGACGTAGTAGAGGCGGTTATGCCGCTCGATCTCCTTTCGAAGATTCTCAGCTTCTTTTTTTATCTTTTCAGGAATGGGCATGATTAGGATTCAAGATTCAAAAGGGATCCAAAATTCAATATTTTTCATGTGCACATATGCACGGGTGCACGAGTGCACTGAGTCACAGATCGCAACTTCAAACATTCAAACTCTCAAACTCTCAAACATTATTTTCTCCCCCTGCACCCTGCACTCTACCCTTTGCGCTGCTCTGACGGTGACACTTATTCATCGTCAGAACTTAGCGCTTCCTCACTATCGATGAGGTAGACCTCCACAACATCCCCCGCCCTGGCTCCATCCGTGTCCTCGGGAAGGATAATGACACCGTTGGCCGCGGACATGGACCGGAGGATCCCTGATCCCTGCCCTCCCGTCGTGCGGGCGTAAAGGGTGCCGTCAGCCTCCCGATTGACGATCCCCCGGATAAAGTGGCGGCGGCCGAGTTTCTTGTGGATATCTTCGGCCAGGACAACGGTTACCGTGGGACGGAAAAGACGCTTGTGCCCCATCATCCTGCGAAGGGCGGGGCGGACATAGAGTTCAAAGGAAAGGGTGGCCGAAACGGGGTTCCCCGGCAAGGCGAATATTGGTTTGCCTTCGAATGTTCCGAAGGTCATGGGTTTACCGGGTTTCTGGGCCACTTTCCAGAAATGGATGTCCACCCCCAAAGTTCCGAAGACCTCTTTAAGATAATCGTAATCCCCCATGGAGATCCCGCCAGTGGTGACCAGGACGTCGGACTCAAGCCCCTCTCTGATCATCGAGACCATATGATCAGGATCGTCCCGCGCGATTCCGAGCTGTCTCGGAACCCCCCCGCACTCACGGACAAGAGCGAACAGTGCATGGGAATTACTGCCGAAGATCTGGGCTTCGTGGGGGACTTCTCCCAGGCACACAACTTCGTCCCCCGTGGCGAGGATGGCCACTTCAGGACGCCTTCGGACCTTCAGCTGGGTGATCCCCTGCGAGGCGATCAGCCCGAGGTCCGCTGCCCGAAGGGGCCTCCCGGCCGGAAGAACCTCTTCTCCGTTCACGATATCCTCCCCGGCCAGCCTGATGTGTTCCCCTTTCACAACCGGTTCCGACAGGTAAAGGTCATCTCCTTTGATCAACGTATCTTCAATGGGCACCACGGCATCCACCCCTTGAGGCACCGGGGCGCCGGTCATGATGCGAACCGCTTCCTGCGGCCCTACGGGCTGGCCGGCCCTGTCCCCGGCCCGGATGGTTCTCACTACAGGCAGACAGACCGGAGCTTTTTTCGATGCTTTGGCCGTTGTGGCCGCGGTGAGGGCAAAGCCGTCCATGGCGGAGTTGTCCGCAGGAGGCACGTCCCTCCGGGCGAAAACCGTTTTGAAAAGAACCCTGCCAAGGCATTCATTGAGGCAGACGACCTCCGTTCCGAGGGGAGCGACGTTTGCGAGGACGATCTTTCTAGCTTCCGAAACTGCGATCATAGCATTATTCCCCCGGAGAACCTTGTCCCCGCCTGATGCGGACGTCCCCCTTTCTCATGGTTACCTGAGTGCGGTCCAGGTATTCCAGGAGGGGGATCATCCACTTTCTCGTTGTGTTGGCGATCTCACGAAAATCAGCCAGAGCCAGTTCGCGGTTGTTTTCGAAAAACCGATGGATGCCGTCCTTGAGGGAATTACAGGCGGCGCTGGTGATGAAATAATCATCCTTGACCCGGATGACATCCCCCTTTTCGGCCATGAGGTTAAGGACAGTCTTTAGATCAGTCAGCGATGATCGGAGCTCCTCGGCAAGCTCGGGGAGGAACGGTGCCGAGAGCCCTTTGGGTCTCAGGACGTTGAGGACCTTGCCGGCGAGGCTTTCTTGCTGGGGGGTGAGGGAGGCTTCGTGGCCGCCGAGGCGCACCGTGTCGCCGTCCAGAAGGATATCTCCCTGTTCCCTCAGAGCGGCAAGGAGGTTCCTATAGGGGCGATCGGGAAGCTCCTTCGCGACACGCATCCTTAACTCCTCCCGCCCGATACCGGTTTTCGCCGGGTTGGCGCGGTGATATTTCTCAAGGGCACGGATCAACCTCTCCTTTATCTTGTCGAAAACAACCCGGGAATAGGCCAGGAGTCCTTCCCCGGTCCTGGAAACGATCACCTCTTCGGCTTGGGCCATTTCATCGAGGAGCTCTTCCACAGGATGGTACCCGAGTCCTGTTCGAACAGCGAGCTGCCGGGCGGGAAGACCATAGTCCCCGGCCTCCTCCAGAAGCACATGGATTCTCTGGGCCCCCGCCCCCGATTCGAGGCGGGCCAACTGCTCCTGGATCGGCGGACGGAAGCGGCGGTGTTTGCGGGGAAGTGGATCGAGGATCACTCCGCCCCCGATGGTGGTTATAGGCGAATAACTCCGGATCACGAACCGGTCGCCGGGCAGCGCAACGGCCTTCTTCTCCAGCCTGAGCTGGACCAGCCCATCCGCACCCGGTTCCAGGTTCTCCCCCTCGAGGATGGCCACGCGCGTCATGATCTCATCCGTATAGAGGTGGAGCCTGACTCGATCCCTGTTTTTCAGGGGGCGGGGGGCCGAAGGAAGAAGGCTCACACGGGCATCCAGCATGAGGGATGGGATCAGGGACCCCGGGTGGGCCGCTGTCTGGCCCCGGTGGATTTCGTCCTTTCCCACCCCCTGCAGGTTAAGAGCGGTCCTCGTCCCGGCGGATCCGGTCCCGACAAGCTCCCCGTGGACCTGCAGTCCCCTCAATTTTGCCGTTTTCTCCCCGGGTAGGAAGACTACCTCGTCCCCGGTGGAGACTGCCCCTGAGATCATGGTCCCGGTGACCACGGTGCCGAACCCTTTCATGGTGAACACCCTGTCGACCGGAAGACGGAAGATCCCGCTGCCGGAGCGGTCAGGAACTTCTCCCGCCGCTTTCTCGAGGGCAGCAAGGACCTCATCCCGACCTTCACCCGTGGCAGAGGAAAAGGGCACGACGGGAGCATCCTGGAGGAAGGTGCCGGAAAGATAATCACGAACCTCCTCGGAAACCATGTCGATCCACTCCTGGTCGACCATATCCATTTTTGTCAGGATGACGATCCCTTCCCGGACGCCCAGCAGTTGACAGATTTCCAGGTGTTCGCGGGTCTGGGGCATGACACCCTCGTCGGCCGCGATCACCAGAAGGACCAGATCCATTCCCGTCGCCCCGGCCACCATGTTCTTGACGAAGCGCTCGTGCCCCGGCACATCCACCAGCCCCATGCGCAACCCCGATGGCAGGGTGAGAGGAGCGAACCCGAGTTCGATGGTGATCCCCCGTTCCTTTTCCTCCTTGAGCCGGTCGGTATCCACTCCGGTCAGGACCTTCACCAGGGAGGTTTTTCCGTGGTCGATGTGGCCTGCCGTGCCTACTATTATGTGTCCCTGGGTCGTCATTGTATTCAAGTAATTAATGGGTTAATGCGGCTTCCAAGAAGGACCCATCTGCTTCGTTCTCGGTCGTCGACAATCCTCATCGTATGTCATCATATACGCTTCCGGTTACCTTCTCCCTCGGGCCTCGCATCTGGACCCTTCTTGAAAGCCTCCCTGTCCTGTAGACGTTATTTCCCTCTCCGTGTCCCCGCGTCTCCCCGTCTCCGCGTCATGAAGGGCGCTGGGCGGGGGGACACAGGGAAAACCTCTTCAAAAATCTTTGATCGCTCCACGGATCGCTGCTTCCAGATCACGCAACTCCTGGCTTGAGACCGTTCTCAGATCAAAGCACACACGATCGTCCACAATACGTGCCACTACCGGTGGTTCCTGCCGCCGGAGGGCCTCTTCGAACCGGTCGGCTGACATCCCCTCCGGCTCCAGAGCGAGGAGCACCGTGGGCAGGTCCTCGAGGGGAAGGGACCCACCGCCGACCCTGGAAACCGACGCTGCAAACGAGATCCTCGCGGGAAGGTCTGACAGGCGCCTGGCGAATCTCCTGGCCCGCGCGGCCACGGCCTCCTTTGAAGTCGATATCATCCTCAGGGTCGGGATCCGCTGCGCCACGGTCACCGGGTCCAGGTAGGCGCGAAGAACCGATTCCAGCGAGGAAAGGGTCAGTTTTCCCACCCGAAGGGCCCTTTTCATGGGGTTCATTTTTATGGGGTCCAGAAACTCTTTTTTCCCCACCACGATCCCGGCCTGGGGTCCACCGAGGAGCTTGTCTCCGGAAAAGGTCACGATGTCCGCCCCTTCCTTAAGGATCTGCCCCACCGTCGGCTCGTGATTTTTCAACCCGAGGTTCTTAAGATCGATGAGGGAACCACTCCCGAGATCCACCGCAACGGCAACACCCATCTCTTTCCCCAGAATCGCCAACTCCCGGACCGGCGCCTCCTCGGTGAAACCCACGATGCGGTAGTTGCTGGTGTGGACTTTGAGCAGGAGGGAGACATCGGGGACCGCCATTTTCCGATAATCGGCCAGTCTGGTCCGGTTCGTGGTCCCCACTTCGATGAGCCGGGCACCCGATGCCTCCATCACATCCGGAATCCGGAAGCTCCCTCCGATCTCCACCAGCTCTCCGCGCGATACCATGACCGCCTGGCCGCAGGCGAGGGTATTGAGGACGAGCATCACAGCCGCGGCGTTGTTGTTGACCACCGTCGCCGCCTCGGCGCCCGTAAGCCGGCACAGGATCTCCTCCACAAGGTGGTCCCTCGAACCCCGTTTTCCGCTGGCCACATCATATTCCAGGGTGGAATAGCCCCGTGCGGCCAGGTCCATCCGGCGGATGGCATCATCGGGGAGCGGGCTTCTTCCAAGGTTTGTGTGGATCACGACTCCGGTGGCGTTGATGACACGGCGCAGTTTCGGGCGGTCCGCTTCAGTGGCCCTTTTCGCCGAAGCCCTTGCCAACGTTTCCAGGGCCAGTTCCTCCGGACGGGAGACCTCTCCGGAAAGAACCCCTTTCCTCAGGGCGTCGAGTTCATCCCGCACGGCCTCCTTGATCACCCGTTCGGGGACGGAACCGGAGAGGGAAGCGATGAAGGGGTGGGAAAGGATGGAGTCCACTTTGGGAATGAGCGTTAGAAGGGATTTGTCGGGAGTCCTTTTAGACATAACCGCATAATTATAGAAGAAATGGTTAACGGTGAACAGGAAAAGGAGACGGGTGATTCTAGATTTTAGATACTGATGCTTAAACAGCCTTGAGACAAAAAAAGGGGCCCCGGAAGGGGCCCCTTGCCTTTGGAGGCAGTTTAGGCGTCTTCGGCGTCCCAGTTGGGATGATGCTCCTTCGCCCAGGCTTTTGTCACCGTGCCGTGGGACATGGCACGCCAGGCCCCGTGGTTTCCCCAGGTGCCGAGGTAGAAGTGTACGACCATGAACAGCATGAACCCGATAAAGGTCAGGTTGTGCAGGAAATACATCCACTGCTGCAGGCCGCGTCCCAATACGAACGGGAACCACATGGCCAGGCCCGTGGCACTCATGACCAGCCCCGCGATGAAAGCGAACCACCCGAACAGTTTCTGCCCGGCATTGATCTTCCCGGACTTCGTGTGGAAACTGCGGTCCAGATAGCTTCGGGCCACGTCCAGGATGGAATCCTCCCCCTTCTCGGTGATGGCCTTGAACCACTGGAAAAAGACAATGAAGGTGGTCACGATGAACACGAGGCCCGTGTAGTGGTGGATCGTCCGGGACATGTCCACGCCCCCGAAAAGACCCGTCAGCCCGAAGAAGGACCTTGCGTAAAGACCCAACCCGGTCAGGGCCAGCACGATGAACGAGAGCATGTGGAACCAGTGGACGAGACGCTCAGCGGGGGTAGTCCGTTTCACAAGTTGGATAGCCATCAGTTCTCACCTCCTTCCCCGCCGTCATCAACGATCTCATGGGGGCCGATATACGCGAAGTGCGCTACGGCGGCAAAAACACCCACCACGAAGGCGGCCACGCCCAGAGGTTTCATGACGGTGCGCCAGAGGAAAGTCGGCGTGGGGATCGCAGGTTTGGCCGGCAGGCCGTACTCACCCGGGTCCCCCTCCAGGAGGAAGACCACCCCCGTGTTTAAACCTCCTCCGTCGTAAACGGTAAGCCCCCGTTCCTCGGCCGACGCGGCGATCTTTCCGAACCTCGCCTGATCCGTGAAGAGAAGAGCACCCGTGGGGCAGGTTTTCGTGCAGGAGGGCTGCTCACCCATCCCCTGCCGGTCGAAGCACATGGTGCATTTGAAGGCCTTGTCGGCGCCGAAACCTTCGGCGTTTCTTACGTCGTAACGCGGTACGTCGAAGGGGCAGCCGAAGACACAGTATTTGCATCCAGTACACAACTGCTGGTTGATCACCACCGCACCGTCAGCGTCACGCGTAATGGCACCGGGAACCGGACAGGCTTTCATGCATCCGGCGTCCTCGCAGTGCATGCAGCGGTGCTGGCCGAAGTACCAGACCACCTCCCCGTTCTTTTCCATCTCGTTGAAAAGGATCTTGGTGTAGGTGTTGTAGGAGAGATCCGGTGGATTTTCATAGCTGCCGCGGCACTCGGTCGCCACAGCCGAAAGGTTGTTCCACTGCTTGCAGGCCACCTGGCACGCCCGGCAACCTGTGCATTTGGATGTATCGATAACGATCATCTTTCTGGCCACTCAGATCACCCCCTTCCTTTCTTTTTCTCGACGCTGACCATGAAGGCCTTCGTCTCCGGGATCATCGTATTGGCATCCCCGATGCTGGGTGTCAGCAAGTTTGCGGCATCGCCGAAGGTGGGGTTGGAATACTCCAGTCCATTGGCTTTGACATCGTACTCCCTGGTCGTCGCCCAACCGAAATGCCAGGGAACGCCAACCTGGTGAACCGTATTGCCTCCAACGATAAACGGCTTGAACCGTTTGGTGACGATGGCGACAGCATCCACGCCGGCCCGAACGGAAGCCACAACGACTTTTTCTCCGTTCTTGATCCCCTTCTCCTCAGCGAGCTCTTCGCTCATTTCCACAAAGTTGGAAGGCTGCAGTTCGGCCAGCCACGGGAGCCAGCGGCTCAGAACACCCGTCTGCCAATGTTCGGAGACCCGGTAGGTTGTCGCGACGATGGGATACCGATCGTCGCAGTTCAGGAACTGGTCCATCTTTCCGGTGAACAGCCGGGACACAGGGTTGACCCTCTGGGGGTTCATCAGGTTGCGCTCGATGGGACACTCCAGGGGTTCATAGTGCTCCGGGAAAGGACCATCGGCCCGGCCCGGCCCGAAGATGTGGGAGACCCCGTGGGGTTTCATGATGTATGCGAGCTTGGTGGCCTCGTTCCAGGTTCCGTCCGGTTTGCGCAGCGGGGGCCATCCTCCGTCCGGCACATCGCCGATCCATTTGGAGCCGTTCCAGTAGATGACCGGCTTATGGAGAGCCCACGGTTTCCCGTACTCGTCCACCGAGGCCCGGTTGTAGATGATCCGGCGGTTGACCGGCCAGCACCAGGTCCAGCCGTTATACAGACCAACGCCTGTCGGGTCGGACTTGCCGCGCCTTGCCATGTTGTTTCCGCCGGCGTTGTAGGACTGGCTGTACAGCCAGTTCCCCGAGGAGGTCGAGCCGTCGCTCTGCAGGAAAGCGAAGGAAGGAACGAGATCCCCCTTCTTGTAGGTCTTCCCTTTGATCACTTTTTCCTCGAGGAAGTACCCGTTGATCTCCTTGGCGATCCGGTGGGCATCCATGTGGATGACCTTGCCGTCGGGGCCTTTGGCGCCGTAATCCCATGCCAGGTTGAGGATCGGGTCGGGGAAAACGCCTCCCTGTTCCTCGTAGAGTTTCCTCACACGCCACTGGAGCTCGTTGATGAGATCCGCATCCGTCGGTGCGGGCGGCTTGACCGCGGCATATCGCCACTGCGCCCACCGTCCGGAGTTGGTAATCGACCCTTCCTTCTCGAAAGACATGGCGCATGGCAGGAAGAACACTTCGGTCTTGATGGACCCGGGGTCCATTCCGGGGCCTCGCCAGAAGGAACCTGTCTCGTTATCGAACAGGTTGACATTCACCATCCAGTCCAGCTTACCGAGAGCCTGGCGCGTCTTGTTCGAGTTGGCGCCGGAACAGGCCGGGTTCTGACCCCAGGAGAAGAAACCGGTGAACTTGCCCTTGAGCATCTCGTCGAAAAGCACAAGCCAGGACGCGTTCTGACCGTCATCCAGCTTCGGCATCCACTTGTATTGCGTTTCCAGGTCGGCGCTCTGGCCGAAAAACGCCCGGAGCAGACTGGCGCTGTACTTGGGGAAGTTCTCCCACCAGTTCGCGGAATAAGGTTCCTTGGTCTTGGGTGTCCTGGCTGTGTTGTAGCTGGCGAAGGTCGACTGGGAAGCAAGCGGTGTTCCGAGGTAACCGGGCAGGATATGGAACAGCAGGCAGTGGTCCGTGGAACCCTGTACATTGGACTCACCGCGCAGCGCGTTGACGCCTCCGCCGGCCATCCCGATATTCCCCAGAAGAAGTTGGATAATGGACATGGTCCGGATGTTCTGGACACCGACGGTGTGCTGGGTCCACCCCATGGCGTACATGATTGTGCCGGTGCGGTTGGGTTTTCCCGTGGAGGCATAGGTCTTGTAGACCTCCATCAGCTTTTCTTTCGAGGCACCGCAGATGTCCGCCACCTTATCCAGCGTGTAACGGGAAAAATGCTTTTTCAGAAGCTGAAGGACACACATGGGGTCCTTCATGTCTTTGTCTTTCTTGACAACGCCGTTACCGTCGGTCTGGAAGGACCAGGTTGACTTGTCGTATTTCCGCGCCTTGGGATCGTACCCCGAAAAGACACCATCTAGGTCCCCGGGCATCTTGAAGTCATTGTTGACGATGAAAGACGCGTTGGTATAAAGCCGCACGTAGTCCTTATGGTAGAGCTCGTTGTCGAGGATGTACTTGACCATTCCTCCCAGCCAGGCGATATCCGATCCGGACCGGATCGACGCGTAAAGATCCGCTTTGGAGGATGTTCTGGTGAACCTCGGGTCGACGCTGATCAGCTTGGCGCCGTTCTCCATGGCTTTCGTGACCCATTTGAAGCTGATGGGATGGTTTTCGGCAGCGTTGCTGCCGGAAATGAGGATCACATCCGAATTCCTCAGATCGATCCAGTGGTTGGTCATTGCGCCGCGTCCGAACGACTCTGCCAGAGCCGCTACAGTGGCGCTGTGTCATATCCGTGCCTGGTGTTCCACATACACCAGGCCGAGGGCTCTGAGCCATTTCGAATAGATATAGCACTCTTCATTATCCAGGGCAGCGGACCCGACAGAGGCAATCCCGTCGTTCCGATTCACGACCTGCCCTTTTTGGTTCACCTTTGTGAAGCCGGCGTCGCGGCTCTTTTTAACTTTCTTGGCTATCTCATTGAGGGCCCAGTCCCAAGTGACGTCTTCCCACTGGGTTCCTCCCTTTTTCCGGTACATGGGCTTGGTGATGCGCCAGGGGTTTTCCGATACCTGCCTGACAGCCTGTGCTTTAGAGCAGAGGCTCCCCTCGTTGATCGGATGATCAGGATCCCCCTCCATATTGATCACTTTGCCGGCATGGGCGCTGACGATTAAACTGCAGCCCACCGCGCAGTAGGGGCAGATGGTGGTGGACTCTTTGGCGTATTTTACGGCAACGTTGCCCTGACGGGCTCCTGCCACCGCGATGCCTCGGAGACCAAGACCACCAATCGTTGCACCAGACACGGTTGCACCGGAGATCTTTAAAAAATCTCTCCTGGTTACATTCATCCTTGTCCACACCTTCCTTTCTCACTGATATTGGTTAACGTATCAGGGAACCATCTTTCCGGTGAAAACTCCTCCATCACCCCCTTTCCCTCTCCGTCATTTTGATCACATCCCAAAAAAACAAAAGGAAACCATGATCTCGTCATGGCTTCCTTTGCGTGTTCGGCAGGCGGCGGGATTACTCCCGGCACCCTATCGTCCCACTCATCCGCAAGGGACAAAGTGGGATCGGAAGGCCTTTTCCAGTGATTTATTTTTTTTGGCTCTGCCAGGGCCCCAAGACCCCTGTCTTCCCGAACATTGCGGCCAGACCCGGAATCGAGTCCTTCAGCAATGGCGTGCAATCTTACCCTGCGGTGATCCGTTTTTCAATTTACCCCGCGGTGATCCATTTTTCAAGAAATTTCGGTTTCCCCCCGGAGGGGTACCGGTTTTTTAGGTCTTCCCCCTTCAGCCTTCTTCCTTTCCTTCTTTCTCCCCCATCCCTTTACCGATCAGCACCCCGAAAACGTTCGCCCCGCCCCGGCGATACCCCTCCGAATCGAGGGCATCGTCGAAACCTGGCGTTTTAAGATCCTCCACTTCCGGGTGAAGGTCACCGAGGTCATCGTCCTCCACTCTCCAGGTCTTGATGTAGCTTTTACACTCATCGCACACCTGCCCCGTCATCGTTTTGTACTGCGGTTCTTCCACGTAAAGGTAACGGGATTCCCCCGGGCTCTTTTCCTCGCAAAACGGGCACATCAACCTTGGGAACCGCCAGTGCGTCTCGCACCGATGGCAAATGAGGAACTTTTTTCCTCCTTCTCCCGCCAGGTAAGCGACCGCTGGTTCGCCGCCGCAGACAGGGCAGCGGCCATGATCCCACTGATTCGTCTCAGCCGTCGAAAACCGCTGGGCGGCCTGGAGGAAAAGCCCTTTAGTCGCGTTAAATATCACGAACATGACCACCTCGGGATTCGCCCCCTCCTCGGAGGACAGCTTCTCCCGAAGGGACATTTCCCCCTCACCCAGGCAGTTTTCGGCCAGGGCAAGGAAGGAGGGAGGGTCCACCAGCACCCGGTCCATGGCCGCGGCCACCGAATCAGGGGCTTCGGAATACTGAAAAAGGATCCGACCAACATTCGCCGCCTTTTCCACCAGGTCCTCCGCGCCGGGAAGGATCCCGGGTGCTTCCAGCATCGTGAACCCTTCGGCGAGCCTCATGGCCGTTTCTTTCTCGTCCGGGTTCTTTTGCTTCCCGGCCGGTTTCAGGGACGTCTTTCTTTCCGGATACAGGTCCCGGTAAAGGGCAAGCAAAGCGTCCATCCCCTCGATGTCCATCGTTCCGGTGAACAGGCACTCATGAAACGTTTCTTCCCTCTCGCCGACTTCAACCATGAAAAACCTCCTGGGTGCGATACTCCGTGAAACGGAACTCGAAAAAATATCCACAGTGGATCCAAGATCCAAAAAAAACACGTTAGTTAAACTAATCACCGATCAAAACCTCAAACCACAACTCTCAAACTTTCAAACTTTCAAACTTTCAAACTTTTACCCCTTCCCCTTTCTACTTGTTACTTTCTACTTTCTCGATCCTTCCCATGAACGTCTTGATCTCAAGACCACCCGTATGGGAATCGAAAACCGGGGAGGTAAGAGAATTTAACCCGGGCATCTCCTCGCCGAACAGGGTAAGGGAAATCACATGGTTCCCTTTTTCATCCTCCCCGAAAACCCCCACCCTGCCCGTCACGAGGGCCATCGCCGTAACCCCTTCCTCCCGGAAAGGGGAAAAAACAAGGACTTGATCCCGTGTTTCAATTTTCATTTCCGCGGCCAGCAAGGGGCTTATCTCAACGATCCTGCGGCAGCCGAGCTCCCGAAGGTATGAGTTCAGGATCGTCCCCCCGCCGGTCCCTTCGGTGTTTCCCGTCCGGTGGACCGAAACGATAAGGGGGAAACTTTTCAAAATGTCGCTGCGCGTTCTGGTGAGGAAACCCCAATCCTTCTCCTTTTCCGCCCTCGGGATCAGGTAAGGGTTGGGAAGACCCCCCGTTAACTTGTCGTGAAGGGGGCTGGAAAAGGGCTCATAATGTTCCGGGAAGGGGCTGCCGACCCCCACTTTCGACCAGAACCTCACCGGGAGTGCCCTCCCGTTCGGAAGGATATCGACAGTCTTGCGGCTGACTCCCTGTTCCCCCCACCTCAGGAAAACCCCCTCTTTTCCTTCCTTCACCCGGACCCAGGAAAAGGGATCGGGAATCCCCTTCGGCCAGAACCATCCCCAGCGGTCAAAAAGTCCGGTCCCGTAAGGGTCCCCGGAATTCCTTCGGTCCGCCAGTGGGCCCTCCCCGGTAATCCAGCCGCGATACAGACGGTTGCCGCATCGATCTCCGGTTTTCAAGGGGTCAGTTTGAGTCAAAGGGACCTCGTCGGCCGGGCCATTTTTCCTCCACCCGTTGATCTCGGCCGCAACATCCTCCGGAACCTGTGTCAGGGGCCAGTTCATTTCCAGGATCGGCTCGCTCAGAGCCCCTCCCTCGGCAAGATATTTGGACCGGATGGAGTTCCCTAATTTCAGGAGGAAATCCAGCATGCCGGGACCTTGCGCATCCTGCGGGGGCAGTGGATGGATCGTTCTGACCCGGCGACCGGAATCGGTCATCGTTCCCCTTTTACGTATGGGAAGTTCCGTGGGAATGAAAAGGACCTCTGTCTTGACAGCTTCATCAGGAAGGTGAGCCACCTTCCAGAATTCACTGGTCCTGTTGGGATATGGGTTCATCACCACCAGGAGATTGAGGTTGGGAAGCGCTCCGGCCAGGGACCGGGAATCGGGATGGCTTCCCAACGGATCGGCCCCAGCCACGATAAGCCCCTTCATACTTCCTCTGTCCACACCCTGGAAGATGGTGCTCAGGGAGGGAAATTCGTCCTTCTTCCTGCGAGGAAGGAAGTGGACGGATTTCACAGGATCCACCCGGGGGAACCAGACCCGGCAAAGGGCCTTGACCGCAGCTTTTTCACTTTCATCCCGGCCCCTCGGAGCATCGTCCGAAAGATCCAGGTAACCGGGGAAAAACGGCGCCAGGAGCCCCATATCACAGGTCCCCTGGGCATTACCGGCCGCCGCGGGAAGGACAATCCCTCCCCCCTTCTTATCCAGATTGCCCAGCAAAGCCTGGGCCATGGCGGCCATTCTGACGACCTGGGTCCCCATGTGATGACCGAGGGCCCCCGAGCCGAGAAGGAAGGAAGCGGAGAAATGGGGATCCGTTGTTCTGGCGATCAGGGTGCAGGCCCGCCGAAGCAGATCGATGTCGACGCCGCTGATTTTGGCAGCTTTTCGAAGGTCGTACCGCTGGAAATGTTTTCTCATCCGTTGGAATATGGAATACGGTTCGGTGAAGGTTTCATCGACGACCAGCTGGTTCTTGTACTTGCCCGACCGGTGCTCTTCATACTCCCCCATAAGCTCGCCCAGGACAAGCAGAGCCGCGTCCGAATACGCCATGAGGTCGGGTTTCCTGACATCTCCATATTCCAGGATATGGTGGATAAATGCCCCCAGGATCACCCCATCGGTACCAGGTCTTACTCTGAGGAAAATATCGTCATTCCTGATGGTTTCGGATCTTCTGGGATCGAGAACGATCACGACTCCCCGGCGACGGCGCACCTCGTCGAGGAAGCGGGAAACAGCCGGCGCGGTCTGTCCGGGGTTACACCCGGCCAGGACAACCACGTCGCTGAAGGCAACCTGTGTTACGGGGTGCGTGGCGCCCGGCAGGCCGAGGGTTTCCATCAGCCCAATGACTCCCGCCCCATGGCTGGACCTGACCGTGGTATCCAACTGCCCGACACCGAGGGACTTGAACAGTTTCGCTGCCGTGTAGGCCTCCTCGTTGGTGAGGCAGCCGCCTGCAACGACACCGACACTATCGAACCTGTTAGTCAGGGGCTCTTTCCGGGGGGGGAGGATGGTGTTTTCCCGATCCCTCAGATCTTTCAGGCGACGGGCCAGGATATCAACCGCATCTGCCCACGAGATCCGGATCCAGCGGCGATTGCCCGGGGCCCTGTAGAGCGGTTCCATTGTTCCCTGGACCCGGAGCGTGGATGCGAGGGACGCACCTCTCGCGCATAACGACCCCTTCCCTATTGGGCAATCCGGGTCACCTTCTACGATCCAACGTTCAAAACCCGCGCAGCGGAATATCACTCCGCATCCCAGGGAGCACAGGGGACACCTCCCCGCCACCTCACGGCCGAACCGGGCACGGAACAGAGATCGGCCGGAGGAGCAAGCCGGTCGCGTCCGTACGAGAAGAGCGGTAATGAGGGAACCGCCTGTTTTCAGGAAGGTTCGACGTCGGATTTTCATTGAGGTACGGTGATCAGCGAGTCGTGACGGGTGACTGGAGGAAAAATAGCTACAATACTTCTATGGCAGCCTGGCATTGCTCCCCAGTCGCCCGAAAAAAACAGCCGGCAGCACATATTACGGGTCACCGGCTGAATATGGCAGAGAACGAGAACGGAATCAATGGAAAGAGAACAAACGGTTTGAAAGTTTGTAAGTTTGAAGTTTGAAGTTTGAAGTTGCGGAAAAAACACGTTGGACGTTTGGCGTTAGACATTGGACCTTTAACTGTTTGGAGTTTGAAAGTTTGGGATCACGATAAACGTTCAACGTTAAACATTAAACGTTAAACATTTTTTCTTAGGCCTGGGGTTACCCGTTCTTCCGGGCTCCCTCCGCGAGGTGATCCACAAGAACCTTGCCTCCCGTCATAACGTTTTCCCTGACGCGTTTTTCCACGAGGGCCTTATCACTTTCCGCAAAGGCTGCGATAATCCCCTGGTGCTGCCTGATGGCTTTCTCATACTGGCCGGGGAGGGTGAGGGTCACGATCCCGAACCGTTTGAAATGGTCGTTGAGGTTGGAGATCATCTGGATCAATTTCCTATTACCAGAGAGTTTTACGAAAACCTCGTGGAACCTCGTATGGGCCCTGTAGAAAGTTTCAAGGTCTTTCCCGCATATGAGTTCCGTGAGCTCCGCGTTGATCTTTTCCAGCTTCTCGATGTCCTTTTTTCTGATACCGTCGCAGGCGAGGCGCGCTGCCAGTCCCTCCAGGGTGCTTTTTATCTCATAAAGGTTATAGACCTCTTCGGGGTCGATCCCGGTGACGACGGCGCCTTTACGGGGAATGATCTCGATAAAGCCCTCATTCTCCAGTTTTCGGAAAGCCTCACGGAGCGGCGTCCTGCTGATGCCCATGGAAGAGGCCAGATCTCCCTCGGAGATCCTCTCCCCCGGTTTGAACTGGCCTTTTATGATCGCTGTTTTGATAGATTCAGCGATATCGAGGGAAAGAAGCCGCGGTTCCTCGATCCTGATCTTAAACTCACCCATCGGAACGCTCCAGACTGGCATACCAACGAACGGCACGATACGATTCAGGCATTTTTTTGCGGTGGAGTTTCTACTTTACCCGGCAGGTTCAGGTCCGTTGTTTTCGGGCCGGGGTTTCGCTCCGAGCTTTTCAGGGGTTCCCCCGGGAAAGGGAGGATCTGTTCCCCTGAGCATCCTGCATCTCTCTGTTGATGTCTTTTCTTTAAGCGAGGCTGGCGAACGGGATCTGAGGTGGGTTGCCCGTGTGTACAGTATACAGTATTCTACCAAATCATAACTGGCACTTCCATAAGAATGTGCACAGAACGGCAATGGGCAGTGGTGAAAAGGAAGCCAAAAAAGGGTCATCGAGTCATGGGTAGCCGCAGAAAAAAATCGAAGCTGGTGAAAATAGAGGATGTCCTCAAGACCGTTTTTTCCCGCCTGGAAATACCCGAAGACATGGATTTGAAAGGCCGGGTTTTCCTCGCCTGGGACGAAGCAGTGGGAGACGCATCCCTTCATACACATCCATTTCGCTTCCAGGGTTCAACCCTGATCGTGGAAGTGACATCCCCGGCCTGGATAACCGAACTGTCCATGAGGAAGATGGATATCATCAGCCGTCTCGAAAGAGCCGTGGGAGAAAAAATCGTCGAGGATATCCGGTTTAAATTGAAAAGGAAACGGGAAGATTAAGTCCTAAGTCCTAAGAGATAAGGGATAAGGGATAAGCCAAAACAAAGTTTGGCGTACTTAGCACCTAGGACTCAGGACTCAGGACTCAGTATTTAGCCCTTAGCACTGGAAGCGAGAAATATCATTTAAATATTTTTTCCGTAAAGTATGTTCCTCGCTTCCTCCGTGTAGTCCCTCCCCTTGCCTTTTCGATACAGTACTAACGGTTCTTCCTCTTCAATCGTCTCCCCACGTTTTCCCTTGACAGCCTCCAGAAGAAGGAGGGAGGGCGGTTCGTTTTTTCTCGAGGTTACGTATCTGAGGCGGATCGGTTCCAGGCCGGCCGTAATAACAGCCTTAAAGAGGTCTTCTGTGCGTTCGGCCCGGTAGATCCACACCGAACGGGAACCATGACGCAGGAGAGCAGCGGCGGCTCGGGCGAAGTCCCTGACATTTCCGAGGAGTTCGTGCCTCGCGGCGGCCCGAACGGGGTCGGGGCTCAAGCGCCCTGACCTGACTTTTCGATAAGGCGGGTTTGCCAACACCAGGTCAAAACCCGACAGATCCTCCACCCAAGGAGGCCGCCGGAGATCGGCCCTTACAAAACGGATATTCGGCAGCCCGTTTAACCTCGCGCTGCGCAGGGCCTGTCGCAGTAGAATTCCCTGAATCTCGATCCCCACAACCTGGCACCGGGGCTGCTTCATTGCCGTCAAGAGACCGACGACCCCGTTGCCGCATCCGAGATCAGCCACGTTCCAGCCGGGTTTCGAATCCGTAAAACGGGCCAGGAGAACCCCGTCAACAGAGGCTTTAACGCCGTGTTCACTCTGAATAAGCTTCAGGTTTCCAATGAAATCATATTTCTCGCTCATTGCGTTTAAATCTCAGATCTCAGGTCTCAAATCCCAAAAATAAGTGTGAGCAAACTGACAGATTCGGTGTGCTCTATTCTGAGATTTGAGATATGAGATCATTATAATATTTCCCCCTCGAGGTCATACACGTCGGTACCGGTAATCCTGACGGTCACGAAACTCCCCTGTTCCAACTCCCGGTCCAGACGAACGACTCCGTCCACCTCCGGAGCCTGTCCCTGGTGCCTTCCGAAAGGGCCTTCCTCGTCCCTACCCTCAAAGAGCACCCTCATTTTCTTTCCTGCGAAACGGGTCAGGCTCTCAGCGGAGATCTCCGCCTGCTCCAGGAGAAGGGCATCAGCCCTGTCCCGTGCCGTCTGAGGGTCCACCTGGCACGTCATTCGAGCGGCTGGGGTCCCCTCCTCGCGGGAGTAGACAAAAACCCCCAAGTGGTCGATATGCCCCTGGGCGACGAAATCCCTGAGCATTTCGAAATCGTGTTCGGTTTCCCCGGGGAACCCTGTCATGAACGTGGTCCGCAGGAAAACGTCCGGAAAAACCCGGCGAATATTCCGGACAACCTCCTCCGGGTGCGGACTGTCCCCCCTGCCCATCTCCCGGAGGATAGACGGCGAAACATGCTGAAAGGGGACATCCAGATACCGGCACACCCGCGGGTCGGATGCCAGGACCTCGAGAAGTTCATCCGTTATACGGGAAGGGTGAATGTAAAGGACTCTCAGCCAGTAATCCCCCAGGACGGACAGGAGGAGTTCGATAAGGGAAGGAAGGGATACTCCCACATGATCCATACCGTATCTTCCCGAATCCTGTGCCACCAGGGTGACCTCTTTGACCCCATTCCGGACCAGATGATCCATCTCGGCCAGGAGGGATTCGGGGGTCCTGCTGATGGATTCACCCCTGAGGATCGGAATCAGGCAGTAGGAGCATTTATTGGAACACCCTTCCCCGATCTTCAGGTAGGCCCGGTGAGTGGGATACGAAAGGATACGGGGGGGGAAGAGCGATTGAGAGTTGAGGATTGAGGATTGAGGATTGGAAGCATTTGATTCGACGTTTGACGTTTGAGGTTTGAGGTTTGAAGTTGCGGGAAGATCACGTTGGACGTTAGACGTTAGACGTTGGACATTTCCCGTAAGTTTGAAGTTTGAAGTTGGGTGCTTCGCAACTCTGCCCTCAGTACTTCGCCCCCTGTCCGTCATCTTGCCACCCGAAGCCTTGGCGACGGCGGATGTGCTCTTAACAGCCCTGACAACCCTTTCCAGATCGTCGGGCGGAACCAGGGCGTCAACTTCGGGGATTTCCTTTAGTATTTCATCACCGTATCGGCTAACGAGGCAGCCAGCGACAACCAGACGACCAGGCCCTTCCTTTCCCTTCAGTTGGGCCAACCCAACGATGCAGTCAAGAGATTCCTCCACCGCCTCCTGCAGGAAGGAACAGGTGTTGACGAACAGGCAGTCCGCCTCCTCGGGGTCGTCGATCACCTCGCAGCCGGCCTGGATCAAGTGGGCCAGCATGACCTCGGTGTCTACCAGGTTTTTATTGCAACCGAGAGAGACTACTGCAATTTTCATAGATACTCTCACATCTCAGATCTCAGATCTCAAAAGGAAACCAGACTGTTTATTGAATTGTAATGCCTCTGAGATTTGAGATATGAGATGAAATTTTTCCTCACGGTTCTATTATCTCCGTCCCCTCGGGGGGATTCAATTCGAACCGCTTGTTCCCCAGCTTTACCCCGGTTTTGATATCGTAAAAGGTGGTTGTTGTCACGTTGCCCAGCTTGTGATAGATGGAGATCCTCTCGATCAGGCCGCTGTCCGGCGCAATGAGGACCGAGAGCTTCTCATAAGGAACGTTTTCCCCGAGGGGAAACATGTCCAGTTCGATCCCCTCACCCGGAGCCACTTTTTTCGACTGCAGCGTGAAGTCCTCCTCTACTCCGTCGAGTCCGCCGAGGAAGGTGGCCGCGCCCTTTCTCCTTTCAGCAGGGGTCATCCTCCTGACGATAGCCTGGTTCCGGGACGGGGTGTAGAACCACACGATATCCCCGTTTATGACAACGCTGTGGGGCCGCTTTCCCTCGTAGTCCCACCTCAGGAGATCCGGCGGCTTGAAGGAAAAAACCCCCTCTTCCCGGGTCGAGACACCAACATCTGGTCGTTCATCCGTTTGGACGAACCGGGCCTCGAGACCGGTCAGCGATCCATAGGTACCCTTGACCAGGTCAAGAGCCCTTGTGGTCTCATCCTGTCCGAAAAGATGGGGAGGAAGGAGAAAGATGAGAAGACCAAGCAGAAGAGCGGTCCTGCAATTCATTCGATATCGTATCTCCGGAGAATTGGTCTGGGTTTGGCCCCGTCGGGCGGTCCAATGATACCTTCGGCTTCCATCTGTTCCACCATGCGCGCGGCCCTGTTGTAACCCACCTTGAAGTTGCGCTGGATCATGGAGGCCGAAGCGTAGCCTTTCCTGTAAACGAAATCCAGCACCTCCTGGTACTTTTCATCGGCCTCCTCGTCTTCCCCCCCGGGTCCCGCCGATGCCGCCTGATAGTCAAAGAGGTCCTCCCTGTACTCCGGCTGAGCCTGGTCCTTGAGGAATTTGACCACCCTTAGCACCTCGTCCTCTGAAACAAAGCAACCGTGGAGGCGCGTCAGGCCGGCTCTGCCGGTTTTTAAGAAAAGCATGTCCCCGTGGCCCAGCAGCTGCTCCGCACCGTTATAATCGAGGATAACCCGCGAGTTGGCCTTGTCCGAAACCTTGAAGGCGATCCGGCCGGTGATGTTAGTCTTGATGCTGCCCGAGATAATGTCCACCGAAGGGCGCTGAGTAGCCAGGATAAGGTGGATGCCCGCCGCCCGCGCCATCTGTCCCAGCCGGGCAATGCATTCCTCCACATCCCGGGACGCGGTCATCATCAGGTCGGCCAGCTCATCGATGAGAACCACAATGTGCGGGAGGCGCTTGTCCTCACCCTCAGGAAGAGGTTCCTTTATTTTCCCCGTCTTCCTGTTATAGCTGTCGATATCACGTGCTTTCCTGTTTGCCAGAAGCTGATAACGCCTTTCCATTTCGGCCACCAGCCAACGCAGGGCAGAGGCCGCCTTTTTCGGTTCCATTACCACCGGCGCCAGGAGGTGAGGAATCCCCTCGTACGGGGAAAGCTCCAGCATTTTCGGGTCCACCATGAGGAACCGCACCTCGTCCGGTGTAAGGTTGAACAGAAGGGAGAGGATCATGGAATTGATGGCCACACTTTTGCCGGTTCCGGTGGCCCCGGCGACCAGCATGTGGGGCATGGAATCGAGATCCGTGACGAACGGCGCTCCGGATGTGTCTTTTCCAACGGCCAGCCTGAGGAGCCCTTTTGCACCTTCAAACTCCGGGGAATGAAGAATGCCCCTTAGCCGGACGATTTCCGGTTTCGTATTGGGAACCTCGATGCCGATGGCCGACTTGCCCGGTATGCGTTCAACGATCCGGATCTCGACCCCTCCCATGGCAAGGGAAAGGTCACCGGATCTGCTGACAATCTGGCTGACTTTCACACCCGGTCCGGGTTCGTACTCGAAAACAGTGATCACGGGGCCCGGGTTCACGGAGGTCACCTGTCCCCGGATGCCGTAATCCTGAAGCTTTTTAACCAACATCCTGCTTCGAGCGAGGTGCTCCTCCTCACTGATCCCCCTCTGCTGTGGATCGGGAGGATCAAGCAGGTGCAGGGGTGGAAGGGAGAACTTCCCTTTCGGCCGCGGCAGGGCGTCAAACTCTTCCTGTCTGGGTACCGGCTCCCTGCTCCTGGATACCACCTCGGGCTGAGTGGTGATGCGGGGAGGAACGGTCTTTTTTTCCCTTTCCCGGGCCCGGCTGACCGATTTTTGCCGCCGCCCGCGTTCACGCCGCTTCGTCAGGGTTGTAAAAACGAACCCGACCCCTCCGGCCAGCCACCTCACGGCCGCCTTCAGGGAGATGTTGGTCATGATCAACAGGGAGGCGATTAACAGGGCCAGTACCAGAATGTGGGCCCCTGCGACATTCAGGAGGGAGACGAGTCCGTCAGACCCAAGGCTTCCTATGACCCCTCCGGCCGGCACATTGGTCCCCGTAAACGACAAGGGTCCCAGCCTTAACTGGACCAGGACACAGAGGCTCAAGACAAAAAGCCCGGCCCCCGCCGCACCCTGGCCCGGTCGCCGGTACCGGTAGAAAAACCGCGTGATCCCCAGGAAAAAGAAGAAAAAGGGGATGGCGAACGCCGTCCAGCCCAGTCCCTGAAGGCACAGATCAGCGAGATAGGCACCCACGATCCCGCCCAGATTCTGAATCTCTCCCCGGACGGACCCGGTGCTGTTTAGGGAAACATCCTGCGAGGAATAGGAAACAAGGGACAGGATCAGGAATAACCCCAATGCGATAAAGGCCACACCGGTGATTTCCCTCCATCGGGAAGGGGACGAGGGCGAAAAATTCTTTTCTTTCCTGGACTTTTTCTTCATTACTGGAACCTTAAGTGAGGCGGATTTTTTATCTCAGATCCCAATTCTCGGATCTCAAATGTTAAAATTAAAAAGTACTTCTAATTCAAAGTGTTTGAGATTTTAGATTTGAGATTTGAGATCCTGTATTTTATACCAGAAACACAAGGGAAATTGAACCAAGCACGAGACAGTAAACCGCGAAGGGCATGAGCACCCCTTTCCCCAGCAGCTTCATGAGAAAGGCGATGGAGGCCCAGCCCACGAGAGCAGCGGAAACGGCCCCGGCGAGGTAAAAAGGAAGGTTAACGGCATTGGCAATAGCCCCCGATTCAAGCAGAACGGCACCCGCAATAGCTGGTATGGAAAGAAGAAACGAATATCTTGCCGCGTCCCTTCCGGATAACCCGAGAAATACACCCGCCGCGATGGTGGCCCCGGACCTGGAAACACCGGGAACAATAGCGATCGCCTGAAAAACCCCAATTAACAGGGCCCCCGGGAGAGTGAGGCTCTGGAGGGTTCGTCTCCCTTCCGTCCCGATTTTCCAAGCGGCAAACAGCAGCAGAGACGTCACGAGGAGCCCGGCGGAAGCGGACGCAGGGGCCGCGAAAAGCGGTTTAATGGCGTCGGCGAAGAAGACCCCGACCAGCGCTGCGGGGACGGTGCCCACCGCGAGGAGCACAGGAAGGTGAAAACCGCCCTCCCCCGGAGACAGGAAACCTCTCCCGATCTCCAGCAGGTCCCTCCGAAAATACACCAGCACGGCGGCCAGTGTCCCCGCGTGAAGAAGAACATCGAAAACCACCGCAGGCTCGAGGAACCCGGGAAGGAGGGATTGGGCTATGACAAGATGGCCGGAGGAGGAAACGGGGAGAAATTCCGTGAG
Source organism: uncultured bacterium (assembly GCA_965603295.1). Taxonomy (GTDB): domain Bacteria; phylum BMS3Abin14; class BMS3Abin14; order BMS3Abin14; family BMS3Abin14; genus JAFGWO01. The sequence continues at coordinate 20,269 of CBFDCL010000005.1, read as the reverse complement.
GCCCTGCAATATTCCCAGCAGTATGGATTCAATCATAGCCCGTGATGTCCTTTTTTTTCAGGTTCCGTCCGGAAAAATTTTCTGGTTTCAAAACAGATCCAAGATCCAGGGTTCAAAGTCTAACGTCCAACGTCTGATGTCCAACGTGTTTTTTCGGCAACTTCAAACTCTTCGACAGACTCAGAGCAGGCTTCAACCATTGTTTAAATTCTCAATCCTCAATTCTCGATCCTCAATCCTTAATCCTCCAGAATGACCGGAATGACGGTCGGTCTTTTATCCAGCGCCCTTCTGTAGATGCTGCGTACGGCAAAGCGAAGCTCCTCCTTGAGCTTCTCCCTGGATATTTTTTTCAGCCTCGCCTGTTTGAGGACGCGCCGGGCTTCCTCTGCGGCCTCGAGGTCAAGCTCTTCCCCCTGGGAACCCACACCAACCCCGACACTGTGAACAGCCGGCTCTCCCACCGGCGTTCCGGGAACGGGCATGGAAACGGCCACAACCACCACACCCTCACGGGCCATCCGCCGCCGCTGTCTCAACATGGGATCCGCAAGACTGGCGATCATTTCCCCGTCCACCAGAACCCGTCCGGAGGGTACGGTGCCGCCACGGGAAGCTTTCCCATCTTCTATCTCAAGCACCTCCCCCGGATCGAGGAGGTGGACCGACCCCGGGTCCATCCCGTTCTCTTTGGCCAGATCCGAACAGGCCACCAGGTTCCGGTAGTCACCATGGACCGGGGCGAAGTGGCGCGGGGCCACCAGGTTGATCATGGCCGAGATCTCATCAGCATACCCGTGCCCCGAAACGTGGACACAGGGCGGGTCCTTGTAAAAAACCGAGGCTCCCATCCGGAAGAGGCTGTCGATCATTCGGCCGACGGCCAGTTCATTCCCCGGGATCATCCGGGAGGAGAAAATCACCGTATCACCCCTCCCAACGCCGATCTCCGAATGCTCCCCCCGGGCAATGCGGGCCAGGGCGCTGAACGGCTCCCCCTGCGAGCCGGTCATGAGGTAGACCACCCTCTCGGCCTCCCCGGAACTCAGGGATTCCCGAGACACCACAACCCCGTTCGAATCCGGGATGTACCCCAAACGGGAAGCGATCTCAAAATTTCTGACGATGCGCCTTCCCTCCAGAACCACTTTCCGTCCAACCTCCCGGGCGGCAAGGATGACCGCCGAGATCCTCATGATATGGGATGCGAAAGTGGCTAGGAAAACCCTGCCCGAAGCCCGGCTGAAAAGGCTGGAAAGCGTTTCGGCGACTTCCGATTCGGAAGGAGTCACTCCCGGGTGATCAGCGTTGGTACTGTCGCACACCAGAAGTTCGACCCCCTCCTCACCAGCGGCCTTAAGCTGGTTAAGATCGGGACCAGGCACCCCCTCGGGGATCCTGAAATCCCCGCTGTGAACCACCGTGCCCGCAGGTGTCCGGATCACGAGGGAAGCTGAGTCCGGGATGCTGTGGTCCACACGCACGGCCTCCATGACAGCTGTGCCCACTTCAAACGGGACTCCGAAGAGGATCTGGCGGAGATCTTTTTCCGCGGCTTTCCCCGAATCGTTGGAAAGCCGTTCCCGGACCAGGGCAAGGGAAAAAGCCGTTCCGTAAACCGGCACATCTACCTTGTCCAGAAGATAAGGCAAAGCCCCGATATGGTCATCGTGGCCGTGGGTAACGATGACGGCTTTTAGCCGCCCGGTGTTTTCAAGGATATACGTAAAATCAGGCAGGAACAGATCGACCCCGGGGAAGTTCCCCTGGGGGATTTTTATTCCCGCATCGATTACTACGGCCTCGTCCCCCCACTCGAGAACGGCGCAGTTCATCCCGAAGGTTCCCACACCGCCTAAGGGAATGAAACGCAGGGCGCTATTGTTCATTTAATATTCTCCCATGTGGGCGTCCCCTTTGACACAGAGATACGGAGAGAGGGTGAGGCGGAAGAACAATCCGGATGCGGGGACGCGAAGACGCGGAGAAGGAATTCTTCTTCCGTATTTCAGTACCGCCTGGTCCTTTTTTCTGATTTTCATTCCACCGCGTCACCGTGTCTCCGTGTCTCGCTTTATTTTCTCCGTGTCATAGTGTTTGTTTTCCCCGTATTCCCGCGTCATGCAATCTGTTACTTAAGTCCGCGAATTGTCCGACGCTCAGGTCCTCGGCCCGGACCGAACTTTTGAGCTCCATTTCATCGAGGATTCCGCCGAGGAAGGATTTTCCAGCCCCGGGCATTCCGGACGACAGGCTGTTGACCAGCTTTTTTCTCCTCTGGCCAAAAGCGGCCTTTACAACTTTCATGGTGAACTTCTCGTCCCGGAGGGGGTGAGCTGTCCCATCAAAAAGGTCCCAGCGGATCAGGGCTGAATCCACTTTCGGGGGAGGGAGGAAAACCGAGGGGGGAACTTTTCGAACGATCCTCGGTTTCCCGAACATCTGGCAGGCCACCGAGAGGATGCCGTAATCCTTCGAACCGGGCCGAGCGGCCATCCTTTCGCCGACTTCCCACTGAAGAAGGATAACGGCTTTCCCGATGCGGTCCCGGTGGTCGATGGCCCTGAAAAGCACCTGGGTGGAAATCGCGTAGGGAAGGTTGCCCATGAGGACGGCCCTCTTACCCTCCGTCAGCAGATCCTCCCAGGACAACCTCAGGACGTCACCGGGCACCAGCTTGAAAGCCTGTTGGTCCTGAAACCGATCCATGAGGCCGGGAAGGAGCTTCGCGTCCACTTCCACCCCTGTCAGCGCCACTCCTTCATCAAGGATCAACTCCGTAAGGCGCCCGGTCCCCACGCCGATCTCAAGCACCACGTCTTCCGGATCGAGGTCGGCCGCCGACACAATGGCCGCCAGGATGTTCTTGTCATGCAGAAAATGCTGACCGTAGGCGGGGGGGAGCCTTCTCATGGCCGCATCCCGGTGCGAGGCGGCCATGAGAAGGAGTCCAGAGAAAAAGAGTTCAGAGTCCAGAGTCCAGAGTCCAAAGAAAAAAACCTTAGTATTTTGCAGAGGACTTGGCATGAAAGAGAGAAAACCAAAAAGTTTTTCTCGTTATTCAGGGAAAAGATATTGGCTGTGACCATTTTTTGTTCCTTGCGATCTTCCCTCTGGACTTTGGATACTGGACTCTGGACTTTCCCTTCCTGATTGACATCGGGTCCCGGGTACGGCAGAATTTTTGGATGCTTTTCTTTCCCCCCAATTTCCGTTGGTTATACCCCACCGTCCTGATCGTAGCAACTCTGTGCGCCTGTCAGACTGTTCCGCCAGCCCGCGTGCCCGTGGAAACGATTCCGGCCGAGGCGCCGGCACCGGAGGTCAAACCTCCCTCCGCCCCTGCTTTGCCCTCCCCACCCCCTCCGCCGTCTGAGCCGCGCGAGGTGTCCAGGGAAAGGGAAGAACTCCTTAAGTTTCAGGAGGCGGTTCGCGTGTTCCGGGAAGAGGAGGATGCCCCCCGCGCCTTTGAGATGCTCGATGCTTTTCTCAGCATGCATCCGGACAGCCCCTATGCTGACGACGCCATGCTGGAGCAGGCAAGGATATGGTTGTCCCTGGGAAAAAGAAAAAAAGCCTTGACCTCAATGGAACGCCTTTTGAAAGAATACCCGTCCAGCCCCACGAGGAAACGGACATTTATCGAGATGGTGGGCATTTACAGCGACCTCGGCAAATGGAAGGACTGCGTGGAGGCCTCCCGCAGCGCCCTGACACTGGATCCGCTGCCCGATGAGGAATCCCGGCTCCTGGTTGCCGGAGGCGTCTGCAAATCCCGGCGGCGGGACCACCTGGATGCTGCGGCTGACATTATCAGGGGGTACCACGCAGCCATGAGCCCTCTCGTCCGGCAGGAAGCCCTGCAGGCGTTAGAAGAGATTTCCGAACCGATGAAAGATCGGAAGATCGAGGGTCTTCTGGAGGGCTCCGACGGTTCGGAGCCGTACGGGATTCTCGCTATCACCCTCCTTGGAAGGCATATCGACAAGGGTGAACGCGGCTCGGCGATGGCCGAACTCATGGACATCATGATTTACTACCCCGAAACCGTTCCCGGAGGACGGCTAGACAGCGCATACTCCCTTCTTCGCGACCGTCTTATGGTGCGCACGGGATCCCTCGGTGTCCTATTGCCCCTTACCGGTCAGTACGCCTTCTACGGCCAGAAGGCTCTTCAGGGAATCCAGGCCGTTTTCGGTTTCCAGACCTCAGGTTCCGGGCCGGGGGTGGATGATGGATACAACCTTGTGATCAAGGATTCGGGAGCGGACCCGCTTCAGGCAGCCCAGGCCGTTCGGGACCTGGCGGAGATTGAACAGGTCCTTGCTGTCATCGGTCCCATCTTTTCCAGGACAACCCGCGCCGCCGCCCTTGCCGCAGAGGAATCGGGCATCCCCATGATCTCCCTTTCCCCGGACCCGGAAATCCCCGGACTGGGGGAAAATATCTTCCGCAGAAGCCTCGGGGACACCCAGCAGATCGAATCTCTGGTGAGACTGACTCACGACCGCCTGGGGATGACGCGGTTCGCCTTTCTCTACCCTGACAACTCCTACGGGAACGAGATGATGAACATCTTCTGGGACAAGCTGGACATGAGAGGGGCCCAGATTGTAGCCGCGGAAAGCTTCCCCCCGGGGCAGACCGACTTCGGACCCCAGATCCGCGGCATGGTCGGACTGAACCGGAAGATGACCCCCGAGGAACTGGCACGGAAAGAGGAGGGGTTTGAGGTGGAACTCGAACCCATCGTGGACTTCGATGCCCTGTTCATCCCGGCCGATTTCCAGACGGTGGGGCTTATCGCCCCCCAGCTGGCTTTTTACGAGGTCAACGAGGTACTTCTTGTGGGGACTGACGGGTGGAACAGCCCATGGCTGGCGGAGTTGGGTGAACATTACGTCGAAGGGGCCCTTTTTACCGGGGGTATCGCCCGTGATCTGGAAAATGAGATCACCAGGGAGATGACCGAAAAATACTGGCTTACCTTCGGGGAAGATCCCCTACCTATTGCCGTACAGGCCTATGATGCCGCCTATCTCATTAAAAGCGGCATCGAATCCGGCGGAGTTCGGGACCGGTCCGGCCTCCGGGAATTCCTGCTGGGCATCGAGGAACGGCCCTCCGCGGAGGGTCCCCTGACCACCGACGAAAAAGGGGACATCATCCAGAGACCCCTTCTCCTGACTGTTGTTGACGGGGAAATTGTTCCGTTCCAGATTCAATTTGATTGACGTTCCATCTCAGTCAATCGAATTGAATCCAGAGTCCAGCGTCCAGAGTTCAGAGTCCAGAGAAAAAACCTTCCGGTTCTTTTTTTACCCTTACACCTTTTATCTTTTCCCTTCTATTACCTTGTCCCTCAGGGCCGTTCTTTTCCCCAGATCAGAAGCCAGAGAAAGAACGGCCCTCCCAGCAGGGCCGTAACCACTCCCACGGGGATCTCAGCGGGGGCAATGATGGTTCGTGCCATCGTATCGCATACGGCCAAGAAGGATCCCCCGAACAGCACTGTTGCCGGTATCAGGTATGCGTGAGCCGGACCCACAAGGAGGCGGCAGATGTGAGGGGCCATGATCCCCACGAAGCCAATGGGACCGCAAACGGCTACGACTCCCCCAACGATAAGGGAGGCCGCGAAGAACAGGGTCTTTTGGGTTTTGTCCACACTCACGCCCCTGCTCGCGGCCAGTTCCTCTCCGGTGGAGAGAAGATCCAGTTCACGCCAGTTCCATAGAATGAGGGCAAGGCCGGCCGCGGCGAAAGGCGTCATTTGAAGGACGGAGGCGAAACCGGTAATTTCCAGTCCTCCCATGAGCCAGCGGATTATCCGGAATGTGTGCGTAAAATCGGAGAGATACTGAGTAAAGAGATTGAGGCTGGAGAAAAAGAAGTTTACTGCCACTCCGGCGAGGAGCAGGGTTGCTGTCGTGAGAGGGGCCCCGATCCGGGACAGGGCGTAGACCAGAAACACGGAAAGTAAGGCGCCTGCGAAGGCCGCCAGAGAGACGCTCGATATCCCCAGAAAAACAGCTGCAAGGCCTGCCCTGATGGAGATAGCCGCCCCTAATGCGGCGCCAGAAGCGACCCCGAGGGTGAACGGGGTTGCAAGCGGGTTGCGAAAAAGAGCCTGGAAAGCCATGCCCGCCGCGGCCAACCCTGCGCCTGCGATCCAGGCAGCCAGCACTCTCGGGACCCTGATCCGCCAGAAGATCTCCCCCTCAGTCCCCCCTTTTCCCAACAGGACATCGGGTGACATGATCGTCATACCGATGAAAGGCGCTGCGGCAAGGACCAGGACCGTCCCTGCCAGGAGCAGTCCGACCATCAGCCTTTTCCGGCGGTCGGTCATCGGGCGAGCCTTTCGGGAACCACAACCCTGGTCCCGCCTGCCGGATGGGGGACGAAGGTGAAAGTCCGTCCGTAAATTCTCTTTAACACGCGGTTATCCATGAACTCCGACGGCAACCCGTCAAAAGCCACCTCCCCGGCCACCAGGGCCACCACACGATCCGCAAGGAGGGATGCGTGGTTGATATCGTGTGTCACCGAAAGGATGGTGGTGCCAGCGCGACGGCTCAGCCGGTCCAGGATCTCCTGCACCTGCCCTTCGTGCAGGGGATCGAGGAACGTGGTCGGCTCATCCAGGAGCAGGACCCGGGCCCCTTGGGCGAGGGCTCCCGCGATGAACACCTTCTGTCTCTCCCCCCTGCTGAGGGTTCTGATATCCCTCTCCCGGAATATGGCGGTCCCGGTGATCTCCATCGCCTCCTCAACAGCCCGATGGTCCTCCGGGCCGGGTGCGGAAAAGGGGGTGAGGTAAGGATAACGGCCCATGAGGACAAAATGGCTGACGGTGAAGGGAAAGAGCCGGCTGTCAGCCTGGGGAACATAACCAACCGCACGGGCCAGCTCCTTTTGGGGCGTTTCGCCCAGGGAACGACCCTCGATCCGGATATCCCCACTCCAGTTTTTCCAGATCCCCATGAAGCACTTTAGCAGGGAAGTTTTGCCGGCCCCGTTGGGCCCCACGATGGACAGGTGCTGTCCTCCCGGGACCGCAAAAGATATGTCCCGAAGAATCCTCTTCCCCCCGAGGACAAGAGAGAGGTCTTTTATTTCAAGAACGGGATTGTCCATCATTTATGGTTCACCACTCAGCACTTGACGATTGAATGTCGTTTAACGTTTAACGTGATAACAAGTTTAGCATCCAACGGATCGGTGATGTCATTGCGAGGAGCGGCGAGGGAGACGAGAGTGACGTGGCAATCGTGAGCGAAGCCGTGAAATCGTTGCTGTTCTCTTCGATCACTCTCCAGATCGCTTCACCCGAGTAACGGTTCGCGATGACAGGGCGGTTGTCAAATTTCCAACTTCAAACCTCAAACTTCAAACGGTTTTTTCCTCAATCCTCAATCCTCAATTCGATTTATTATTTCCCCCATCTCCTCCAGAAGCTCGATGAACCTTGGCCCCGGGACCACCGCGTAGTCGCTTCCAATGATGTGAACCTGGTTCTGACTTGCCGCCCTTAACCCCGGGATACCCTGCCAGCGTGCCAGAAGCCGGAGGCGGTCATCCTCAGAGGAGAGATCCGGGATCATCTCGATAATCACATCCGGATCCAGGCGCACCAGCCCCTCAGCGGAAAGGGCGGGGAACCTGAGGGTTTCCTCGCGGTACGCGTTCTCACCCCCCGCAAGACGGATCAGATCATCGTAGAACCCGTCCCGTCCGGAGATGTAGATCTCCCCGGATGCTCCTTCCTGAAGACTGCGACCGACGGCGACAACGACCCGGGGACGCGGGGATGCGGAGGTCAGGAGCTCCTGAATCCTCTGTATTCTATTTTCGAGATTGCAACGTAGTTCCTCGCCCCTTTCCTTCACTCCGCAGCGCCCGGCAATGGTGATCACCGACTCCAGGATCCCCTTCACGCGGCTGTGATCAACGGCCAGAGTTGGGATGCACAGATTTTCCAGACGGGTTCGGGCATCGCCATGCTCTGACAGATGAATCGCGAGATCCGGCTCAAGGGCCATGACCGCCTCATAGTTGATGTCGAAGTATCCACCCACCTTGGCCTTTTCCAGTGCTTCTGGAGGGTAATCGCAAAACCTGGTTACACCCGTGACCCGGTCCCCGAGACCCAGGGAAAAAAGGATCTCGGTGATACTGGGAGCGAGGGAGACCATGCGTGCAGGCTGCGCCTGCCCTGTTTCGATGCGGGGACGCCCTTCGAATGAGCTCAGGGCAGACGGAGACTCGGAGACACGGGGATCCGAACAGGATGTCTGGAAAAGGAGGATTAACGCAAAGACCACTACAAGTTTGAAGTTTGAAGTTTGAGGTTTGAAGTTAAGGATTTTTCCCCTTGGATCCTGGATTTTGGATCTTGGATCCCTTTTGAAATTTGAAATTTGAAATTTCAAATTCATCTTTATTCCAGCCTGAACGTATAGGCAACGGTGCGCTCCGAATCCACCGGCCTGCCATCAACAGTTGCAGGCGAAAACCGGACGGACCTCGCAGCGTCCAGGGCGGCCTGATCCAACCTGGGATGGGTGCTTGATGCGGCGACCTGTGCACCCTGAACTCCGCCCTGGGCACCGACCGTGACCTCGACGACCACCGTTCCCTCCTCCCCCCGTTTCCGGGACACGATGGGGTAAACGGGTTCGGGGAGATTGAGGAGTTCGGCCCGGGAAAACACGGCCTCATGGGCGGTGCCAAAGATCCCACCAAAGGAGGAAGGATCACCGGAGGAAGCCAAAAAGCGAGTTTGAATGTTTGAAAGTTTGGAAGTTTGAAGTTGTGATGCGAAACCGCCCGCATACACAGGAGAACCTTCCTGACCCCAATTTGCGGTTTTATCTTCCTGAAAAGCATCGCCCGTGATCGGGGCCAATTTTTCCCCGTCGTCCGGTTTTACTGTTGATTCCAGAACCATTGTGGTTTTCGTCTTTTCTGAAACAGTTTCGTGGGTTTGTTCCATGTCAGTCTCGTGTTCATCCAGTGGGAACTCGGGGGATTCCGGATCAGCCGTCGCCACGTGCCCCGAGGCGGGTTCTGATCTCTGGCTGTTTTCGAATTTCACGGACGCCCCGGCCGGAGGGGTCGCAGGGGTCAAAGGGGAGGCTCCGTCACGACGGGAGGTCTTCGTGGGGGAGGTCTCCATGTGGAAAGAGACCAGGCTAACGGTCATGTAAACCGGCGCCGGGGACGGTGCGTGGCGGGCCGACAGACCGATCCCCGCGAGCAGCACCGCATGCATAAGGGCTGAAAAAACGATCCATTTTCCGCCTAATCCATTTGTCATTGATGTCTGAGCAAAATTAATTGCTTTCCCCGTCCAATGTCCAACATGTTCTTCCCGCAACTTTAAACTTCAAACAAAATATTTCAGGTTTAATGTTTATCGTTTATTGTTGAACGTGAGGAACAACTTCAACCGCTTAAACTCTCAAGCCTAAAATATGATCCAAAAACCAAGATCCAAGAGAATTACGTTAAACGTTTAATGATCAACAATAAATATATCTCATCCCTGCACTCTGCACTCTGCACTATAGTTCCGCTTTCACCCCGAAATAGGCCGATCTGCCCGGCGTCCCGTAGCCGTCTGCCTCCTCGTATTCCTCGTCCGTGAGGTTCTCGATCCTTCCTAACACCTGGAGCGACTTGTTGACCCGAAAACTTCCGGCAAGGGTGACGAGGGTGTAGCTGTCCAGGGTGACATCGCCCCAATCCCTGCGATCCCCCACATAGCCTGCCTCCATACTAACGGAGAGGCTCTCCGAGGGCTCCAGCCCCAGCCGGCCGCCCCACCGGGTTTCGGGACGGCGCAGGAGCTGTTCCCCCTGGTCATCCTCGGTCCTGAGAACGGAGCCGGTAAGGCCAAGGGACCAGACACCCGCCCGGGCGTCGAAGGAAAGGTCCACCCCTTCCGTTCGTGCCCTGGAAATGTTGTCGTACCAGCCGTCCAACCATGTGGAAGGGTCCCCATCCTCGTCGTACCAGGCGATGAGGTTATCGTACATGGTGAGATGCCAGGACACCGAAGTGTTGATATCGGGCCCCGGGGACCACTGGAGACCGGCGTCCCAGCCGCGGCTCCTCTCGGCCCCCAGATCAGCGTTCCCATAATCGGGGTTAAAGAGCTGGTCGATGGACGGCGCCCTGAAGCCGGTGCCGTATACGGCCCTGACACGCAGGTTATTCGAGACAGGCGCCGAGAAACCCGCGCGCCAGGTGGTCTCTCCACCGAACCGGGAGTGGTCATCGCCACGCGCCCCCAATGTCATGGTGAATCCGGAACCCGCCGTATACTGTTCCTGGAAAAAAACCCCTTTAATGGTCGCCGATTCTTCTTCCAGAATCGACGTGTAGGTCCCGAACTCGTCGGAGAAGTAGGACGAATTCATGGTCTCCTCCTCCGAATCAAGGCCAATGGTGACGATGGAACGGCTGCCTACGTAAAGGTTGCTTACCAGTTCCTTTTTTTCGGAGGCGCCATTGAAATCCAGCTCCATGGTAAAGGGACGGTCAGGATCCCATTGGTTGAGGTCGTTCCTGTCATGGGTGCTGGAAGAAACCTTCAGGGATGTTTCCCACGATTCGGTGATAAAGAAGCCGATCCGGCCGCTTATGAGCAGATGTTTGGCGTCTCCCGTGAAGTTCGGATCGTCACCCCCCGGTCCCCCGTAATAATCCAGTTCGTTGACTGCATCCACGCTGCGGACGTTGAGCCGGATCGAGCCTCCTTTACCAATTTGCCGCTCCAGGCTGCCCGACAGGGTGACGTTCTCGTAGCCGTCCTCCTCGGTGTTGCCGTCGGACCGGGCGGCGGCGGAGATCCCGTCCGACTCAACGGAAGAGGCTGACAAGAAGTAGGAGGTCCGGCCGGCACTTCCTCGGACGGAAGTCTGGACCCGATGCGTCCGGAAGGCACCGGTCTCCACGGCAACCTCCACTTTCGGTCTTCCCTTACCTTTCTTCGTAATGATCTGGATCACTCCACCGACGGCATCGGATCCGTAAAGGGTGCTCTGGGGGCCGAGGAGAACCTCGATCCGGTCTATATCTCCGGTGTCCATGTGGGCGAAGTCAAAGGTGCGTTCGGGGTTGCTCGGGTCGTTCACCTCGACCCCGTCGATGAGCACCAGAGTGAACCGGGCATCCCCTCCCCTGAGAAGGACCGAGGAGCTTTTCCCCAGGCCCCCCTGGTTGACGAGATCCGCCCCCGGAAGGCCGCGGAGAGCTTCGCCGACGGTACCAGCCTGTTTCCGAACGATGTCTTCGGAGGTAATCACCATGATGGTCCCGGATACATCCTCCGCAGGGGTTTCCAGGCGGGTGGCCGTGACCACGACCTCCGGGATATCCTCCTCGAAAACAGCCTGCCCGTTGGCTGCCAGGGGAAAGAGCAAAACGGCAAGTACGAACAAGTGTCTATGGAGTCTGTTCATTGAGCAAGATTCTTTCCTCCCACCTCGGGGACGCAAAGGGCTGGCGTAAGAGAACGGGTCGAGGTTGGGGCCCTGCGCCGCAATTGGGGGAGAAAGGAAAATCCCCCGACCTTTGAAAAGGTCCGGGGATCCCGTTTTTTCCGCCGGCGCGCGTTACGGCCCCGTCCTCGAGGGCCTGTTCAGCTTTGTTGCAATGGGCAGGTCTTCTGGCTCCCGGATCACCCTACTCGCCGCGCCTTCCCAGCTTAGACAGACTTGGGACACCCTTCGACGTGTCCAAAAATACTCCGGACTTGCTCAGGGTGGCTTCGCTGTTGCTCAGCCAGTGGCAAATGTATTGCGGCTTTCGTCCCCGGTTACAGCGGCGGGTCCGCGACGGATTCGCACCGTCTTCCCTGAAAACCCATGCGCTTGGCAGGATAGACCACCGGCATTCCCGTGTCAAGGAAGGGGCGGTGAGCAGCCCTGCCTGAATCTGGGGAAAAAATTGTTGACAAAGGGACTTGATATTTTGTAGCATCCCATAAAACACTCTTTTTTGTGTATAAATATGCATTCAAATTTGACAACATCGCACAAAATCCAACGTAAATACGCTGTCCGGGCAGCAGGAAAGCTGCCAGATATCGAGGAGGGGAATCCCTTTTCCCGCGATCAAACGACATCGAAAACAAAGGAGGTGATCCGTCAAGATTTTATCCTTTCGCAGCATCGCTAGAGCCGCATGCTCACATTTGAAGTCGGGAAGAACTGTTCCCGAAAAACCAGGAAAAGAAGGAGGGGCAACATGAAGTTTTTGAGTGGAAGAAAAACCATCATCGCGGCGCTCGTTGTCGCCCTGTGTCTAGTTCCCATGATGGTGAGCACCGCCAAGGCCTGGGAGCCGACAAAACCGATAACTGTGGTTATTCCCTATGCCCGCGGAGGAGCGGATGTCATCGGCCGCTTCATTCAGACCGTCGTGGGAAAATACGATCTCTGCAAGCAGCCTCTGGTCGTCATCAACAAGGATGGCGGGTCAGGGTCGGTGGGGATGCAGTTCCTTCGCACCAAGAAGGGCGACCCCCACTACTTCATGGTCAGCCTGTCGAGCATCGTGACGACACCTCTTCACACCAACGTTGGGTTCACCTGGAGAGACCTGACCCCGTTCTGCCGGCTGGCCCTTGACCGGCACGCTCTGTGCATCTCGACGAAAAAATTCCCTGATGTCTACTCCCTTGATCAGTTCATCAAGATCGCCAAGGAAGCCTCGGCCAAAGGCACTCCCCTTCAGTGCGGCGGGACCGGCGTCAAGCAGGAAGACCAGATCGTCATGCTGATGCTGGAAGATGCCACCGGGATCGACCTTAAGTACATCCCCATGAAGAGCGGCGGGACCGTGGCGAAGAACCTCCTAGGAGGGCATATCGACCTTTCCGTGAACAACCCTTCCGAGTTCCTGGGCTACACCCTTTCCGGGGATTTCAGGCAGATCGTTGCCTTCGACAAGAAAAGGGTTGTGGGCTACATCAACGTCCCGACCATGCCCGAACTGGGATACCCCAATGCGACCTACCAGATGCTTCGAGGCCTCTTCATGGCCCCGGGAGTCAAAGCTGATGAAGTTGCTTACATGACGGACCTCATCAAAAAGGTGATCGCGACCCCCGAATGGCAGGCTTTCCTGACAAGGATGATGCTCGACGGTGCCGAGCCCCTCTTCGGAGAAGAGTTCGGGAAATGGATGGAAGAGTACACCGATCTTCACATTAAATATATGAAGGCCGGCGGGCTTATCAAATAATGGGCCTGTTTTTTCAAGGGGTTAAACTCGGAAAGATCGGGAGCTGACCCCTGCCTCATTTTTTCTTCTGGTTTCCCCGGCTTCACCTTTCTGAAGCCGGGGAAACCAGTAAATAACGCTTTTTAGTTAACACGAATCAGCCTTTTCCCCGGCAGGGATAAGAACCAGGGTTCGGTCCCTCCCTGTCCGGGAGAATCAAAAATAAGGATAATCTCTATGAAAAAAGCTGAACTTTACATGGCGTCTTTCTGGGTGGCGCTGTCCGTCGCCCTGATCGTGGAGGTCCATTACTGGCCGGGCACCAAACAGCCCATCGGGTGGGAGACAGGCGTGGGCCCCCAGGCCGGTTGGTTCCCGTACTACCTGGCCGTGCTCATGCTGATCTGCAGCCTCATCGTTCTGATCCCCAAAGTCACGCTGGCCGTAAAGGAAGGACTGGCTGACAAGCCGTTCGTCAGCGTCGAAGGATTAAAAGCGGTGTCCTGGGCCATCGGCCCCATGTTCCTCTACGTTTTCACCATTCCCTGGCTCGGATTCTACCTGGGCTCAACCCTTTACCTGATCTACTACACTCGGTACGTGGGAAAACACTCCTGGAAACTGGCCCTTTCCACCGGGATCATTTTCAGTGTTTCAGTTTTCTCCATCTTCGAGATAGCCCTGAAGCTGACGCTGGCCAAAGGCTTCATCGAACCGATTCTAAACAAGTTACTTTAAAAAAGAGTAAATCACTTAAATAAAGGAGTTGATCCCGTGCTAGATATCATGTCAGGCCTTGCGCTGGGGATTGCAGTCACATTCACACCCTTTAACATCCTTATTGGGTTTATCGGGGTCGTTCTGGGGATGATCTTTGGTCTCCTCCCGGGACTGGGACCCCTGAACGGTGTGGCGATTCTTCTCCCCGTAACCTTTGTCCTGCCCCCCGAGTCGTCCATGATTTTCATCGCGGCTATTTATTATGCCGGAACGGCCGGCGGGGCCATCACATCCATCAGTCTCAATATCCCGGGCACGCCCATGGCGGCGGCGACCTGTCTCGACGGGCATCCCATGGCCCAGAAGGGCGAGGGGGCCATCGCCATCTTCGTGGCCGCCACCGCCTCCCTTATCGGCGGAACCCTGGCCTGTCTCGGGTTCGTATTCCTGGCCCCGCCCCTCGCCAAGTATGCTCTCGTCTTCGGCCCTCCGGAATATTTCGCCCTTATGATTGTGGCCTATGCCTGCTTCGCTGGCCTGGGTGGAAAATCCGTTACCAAGACCATCATCATGACCATTTTCGGCCTCATCCTGAGCTGTGTCGGGATGGATGTCATGACCGGGAACGCCCGGCTGACCTTCGGTTTCATGGGGTTCTTTAACTCCATCACTTTCCTCACGGTGGTCGTCGGCATGTTCGGTATCGGCGAGGTCCTCACAACGGTGGAAAAGGGGTTAACAGCCCAGATCATCCAGCCGGACGTCAAGATGAAGGATTACATCACGGCGCTCAAACTCATCTGGAAACACAAGATACTGGTCCTGGTCGACACCGCTCTCGGTTTTCTCGTAGGGGTTCTGCCCGCTGCGGGAGCCACGCCTGCCTCCTTCATGGCCTACGGCTTTTCCAAGTCCCTGTCAAAAAGACCCAGCGAATGGGGAACAGGGATTCCCGAGGGGGTTATGGCCACGGAGTCCTCCAACCATGCGGCCAGCACCGGCGCCTTCGTACCCATGGTCACCCTCGGGATCCCCGGTTCTCCGCTGGCGGCCATCGTTCTCGGCGGGATGCTGATCTGGGGCCTGGTTCCGGGTCCGCGTCTGTTCATTGACCAGCCCAGGTTCGTGTGGGGCCTTATCGTTGCCGGGTTTATCGTCAACATCCTGGCCTACATCTTCGAGGTTTCCCTCGTTCCGTTTTTGATGAAGATCCTGAAGACCCCGTTCACAGTAATGACCCCCATTATCGCGATCTTCTGTCTGATTACCGGCTACGTGCAGAACTTCGGAATGGTTGAAGTATGGGAAGTCTTTGTCTTTGGCGCGCTGGGATATTTCTGTAAAAAGATGGATTATCCTGTTGCCCCACTCATCCTGGCGTTAGTTCTTGGTCCCATGACAGAAACGGCCCTGCGCCAGAGCCTTCTCCAGTCAGACGGGTCCCTGATGATCTTCCTCTCCCATCCCATCTCCCTCCTGCTTCTGGTTATATCGGTCCTTTTGTATGCTGTCGCGATAACCAAAAACGTGATGGAGGCCAGGAGGGTCAAGAAACAGGCCGCTTAGGACCGAGGATCGCGGAATTTCACTGCATTAACGCCCGCTCCCGGGAAATCCCGGAAGCGGGCCCTTTCAATTATTCATCCAGCGTGGGGAAAATCCACAGTCGCGCTGACGGGAGAACAGCACCATGGAAAAGATCGCAACGTTTTACATCGAACCGGTGGAGGAGGTCAAGGTCTACGACCTCCTCGGGGATTACGCCGGGGTCCAGGGAAGCCGCATCGAGGACACAGGCGGCAACGTTATTTTGAAATCCCTCGGTAATTACGATCTGAGCGGCCCGGAGAACAGTTTCACCGGCGCCCACGCTTTCGCAAGTTTCATCAGGGTAACGAAGGACGGGAGCCACCGGTATATCCTCTTTGACGTTGGCCAGAACGAAACAGCCCTTGAGTGGAACATGAAGGTGTTCGGCAGGTTAGATCCTGATTTCCAGCCGGGAAATGTGGAGATGATCCTCCTGAGCCACGGCCACTCGGACCATTTCTACAACCTCAACAAGGCCCTCGAGATCGTCAACCCCGGCGCCCGGAGGGAGATCCCCATCTACGTCAGCGGCGATGATTTCTTCAAACCGAGGACCAAGGTGTCCAAGGAAGCGTTCCTGAAGACCAGGGAATACATTGTCCTCGCTCCCGACAAAAAAGGTGCCGAGGACCGCGGTGGAAAATGGGTCAGCTCTTACGATCCCACCCTGCTCCTTGACAACACCATGCTCTTTCTAGGGGCCATCCGGCCTGAGGCCAAGAAGCTGGGAATCGCCAAGGATTACGAGATGAAACCACGGCCGTGGCCGAAATTTTTCGTCTGCGATGACAACGGGACCGTTATTGACAGCAGCATCGAGGACGATGCCGATGAGGACACCTCTATTGTCTTTAATGTAAAGGACAAAGGGCTGGTGGTCATCACAGGGTGCGGCCATGCGGGAGTCAACACTTCGCTCCTTTACGCCAAAGCCAGGGCCGGGATGGATAAGGTTTACTGCTATTATGGGGGGTTCCACGCCAACTCCGATGTGATTGCTACGGGAAAGGACCTTCTTGAACAGGGTGCCCGGTACATCATCCCCACCCACTGCACCCCGTGGCCGCTGATCAACTTCCTCTTCAGTGAGAACCAGAAGGCCGAAAAACCGTTCATGCTCACGAAGAACCACCTGGCACCTGTGGGGAACGTTTACACGTTTTCAAGTGACTACGTCGATCCGTAAAAAAACGGTTTGAGAGTTTGAGAGTTCCGGGGCGTTGTCATCGCGAACCGTTACCCGTGTGAAGCGATCTCATGAGTGACCAGGGGGAACAGCAGCGGTCCTGCAGCTTCGTCTGAGATTGCCACGTCGTACTCGCCTGCCTCGCCTTTTCTCGCAATGACTTCACGGTGTCATCGTGAGCTGATCGTGTGCGGCTTGTCACCCGATTCGTCCACCATTTTATTCGCCGTGGCTTTTTGCGAAGGAAGAAGCTCCAAGAAGAGCAACGGTGGAAGCTTTTCGGGAAGGTGGGTGAACTCTGAACCGGGTTTTCATGTTGAACATTTAACTTTAAACGTATAACGACTTTCAACCACTTGCCGTGAACACATCGGCAACAATCTTCTCCACTTCTTCCAACCAGGCCTGCCTTTCTTCAAGTGTACTCATCACCATCACGCCGAAGTTCCTTCGGTGGAACCTCTTTACCCCGCAAAAATTAAAGATGCAGGTCTTCCAGAGGTTTTCCAGGGGATCGCCGAACACCTGCTGTTCCCTTCTGTCGGGGGTGTTGGAGGTAGTAAAAACAATCGCCGCCTTCGCCTTCAGCAGACCAACAGGGATCCCCTCACCGCTGTCACCCTCCTCGAATTCGTAGGCAACACCGGGCCGCACCACGCGGTCCACCCACCCCTTCAGGATGGCCGGGGGCATGCCCCACCAGTTGGGATGAACGATCACAACACCGTCCGCTGCCGAAAGCTGCCTGCAGTGCTCCTCTACAACGGAATTAATAACGCCGTCTTTGGCTGTTTCGGTGGTTTGGAGAATGGGATCGAACCCTTCTGCGTAAAGATCGTGCAGCACCCCCGAATGGCCGATCTTTTCCAGAGCCAGGACTACGGTCTTTGCAATGGCGTGGTTGAAGCTGCCGGGAGTGGGGTGGGCTAAGATCACCAGAACGTTCATAGAATCCTCCCGGGTTTAGTGCAGAGTGCAGGGTGCAATGTGCAGAAAAAAATCGCGTTTCTTTTAATGCGTCCATTTAACAGTTTTTGATCTTATTCTGACTCCTGGCTCTTGTCTCCTGACTCCTGATATCTCCCCACCGCGTAAAGATCGCGCAGGAAAAGACCCACATCCGGCCGGTCGGTGAAAATGCCCCCGATACGCTCATCGTTAATGTATTTCCACAATTGTTGGCGGTCGTTGACCGTGTAGACCCAGGCCGGTTTTCCCAGACGGGAGTTGAATCTCAGGAATCCGAGTTTGAGCAGCTGTTTGCTTACAACAAGGATGTCGGCCCCGGTCAGCTTGACCCTTCCCGCCGGGAAAAGGTGAGAAAGAAACCTGGGGAAAGACGCCCGGTAAAGGACAAGTCCTGTTCTGATCTCCGGACGCAGCGTCTTGATTTTCAGAATAACCTTGTCGTGGCCGGAAGAGATCAGAAATTGTTCCGGTCCCAGGACGCCGAGGACGGTTTCTAACACATGGTCCTCGTAACCTGCCTCTTTAAGTTCAATATCCAGGAAAAGTTTTTCCCGGCTGTGTTCCAGAACCTCCAGAAGAGTCGGCACATCGTAACCATTCTTTGCGGATCTTTCTTTCAACTCTTTTAATGTCAGGCCGGAAATAGGTTTTTCGGCAATATGCGGATCGTGGTGGACTACCAGGATGCCGTCTTTCGTTCGGTGCACGTCCAATTCCACCATCTCGGCCCGCATGTCCATCGCCGCTTCGAAGGCCTCAAATGTGTTCTCGCGGAAATAGAAGGAAGCGCCGCGGTGGGCAATCACGACGGGCCGCCTGGAACCCTGGATTATTTCGTCAATGTTCATGGGAACCTTAAGTCCTGGTCTTCGGTTTGTTCCAAGTTTAACGTTTAATGTTTAACGTGTAAGAAACCAGGCCCTGGGCGCCAGTCACTTGGAACCATAAACTGTTTCTTCCTTTCCCCTTTACCCCTTAACCTTTTCCCTTTTTTCCACCGTTTTTCTTAACCTTTCCTTGATCCGTTCACGGTAGGAAGCATCCTCCGATTTCTTCAGGAAACCAAGGGCCGTTTCGTAGAGTCTGCCCGCACGATCCAGGTTCTCTTCCGGATCGCGTACGTCGGCATACCGAACCAGAGCATCCCCCAGAAGGGCCATGGAAAGACCTTTTCTGATCCGGTCGTCTCCGGATTTCAGAAGATCCACCGCTTCCCGCAGGCTGCGAAGCGCTTTCCTCAGGTGAGCCGGGCTGTGCTCAGTATCGTAGATGTCCAGGAGAACTCGACCGATATCCAATAAAGTGGCACTTCGTTCTTTCGGGTGTTTTTCCGACGTCATGACGTTGAGGGCTTCATCGTAGGCGGAAACGGCTCCGGTGAGGTTCAGGGCCCTCTTTTCAATTCCGGACAGTTCGACCCTGATATCCCCAAGCATTTTCAGGATCACCGCCTTTTCGAGAAGGGAATCCGGATCGGGGAAAGCGTCCGGGACAGCGAGGGCTTCCCCATAGATATTCGCTGCTTTTCCCAGGTTCCCCTGACGGTCGGTATGAGAGGCCAGCTGCCTCACCGCGCTCGCCGAACGGGAAAGGAAAGCCGCCTCCTGAGGAGCCAGGCTCAGTTCCCGCGCCGTCGTTACCGCAGCGTCCCACGTTGTCCAGGCAAGGGTGAGGTTTTCAACGGGGTTCTGCCGCTTTGCCAGATCCTCATAAAGGCCGGCGAGCTCACTGGTTGCCCTGATCTTCGAAGAACGCAGCCGTTCCGGTGAAAAAAGGCTCACGGCTTCACGGAGGGCTTCACCGGAACGAAGGAGGCTCGCGGAACTGGTTTCGGCGGACCCGATGCGCCGCTGACACGCGCCCAACCGGTACTGGATCTTCCCCATCAGTTCCCGGTTCTCCACCGGTGACAGATCCTCGAGCATGGGCGTAAGCAGGTTCACGGCGCCGGCATATTGACCGCTTTTGATCAGGCGATCGGGTTCGACCAGACTGTCGGTTCCCTTTCCATCCTCATCGAGGGGGGGTGATTCCTTGACCAGGGGTGCGACGGGAAGGACGGGCTTTCCCTTGCCCGACATCCCGTGGATCTCCCGGGCCTTCACGAGGATACGCAGGACGCAGATCGCCATGACGAAGAGGAAAAGGAAAAGCCAACCGGGTGAGAATATCTGGGGCATGAGAGAAACCCTGTAAAGATTAGTAAACGGTTAACAGTTTTCAGCTACCGGTATCGCGATCCCGGTCACCTGACATGGTCATCGATTTTTTTCACGATCTCCTGTTCTTTTACCAGATTCCCTCTTTTTTGAACATGAATCGGGATTTCCTTGTTTGCATAAAATTAAGGCACTTCTTCACCGCAGCGTCTTTTCTGCACAGAATTTCAGCCGAATGAAACCGTTGAAATGGCGTTTTTCACCTTAGAATTCATGTCATAACACTATGGTTTTAAAACTAATTTTCTTTTTTCGCCTATTTTTTGTTCACCATGGCACAGTCCTTGATAAGGATGCGTACCATTACGGAATTCGAAAGGAGGAAACACCCATGAAGTACATCATCAGC
>CBFDCL010000004.1:0-47469 GCA_965603295.1 uncultured bacterium | reverse complement strand
TCCTCCTCGAAATAGGTCTTGTCTACTCCACACTCCGGGCATACCCAGTCGTCTGGAAGATCGTCAAAAGCGGTTCCCGGCGCAATCCCCGCATCGGGGTCTCCAACGGCTGGATCGTAAGTGTAACCACAGACGGTACAAACCATTTTACTCATGACGTTCCTCCTTTTCCCGGGTTAATCCTCCTCGAAATAACTTTGATCCGCCCCGCAGTCCGGGCAGACCCAATCGTCTGGAAGATCGTCAAAAGCGGTTCCCGGTGCAACCCCGCCGGCAGGGTCACCCACAGTTGGATCATAGACGTAGCCGCAGACGCTGCATCGCATTTTTTTCATAATGCTCCTCCTTTTCCGGGGCTAGATCTCACGAATCACCTGCTGTTCAATATTGTTCCCTAGTCCCAGGCCCGTGTCAAGATGGAACGGTTTCAGAAAAACCCGGGTGAAAGCAGATCCAATTCCTGGAACCGCATCCTTCCTAGAAACAGGTTTTTCCCAACGGTTTCCAGAGAAAAAGAACCAGGGGAGTAGCCAGTTTGAGGAAAATTATGCCAAAAGCGAGACGGCCAAGGACGATCCACCCAAGATGTGCCCCCACCGCCGCGAAAATAAGAGAGTCCTCCACCAGGGCATGGTTTGTCCCGAGAAAGAGGTTGGTTGCAAGGACTTCCCTTTCTCCGATCTCCGATCTGTCGGCTTCCTCAATAATGAGACCGGCCCCATACGCCAGCCCCAGGAGAAGGCCTACCGCTGCAACGAAAGAGGTTCGACGATCCATACCGAGGGCTTTCATGGGAAGTTCCAGCGCCCTGGTTATCCCGTCCATAATCCCGAATTCCCTCATGGCCTCCACCAGGACCATAAGGCCCACGACAATCACCGCGATTTTGACAAAGGAAACAACGTTGCCTATCAGGACCTCTTTCCCGCCGCCGTTCCCTGACAGCTGCCCGGCATGGATGATCCGGTTCCCGTCCCCGGAGACGATCCTTGAGAAAACCAGACCTGCCAGGACTGCCCCTGACAGTCTGGCCGTCAGCATGACAAAGACCGGCGTTCCTGCTCTTTTTTGTACCGCGGTTTCAACAATGAGGTTGTGGGCAATAAGCACCATGATAGCCAGGACCGTCATCCCACCCGGGTTTAGCGGTATGTTCACCGCTACCGCAATGGCCGCATATATGTTGACCAGCCCGCCAGTTATGAGAACCAGGGATGCCTCTCCAGGCAAACGGAAAAGACCCATGAGAGGGGAAGTCCAGACGGCCAGGAGGTCCAGAAGGCCCGTCAGTTTCATCAGCTGAACGGCCACCATGGTGGGAACCATTACCTTGATCAGAATCCATGACGTGTGAAGCCCGGAAAGAAAACCTCTTTTCAGGCTCTTTCGAAACCGCTCACCGACCTTCGGAGCAAGTTGGGAATTTTGAGGTTCAGGATGAATCATGTACCGCTTTCCGATTTTGAAAATCCTCGAATGATAGGGAACGCAAGGGAAAAAGAGGACAAGCTCGCTGGCGTTCGACAAAGAAAGGGCCTGGTGGCCCTTTCATTTTTCTCATCTTTTTTTCCGGGTCATCGAAAAGTTCAGACGACCCTTTCCCTCCTTAGTGCCTGGAGAGGAATTACTCTTTTTCGCCGCCCATCTCGTATTCGCGGACCTTATCCTCCAGTTCCCGCAGACGCTCCTTCATCTTTTCCTTCTCCCCACTGCGCTCCATGAGATACATCCGATAGCACATTCCCAGCACAAGAAGAAAAAGGAGGACCGTTCTCAGTTCGATGAACGGAATCGAAAAATTCAGAAACAGCTCAATTACTCCCAGAATCGCGAGAGCAATTGCAACGATCAACCAAAACAGCATGCTTCCCCTCCTTTCGTTTCCCCATCCCCCGGACCGCCCGAAAAACCCTTCGGGCCTTCTCAAGAAACGGGAACCCTGGCCGCAGCCAACCCCTGAAAAGTTGTCCCCTCACCCCGTATGAAGGCTGATCTTTTTCATCACAGGAACATTTCCATCATACCACGTATTTCATTGTCGTCCAGTCAATCAACCCCTCGGTTCCCAACAACCGGCATTTCGAAGGTCATCACGGCTTCGATGTCTTCGATGGGGCTCCCCTTCCCCCTTCCACCCTGAATCGTTTTAACTCTTCCCCCAGGGACGATGAGAGTTCCGTCAGGATTTCGGTGGATCTTTCGATAACCTTGATCCTCTCGAAGTTGTCCCGGTTCATGGCCCGAAGGGATTCCACTGAGGAAAAGAGGCCGACGAAAAGCTCTTTTTCCTTTTCCATCGCCCCCTGCAGACGCCCGGCTATCTCCTCGGCCTTGAGAACCATATCACTGATCATCTGGCTTGTCCTGCTTTGCTCCTCGGTAGACCGATAGACTTTTCCCACCATATTTTTGGCTTTTTCCATGGATTCCCGGATAAATCTGGCTGTCTGTGCTTCCTCGGAAGTGGCCCTGCGGATCGCTTCAGCCCGTTCGGTAAAAATCTCGATGCTGCCCGCCACCTTTTCACTTGCTAACGCCTGCTCTTTGGTGACCGTGGAGATCTCACCGGACATCCGGGCGGAATCGTTGGCCGCCTGAACGATCTTTTCCAACGCTTCGGTAGCCTGCAACCCCCGAGCATGACCCTCCTCGACACTCCGTTTCACTTTCTTAACATATCCTGTGTAGTTCCGGGCCTCCTCCTGAACCGACTGGACGAGAGCAGAGATCTGCTGGGTGGACTCGGTGGTACCCGCGGACAGGTCCCTGATCTCGGACGCGATGACCGAAAAACCTTTTCCCTCCTCTCCTGCCTGAGCAGAGATGATGGCCGCATTGAGGGCCAGGAGATTGGTCTGATCGGCAATATCTTGGATCACCGTTACAATATCACCGATGTTGTCGACCTTTTCATTGAGCTGTTTCATGGCAAACTCGGAATTCTGCACGTCCTCCTGTATGGAAAGAATCCCCTCAAGGGTTTCCCTGACGGCATTGGACCCGATGTCCCGGGCGTTGACTTTCAGATCTCCCGCGAGGCTCTCTGCCTGCTTGACCATGTTTTCCATATTCTTGACACCGTTGTTGATCCTGGAGACTGCCTCCATGGTTTCTTCTGCGAGGTTGGCGGATTCTTCCGCTCCCTCAGCAAGTTCACCGAAGGTCGCCGACATCTGAAGGATGGAAGAGGTGATGTTTTCGATTGCCGTGTTGATCTCGGCCATGTTCTCGTTGATCTGAGAGATAGCGGTGGTGGATTCCGTTATGGAAGCGGCCGATTCGTTTGCTGAATCACTGAGGTTCAACGCATGGATGGAAAGATCCTGAGAAAAACCCTCGATTTCCTTGATCGTTCCGACCACATCGTCAAATGTGTCCGTCTGTTTGCCGAAGGTGAGGGAAAGATCCCGCGCAAGGGAAGTAAACTCGATAGACGAGGCCATCAGGCTTAAGGATGTCTCGGAGAACCTTCCAAACATCCCGGTAAGCTGTCCGGCCATTACCCGGAAAGCATCCGATAACTGTCCGATCTCATCCGAACGGGATGTAACCTCCGGTTCAATGATGCGGCCATCGGAGATCTGCCGTGCAATCCCGGCAAGGTTTGCGAGGGGAACGCTGATGATCCTGTTGACAAAAATAACCGTAAACCCAGCGGCCAGAATAAAACTGAAAAAACCGATGAGAACCATGCGCTTCTGGATCGATCGTATTTGCTGGCTGATGACGTTTCCCGTAAGACCGAGGGCCAGGTAACCCTGGAGTCTGCCCAGGGAACGGATAGGAAGGGAAAGCTGATAAAAACCGGTGCCTCCATCTTTAAGGTGATCGATCTCGGATGTCGCACTTTCCTCTTCCAGGGACTTGGGAAGCCTTGCTTTTTCTATGATCCAATCGGGGATGTTATTGCTGAACGAAAGAACGTTGGCTTTTTCGTCGGCGATGTAAATATACCCGAGGTTGGAAGTCTGCCCGACGGCCTCGGTCAAACGCAGGGAAAAACCCTCCAGCTGGGATAGATCGATCCCCATATCAAGGATATCGCTGACCTCCTTCGCAAGATCTTTTCCCATCAGTTCCGCGGTTGAAAGCAGCGCTGTTTTCAGTTTCCTGTTGATCTCCAGGGATAGAACGACGGTGGTCAGCCCGATAGTCGCCACAAGAATGGTGACGATAAGGATCGCGGCCTTGGTTTTCAGGTCAAGCCTCTTTAGATTGGTCATTTCGCTCCCTCTGACTTCCTCGTATTGTAAACGGCCCTTCCCTCAGCGAGGGCCCCCCGGGAATCCTCGGCGCTGTAGACAACCGTATTAACCACACTGACCCTGTTGCCGCTGCGCACCACCCGGGATTCAGCAATGATGTCTCCTTCTGGACCGGGTCGAAGAAAATCGACCCGCATATCCACCGTGGAAATCAGATCGTCGATATCAAAAAAGGTCCAGACGGCCAACCCCCCGCATGCGTCCACGATGGCCGAAAGAAACCCCCCGTGAAGCGCTGGGCGGCGCGGATCTCCGATGAATTCAGGACGGAAGGGCACCCGTGCCTTTAAAAACCCCTCCCGGATCTCAAGGACTTTGATGCCGATATGACGGTTGAAGGGAACGTCCTGTTCCATAAGGTGCACGTGTCTGGAAAAATCCTTTGCCAACGGCTTTTCTCCCTTCTTTAAGTAAAAAATGGACGATTATTATCCCCGGAGAATATTACCAATTCGGGCACAATTTTCAAAACAATCATGTTCTTCTTTTCCGAATCCGCGGATTTTTCCTCCTACCGGAAAATTTTTTCTCCTTTTCATATCCCATTCCTGTATAATTTCAGACGTTGGGAGAAGGGGAATTCCTGCCCTGCATCAGCATCCATTATTGACCTGTTCAAACGTCCCGAGGAGTCTTTATCCATGCAGGTAACCGTCGTAGA
Organism: uncultured bacterium; assembly: GCA_965603295.1. Taxonomy (GTDB): domain Bacteria; phylum BMS3Abin14; class BMS3Abin14; order BMS3Abin14; family BMS3Abin14; genus JAFGWO01. The sequence continues at coordinate 42,543 of CBFDCL010000004.1, read as the reverse complement.
CCACCCCCTTGTCAAACACAAGCTGGGTTTAATGCGCAGGTTCGACGTCACCACCAAGGATTTTCGCGAGCTCGCATCCGAAGTTGCGAGACTTCTCACCTATGAAGCTACAAAGGACCTTCCCACCGAAACGGAAACCGCTCAGGGATGGGCTGGGCAGGTGGAGGTGGAAAGGATCAAGGGAAAGAAGATCACGGTTGTGCCCATCCTCCGGGCAGGACTGGGAATGATGGACGGTGTTCTGGACCTTATCCCCAGCGCCCGGGTCAGTGTGGTGGGCATGTACAGGAACGAGGAAACCCTCGAGCCGGTAGTCTACTACGAGAAGATGGCCAGCAACATGCAGGACCGCATCGCCCTGATCCTGGATCCCATGCTCGCCACGGGAGGGACCCTTTCGGCCACCATTGACCTCATTAAAAGGGACGGCTGCAGATCCATCAAAGGGCTTTTTCTTGTTGCCGCTCCCGAAGGGATTAAAAAGCTGGAAAATACCCACCCGGACGTCGAAATCTACACCGCTGCCATCGATGAAAAACTCAACGAGATCGGTTACATCCTCCCCGGCCTCGGGGATGCGGGAGACAAGATCTTCGGAACGAAATAACAGGCCTTCGGGCCTGTTTTTTTGTCCTATGTCGCAGTGGTTGTGAAAGGAGGCGAAACGTGTCTGAAAGGATTGAAAGTACCAGTTACCACTTCAGCATCAGGGACAGTGTTATCGGGGCGCAGATGTTGTTCGTAGCCTTCGGGGCACTGGTCCTGGTACCCCTCATTACCGGGCTCGACCCTAACGTCGCACTCTTCACGGCGGGACTGGGAACCCTTATTTTCCAAGGGATCACCGGCGGAAAGGTGCCTATCTTCCTGGCATCATCCTTCGCGTTTATCGCCCCTATCAGCGTGGGGGTTGCCAAGTGGGGGATTCCGGGCACGATGTGCGGCCTGGCCGCGGCTGGAGTTGTCTACATTATCTTGAGTCAGCTGATCCGCTGGCAGGGAACGGACATCCTGCACCGGGTTCTGCCCCCGGTGGTCACGGGACCGGTGATCATGGTCATAGGCTTGATTCTGGCCCCGGTGGCGGTGAATATGGCGCAGGGTCGATCCGGAGACGGTGCTCTTGAGCTCGTTGTCTACAACAAGGCTATCCTTGTTGCGATCATTTCCCTGGTCACCACCATTATCGTGACCATGGCAGCCCGCGGAATGATGAGGCTTATCCCCATCCTGTGCGGAGTCGCTACAGGCTACGTGGCCTCCATCTTCCTGGGGTTGGTCAACTTCGGCATTGTGAAAGAAGCTTCTTTCTTTGCATGGCCTAACTTCACCCTTCCGAGCTGGAACCTGCAGGCGATCCTTTTCATCGTTCCGGTGGCTATCGCCCCGGCCATTGAGCACTTCGGAGACGTCCTGGCCATCGGGTCTATTACCGGAAAGGACTACCTCGAGGATCCGGGAATCCACCGCACGATGCTCGGCGACGGCCTCGCGACCTCGGTGGCTTCCATGCTCGGCGGTCCTCCCAACACCACCTACTCGGAAGTCAGCGGAGCGGTTGCCATCACCCGCGCCTTCAACCCGGCTGTGATGACCTGGGCTGCCATCGTTGCCATCGCCCTCGCTTTCATCGGGAAATTCGGGGCCCTCCTTCAGACTATTCCGGTTCCTGTCATGGGGGGGATCATGCTGCTCCTCTTCGGTGCTATTACGGTCATCGGCCTGAACACGCTGGTCCGGTCCGGGGATGATCTGGCCATCCCGAGGAATCTCATCATCGTTTCCCTCATCCTGGTTTCCGGTCTGGGCGGGATGAAGATCCTGGGCTTTGGTGGTATCGGCCTCGCCGGGATCCTCGGGGTCGTGTTGAACCTGATCCTGCCAATGGCGAAAGAATAATCCTAGATTTCAACTTCCAGATTATTAAAGAGAGGGGCCGGGAAAATCCCGGCCCCTTCTTTTATCGATTTCATGTCAATTTTTTCCGAGGGATTGAGTGTATTGCCGTTTGAAATCTGGAATTGCCTTTACTTCCTCCATGCGGCCGGCACAAGCAGGATCAGGATGGAATAAAGTTCCAGTCGACCGGCGAGCATGAGAAAAGAGAGAAGCCATTTTCCGGGGATGGATATCCAGGCGTAGTTTTCCAGGGCGCCGACCCCCCCCAGACCGGGGCCTATGTTGGAAAGGCACGCCAGGGACGCGGAAAAGGAGGTGATGAGATCCGCCCCATCTGTAAGGGTCATGGCCACTGTACCGAGGCAGAAGAGAAAAATATAAATGATGAAATAGGCCCCCGAGCTTGTCACATAGGATTCCGGGACAGGTTTCGAGTCCACCTTGAGCGGCATCACAACGTTGGGGAGGAAAGACCGGATGATACTTATGAATCCTGTCTTGAGCGCCACGTACACGCGGATCACCTTCATGCCGCCCCCTGTGGATCCGGCACACCCTCCGATGAACATGAATATGATAAGGGAGATCTTGAGGAAAGCCGGCCACAGGTTAAAATCCACCGTGGTGTAGCCCGTCGTAGTCAGCATGGAGACGACCTGAAAACCAGCTCGGCGTAAGGTTTCTTCACTCAGCCCGTTCCCGGTCCACCACAGAACCACCGTGAACACCGGGACGAAAAAAAGGACAAGGAACAGGTAGACCCGGAACTCTTCGCTTCGGAAATAACCCGTAACCTTCCCACGGAGTGCCTGGTAGTGCAGCATGAAATTGCAGCCCGCCAGGAACATGAAAAGAATGATGATCCACTGGATGCAGCCCCCGTAAGCAGCGATGCTGGCGCTCCGAGTGGAAAACCCCCCAGTGGCCATGGTTCCGAAGGTATGGCAAAGGGAATCGAAAAGGGGCATCCCCCCAAACATGAGAAGAACGGTTTCAAGCAGGCTTAACAGGAAATACACGCTCCACAATGTTTTGGCAGTTTCTTTTATCCCGGGACGCAGCCTTTCGGCCGTTGGCCCGGGAGCTTCCGCACGGTAAAGCTGGTAGGCCCCCCGCCCGATGGCCGGAAGGAGAGCCACGGAAAGGACAATGATCCCCATCCCTCCCAGCCAATGGGTCAGGCTTCGCCAGAAGAGGACCCCCCGCGGCAGCCCCTCAATTTGCGTGAGGACGGTGGCCCCTGTCGTGGTAAAGCCGCTGACCGTTTCGAAAAATGCATCCGTGTACGAGGGGATAACCCCGCTCAGATAAAACGGAAGGGCTCCTAAAAGGGATACAAATATCCAGGAGAGTCCGACAATGGCGAGACCGTCTTTGGCGCTGATCATATCGAAATCCTGGCTGTCTACCGGAAGAAACCTCCTTAACCCGGCCATGACGCAGATCCCGATGATGATGGTGATGATAAAAGCCCTTGTTTCCACGCTTGAGGAATCGTCCAGAACAGCCCACCCCAGGGGAACGAGCATGACCATGGAAACCACAAACAGAATCCTGGCAACGATATTTAGGATCAGAGTTTTATGCATAGGACGTTTCTGGCAAGATGTCCGGGATTACGATCTGGAATCAGTGCGATCCTTTGCCGGAGAATAGCTTTTCCAGCTTTTCAAGGGCGTCTGCCTTGCTGAAAACCACCACCGAATCGCCAGCGTTAACCTGTGTGTTCCCACTGGCAAGGACCACCTCGTCTCCCCGATCGACAGCCCCGACGATGGCGTTCTTGGGAAACTTCAGGTCCTTGATGAGTTTCGTCGTTATGGGTGATCCGGGCGCGGGGACAAATTCCAGAACCTGTGATTTACACTCGGGCAGGCTTGCGAGCTGGCTGACACGGGCGCCACGAATTAAGCGGAGGATCTGGTCAGTAGCCAGGAGCCGCGGGTTGATGAAGGAATCGATACCAAGCCCTTCAACAATTGGGGTGTAATCAGGCTGATGAGCCATGATGACGGTTTTTTTGGCTCCCATCTGTTTCGCCAGGACGGCACTGATGAGGTTGTGATGATCGCTTCCCGACACGGCGATATAGGTATCCGTCACTTCAACCCCGCATTCCCGCAGGATGTCCGCGTCCGAAGGCATGCCGTGGATCACCCTCACGTCGGTCAACTCTCCCGCCACTTTCTGGGCACGGGCACGGTTTTCCTCCAGGAGAACCACTTCTTTGACTTTCACCGTGAGGCTCTGGGCAAGGCTTGTCCCGGTGTTGGTGGCCCCATAGATGATCACTTTTCGCGGAAGGCGTACGCTGGGGTGAATAAAGGTGAGGAATTCAGCCAGGGACGGCCTCGGGAGCAGGACATATATCCGGTCTCCGAGTTGGACAACATCATTCCCGCGCGGGATAATCACCCTTTTATTCCGGTAGATGGCCATCATCAGGAAGGGCCACGGAAAATCGGATTCCCCCAGGTTCTCCAGGCTTTCCCCGACAAGGGGGCAATCGGCCGGGATATCGAAAGATCTCAGGAGGATCCTCCCGTCGGCAAAATCGGCCACTTCCTTCGAACCCGGCGCTTCAATTACCTTGACAATGGTCTGGGCCGCGAATTCGTCCGGGTTGATAATTTCATCAACATAGAAGTGGGCGTACCCGTACTTTTCGGCGACCTGAGTCAGAGCCATATCCCTGACGCGGGCGATCCTTCTTTTAGCCCCGAAGGCCGCAGCCAGGGAGCAAATAGACATGTTGATGACGTCGGAGTTGGTAACCGCGATGACCATGTCAGCATTAGCCACACCCGCGCCCTCGAGGATCTCCGGGTCAAAGGCGGACCCCACCATGACCCGGGCATCCACTTTCTCCTTTACCCGGGCCGCGACGTTGTCCTTCTGCTCGATGAGTGTAACCTCGTGTCCCTCATCGGAAAGGCTGGTGGCCAAATTGGAACCGATGACGCCTGCCCCGCACACGATGAGTCTCATATATGAAACCCCTTCTCCATCAGGATGCAACATGAAGGGTGACACAAGGGAACACAAGTTTCAAGGTCCGGGAGGTCACGCTTCATTCAAGATTCAAGAATGGCCCCATTCCAAATTTCAGATTTTAAATTTCACCCTTCGACGCGCATACGCCCTTCGACCATGCTTAGGACTTCCAGCTTGCTCAGGGCAGGAAAATAGATCCAAAATCCAAGATGAAAGCTGATGATTGAGGATAGGCAAGCCAAAATCCATAGCCCAAAGGAATACACGTTGGACATTGGACGTTGGACCTGGTCTCTACTTCAAACTTCAAACCTCAAACATTTTTCCCGGCCGTTTCCTCGATTATTTCCCGATATTCCGATTCTAAAACCTTCCAAGAAAGTTCACTCAGGTCGGGAACGGGGGTGTTCCTGGTTCCCGCGGGATCATTGCAGAGAACGGCGAGACGTCTGGCCAGTTCGGCGGATTCGGCTCCTGGTTCCTCCGGCCGGGACGGGAAACGGCACCTCTCCGGGAAGAATTCCCGGTAGGCAAGGCGGTCGGGGACAACCGGTAGACATCCGGCCGCTACCGCCTCCATGACGGCCAGTCCCTGAAAATCGTGGAGGGCCGTAGACACCACCACGTCACTGGCCCTTAAAATCTTTCTGTACTGTTTCTCGTCCTCGATGAACCCCCACTCCCCAACCTTTTCCCCCAGACGTTCCCGCGCCTGGGCAAACACCGCCGGAATCTCGCGGAACTTCTGCCCAAGGACATGAACGAGGAATGGGACGCCTTCCTCCTTGAGCCGGTCGAGTGCGGCAAAAAAACGATCCGGTGCCTTGTCGTGCTCCCACCTGTGATTCCAAAGGATCCTCACCGGTCCGGAGGGTTGTTCAAGGCCTCCGTAAAAGCAGGCCTCCTCCAGAGGTACCGGAAGAACCCGAGTTCTTTCTTCCAGGTCCTCGACAACCCCACCGGGAATCCCGTCAGGCATTCGTTTAAGGAAATCACTGGTTCCGGCAAGGAAAGTCTCCCTATTGTGCCGGGAGTTAAACACCACCTTGTCGGCCGACAGAGCAGTGTACAGATTGGTGAGCTTATAGTTCGGGTATTCCTTCCGGGCAGCCCTCTCGGGATAAGCAAACTGATTCTCGTGGAAATAAACGATGGCCCGAATCCGGGAAAGGGACGGCGCTATCCCGCGCAGGGAGGCAAGGTCTGTCATGGATGTGGCCAGCACAAGGTCGAACTCTCTTCGCAGTTCTTCCTTTTCCCCCATGGCCCAGGTCAGGGCGTTGCCCCTGCTTCGCCAGGCGAAGTTTCTGGGCGGGAGAGTCAGAACGGTCCACTGGAGATCGTCCAGGTGACGGACCAGTCCCTCCCGCCACCGGCGGTGACTGGGCGCATCGTAAGCCGACAGGAGGAGGATCCTCATGCGGGCTGGAAGGAACCCCTTGGGTCGCGTGAAAAACCTAAGGACGAAACCCTACGCATCAGAGGATGCACGGTTGACCGGCGTACCGAAGGGGGGATCATTCCTGAGGGTCACTGTGCCCGGAATCATCGGAACCATCCTTCTCCGGATCAGGGGGATTCAGTATCAGAGAGTCTAACCGTTTCCACTTCCACCAGACGTTATCCGGGCCGAATTCCTCGGCTTCCCCAAAACCGGACCGTTTTATCACTTCCAGAACGTCGCCTCTTCTCAACAGGGTCAATGTCCCGGGGGTTCTTTCCGTATCGGACACCGCGACAACGCCTCTATACACGGCCACTTTCGAATAACGTTCCTTTTTCCCGTGCTGTACGCCAAAGAGGGTCCCTTTTACACCGGCAATGATGTTGGAGGTCCGAACCTCGAACCCGTTCTCAACACCTCGTTTCCTGATACGGAAAAGACCGGTCCCGTCGTCAAGATCTACCTGCCGGATGTCCTTCTTGTCCCCTTCATCCACCACTTCCGGGACAATGATCACCGTGTTTTCGTAAAGGCGCATCTTGCCTGTGGCGCAGGAGATCTCCGCCCTGGACGATGAGCCCGTCTTGATGGTGTCCCCTGACGCGAGGAGCCTTCCCACCTCGGCGGCGACCCATTCGGCGGCGCCGTCCCCCTTCACCGTGACATCGCCCTGAACAAAGGAAACCACCGGAGCGACCACCGGGAAGTCAAAGGAGGCCATCCCGAAAAGCAGGGACGGGGCCAAAAGGATTGTCCCCAGTATGAAAACGACTGTTTTCCCTTTCATGACAAACCCGCCTTTCCCCATAATTGGAAAGCTACCTCTGTTTTCCGCCCGAAAATATTCCACGATCACCGATCGTTATGGTCAATCCTCGAAATCACCCGAAGGCCCTTTGTTGGAATCCAGGGCTTCGGCCCTTTCATGGATCTTCTCGGGGGTCCACCGGGCCGGGTCCTCCACACGGACCGCCTTGGGCCCGAGGTCGTGGGAGCCGGCCGCGAGGATCGCCTCGACAGCCAGAGGCGCCGTGCCTTCGGCATTGAAGATGTCCGTGAGAAGGGTAAAAACGAAATCCTCCACGGCACCGGCCATCCTTTCCCGAACATCTTTCGTCTGCCCTGTGAGCCTGTTCTCGAAAGGCAGGTTAAGTTTTTTATAGTCTCCCTTTTTCCATCCTTTTTCCGCCGCGTACGCTTTCATCTCATCCCAGACCTCATCAGTCGCACCGGCCCTGTGAGCGCGGATAAATTCTCCTTCTCCGTCCAGCTGGGCGTTGCCGAAGTCGTTGACCTGGACCCCCCATGAGATCATCTGCAGGGCGGTGGCCACGTTGGCCTTGGTGGTGGCCGTTTCGGAGGCGATGCGGCGCAGCCTCTCGCTGCTGTTGCCGGAGGTTCCGTGCTGGGCCCCGGACACTCCGTACGGTTTCAGGGCCCTGTGAATCTCCTCGGTCAACTCCACCTGGATGCCGGCCTCACTTTCCTCGATACCGTGGGTGGTGCCGTTGTTAAGGGCGATCCAGTCGGGGAAAATACCGTGTGCATTGAGACCCTGGATGAGAAAGAGGGCTTCATCCGCCGTTGATAGCCCCTCTTTACCCTTGATCTCGCCCACTTCGGTCTCGAGTCCGGCCCACCCGGGAACATATTGCGACAGTTCCAGGCTGGCCAGGAGGTTCCTCTCGTCGGGCAGGTGGGACGCATCGATAGCGATGGAAGTGATCCCGGCATCGAACATGGAGGGGATCTCCACCCGTGCGTTCTCCACATCCGGATCCCCCTTGATCCCGTAGTGGTCGGCATGGATCGCCACAGGTACCGTGACCCCCATTTCGTTGGCGAAAGAATCCACTATCCGTGCGAGGTTCCAAAAATTCACCGCACAGTATGCACTGCTTCCCCCCTCTGATTTAGCGATCTCGACAATGACAGCGGCGTTGGCTCTCTGAGCTGCCGCAAGGACTCCCCGGAGGATGAACTGGTTGCGTCCGTTGGCGGCGATAGTCATGGCTTTTCCCCGGGCGATGAGCGCGCGATCGATAGCCTTGCCGCTGACGATGAGTGCCCTCGAGTTCGGGAAGAGTCGCAAGATGTTGGGCGGACGGCCGATTGAGAGTGCTTTTTCAAAATCGCGGTGAGATACCCCAGCCATGATCAGACCTCCTTGTCTGCCTTCCCGAACGACCGTGGGGGGGTGGCGAACGGACCGGAAAAACCCCGTTTTCCCCTGAAGTCATCGGATAGATTACACGCTGCGGCTGCCCGAAATCAAGCAGGTCCCGAAGGGAAACATCCTTCCCACTTTCCGGATTCATACACCGTTTTCAGATTTTCCATGAATCTGGAAGTGCAGCAGTTCGCACCGGATAGGGCCGTTAAAAAAAACGTGCTTTCTGTGGGCCCTGAGTCCCGTTTCCTTCCCCAGTTCCGGCTGCCCGGTAAAAACAGCCGCACCCCATCCCGGAAATCCTGTTTTCAGGGTTCTTCCAAGGGCGCCATAGAGGGGTTTTAAGTCCTTCCCCGCATCCAGTCGCTGACCGTATGGGGGATTGACCACCAGCATACCCGTTTTTCCAGGTACCCTGTCTGTAAATGAGGAGCGGATATCCCTGCGTTCAAACAGGACCTTTCCCTCCAGTCCCGCGCGTTTCAGGTTCCCTCGGGCGACTTTCAACGCTTCTTCGTCCCAATCGTATCCCGAAATGACCGGAAGGTGTTTTTTTCCTTCCTTCGCCCGGAACCGGGCATCAACGAGAAGGGTCCTCCAGACACCTCGTTCGAATCCTTTCCACCCCAGGAACCCGAAGTGCTCCCGCCCGAGGCCTGGAGCGATATCGCCAGCTATGAGAGCCGCTTCGATGGGTAGAGTCCCCGAACCACACATGGGGTCCACGAAAGGGTGTCCTCTGGCAGCTGCTTCAGGCCATCCGGCTCTTATCAGGATGGCCGCCGCGAGGTTTTCCCGCAGCGGAGCAGTGCCCTTTTCGGTGCGGTAACCCCTCAGATGCAGGCTCTCCCCGGAAAGGTCCAGACTCACCGTGGCAAAGTTTTTATGAACGTGGACGTTGATCCTCAGGTCCGGTCTTACGGTACGGACAGAGGGACGTTTTCCGGTACGGTCCCGGAAACGGTCCACCACGGCATCCTTGGATTTTAACGCCGCGTATCTGGAGTGGGTGAGCTCCGAAGCGGTCACCCCTGCGTTCACCGCCAGGGTCCCGGATGGGTCCAGATGATTCTCCCAGGGATATCCCTTTATGCCCTCGTAAAGGTCCTCCGCTGACCGGATGGGGAATTTCAAAAGGGGGTAGAGGATACGCCCGGCCACTCTGGACCAGAGACACGCGGCGAAAGCAGCAGCCTGGCTCCCCTCGAAATTCACCCCCGAACGGGTGGACCGCACGTTTTTCCCTCCCAGAGCCCGCAGCTCCTCTGAAAGGAGATCTTCCACACCCCTGGGGCAGGTTGCGAAAAATTTGAGGTGGGTAGACATATGGATATTAAACCACGAAGATCGGTGGAAACACAGGGACAGATTGAGGATTGAGAGTTGAGAATTGAGCGTTAAAAATTGAAAACGCAGTCATCGAGAGCTGATATTTGCGTGAAGCGATCTCATTGGAGAGTTTTGGGTTTGAGAGTTAAAATCGATGATTAGTTATTAATGATAAATAATTGGCGAACCCGCAGAGTGCTTCTCTGCACATTTTTTTGAATCATAAATTACCAATTCCCAATTACTGGTCACTGTCTTTAATTTTCAATTCTCAATACTCAATTTTTCTTACTGCTTTTAAAGTCCTTTCCACGGCGTCTGTCGGGAGATCGTAGTGGGTCACCAGGCGCACTTTTTTTGCATCGAGGGCAAGGGCGAGGACTCCGAATTTGCCCAGATGACGGACAAAGGCGGCGGCGTAGTTGCCATCGTCCGGGACCTCCGAGTCGAACCATTGGGAATCGACTTCAAAAATAAGGATATTGGTTTCGGGCATGACAGGGATGGTGATCCCCGGGATTTCGGCAAGCCCCTCTGCCAGAAGGTGGGCATTGCGATGGTCCTCGGTAAGTCTGGATGTCATCTTCGATATTGCCAGGATCCCCGCCGCCGCGAGCACACCCACCTGCCTCATTCCTCCTCCGAACCGTTTCCTGACCCTTCTAGCTTCCCCGATAAAATTTCCCGAGCCGCAGAGTAGGGAACCGACGGGGGCTCCGAGCCCTTTGGAAATGCAGAACATCACCGAATCGAACCCGTCCGCCACCTGACAAGCCTCAACACCGAGGGCAGCCGCAGCGTTGAAGATCCGTGCCCCATCCAGGTGAACCGGGATGCCTTTTTCCCGGGATACTTCCTGGATCTCTTTTTGCCGGGCGAGGAGCATCACCGCCCCGCCGCCCCTGTTATGGGAGTTTTCCAGGGAAACAACCCCCGTGCGGGCCAGGTAGGAAATGTCCGGCCGGAAAGCAGCCTTTACCTGGTCTGCCGTGGGGAAGATGCGTTGGGCCGACAGGACTCTCGGAAGAAGCCCGGAAAGGGCCGCCATGGCCCCCATCTCATAGTGAATGATGTGGCTTTCCGAATCACAGATCACCTCATCACCCGGTTTTCCATGGACCGCGAGAGCCACCTGATTCCCCATTGTCCCGGTTGGGACAAAAAGGGAGGCTTCGAAACCGAGGGTACGGGCGGCCATCTCCTGGAGACGGTCCACCGTCGGATCTTCCTGGTAGACATCATCACCTACCTCGGCTTCGGCCATCGCCTGTCTCATCTCCGGCGTCGGTTTTGTGACGGTGTCGGAACGAAGATCAACGATGGGTAAATGGTTGCTCATTGAAGGCTCCTTGTTCGAATCCAAGATCCAAAAAAAGTTTCGAGCACAAAATATTGGAAAAAAATGTAATCAATTTTATCCTGTTGGTTGACTGAACAGACAGGATTTCTCTTGGATTTTAAATCTTGGTTCCTGGATCATCAACCGACCGTATTTATTGGTTGTCCATTCATCCACGCCGTCAAATTGCCCACCGCCAGTTCCATAAGCCTTTTTCTCGCCGCCAAAGTTGCCCATGCTATATGTGGGGTGATAATGCAGTTCACAGTGGAAAAAAGAGGATTGTCCTCGGTGGGGGGTTCGGTGGACAGAACATCGAGGGCAGCCCCTGCAATTCCCCCCGCATTGAGGGTTTTGGCCAGGGCATCCTCGTCCACGAGAGGCCCACGGGCAGTGTTTATCAGGAACGCGGACCGTTTCATGAGGTTTAAACGGCGCTGGCTTACCATTCCCTCCGTTTCCCGTGTGAGAGGACAGTGAAGACTCACCACATCACTGGTCCTAAAGAGGCTATCCAGATCAACATAGGACATCCCGTCACCGCATCGGGGGGTCTTCGTTTGGACAAGGACATCCATGCCGAAACCGGAGGCCAGTTTCGCCACTGCACGGCCGATGCGGCCAAACCCCACGATTCCCAGGGTCAAACCGCTTAGTTCAACCTGGGGCTGGTCGTGAAAACTGAAATCGGGGCTCGATGACCAGCGCCCCCTTTTTACCGCCTCCCAATGAACCCCCACCCCGCTGGCCAGTTCCAGAAGGAGGGAAAAGGTCATCTGGGCAACGGACGCTGTCCCGTACTCCGGCACATTTGTGACGACGATCCGGCGTTCCCCTGCCGCCGCCACATCCACAACGTTATAACCTGTGGCCAGCACCCCGATGTATCTCAATCGGGGCAGGGACCTGATTGCAGCGGCGCCCAGAATCACCTTGTTGGTGAGGAGCACTTCGGCATCCCGGGCCCTTTCCATGACCAGGGATGGCTCGGTCCTGTCGTGGATGGTACAGGGACCCAGCCTCTCGAGAACCTCCCACGACAGGTCCCCGGGATTAAGAGTGTAACCATCCATTACAACGATTTTCAATGGTTCGCTCAGATCTACCAACGGATACTCCTGGTTATCCCATACTAGATACCGAACGGCGGGGACTCAGGACCGCTACCGGTCACTGTTTTCGATCTTTCCGTCCCATTCCTTTCTCGCCTTTTCCAGTTGATGGGAAACAGCCATCAGATCATCATAGCACCTTTCCACGTCCTGATTCAGACCATGCAGATCCCGGGACAGTTCGGTGATCTTCTCGCCATTTTTTTCGGCGGAAGCCCGTATCAGCTGATCGTTGGTCATTTTTATCCGTATTTCCAGTTCGCCGATTAACCGTTCCAGACGGGCGCTCTCCTCCTGCAGGGGAGCAATCCGCCGTGATCTTTCCTGGAGAATCCGGGCCCTTTCCTTTCTCGTTTCCCTTTTCGTTTCCTTCCTGGATTGGGTCCTGCCTTTCTGCCTGATACTTATCGATTCCCTGGACGGTTCCGCAAAACCATGCTGGACCGAAAGGGGTCGGTCCCGACCCTGATCCTCGGAGATGTTTTCGGCCCACCAACCGACCTCGTCCAGGAATCGGTCGTAGGTCCCCTCGAAAACAAAGACCCTTCCCCGGTCGAAAACAACCAGTCTCTGTGCCAGCCTGTGAAGGAACATCTCATTATGGGTAACGATGATCACGGCTCCCTCAAACTCCTCCAGAGCCTCGAGGAGGGCCTCGGCCGAGTCCATATCCAGGTGGTTGGTCGGTTCATCAAGGAGAAGGAGATTATGGGGTTCCAGGAGCATGCGCCCTAAGAGAACGCGGCTCTTTTCCCCTCCTGATAGAACCCCGATCTTCTTGAGGGCGGCATCCCCTTCGAACATCATTTTGCCGGCTATCGCCCGGGATTTTTCAAGGGAGCGGTCCGGATCAGCGGCAACGAGTTCCTCGACCACGGTTCTCATGGTTTCGAGGCGCTGTATGTTTGTTTGTCCGAAAAAACCTATCCGCGTTTTCCCGTGGATCTTTACTTCCCCGGAGCTGCGTTCCAGTTCTCCGTTGATAACCCGAAGAAGGGTGGTCTTTCCCTTTCCGTTGCTGCCCACCACAGCGATCCGGTCTCCCCTGCTCACACGAAGGCGAAGGCCGGAAAAGAGGACGGGTTGTGAAACGGACCAGCCAAAGGCAAGGTTTTCCGTTTCCAGAAGCATCCTGGCTTCAAAGGGGGCCCAACGAAAGGAAAAATCCAGGGTTTTTATGGTTCCCAGCCGCTCTGGGACCTTCTGTTTTTCCAGGGTTCTAATGCGTGACTGAACAAGGCCTACAAGGCGTGCCTTCGCCCGGAACTTCCGTATAAAATCCTCCGTTTGACGGCGTTTTCTCTCGATGTTGATCCGTGACCTTTCATGGATTTCCTCCTCCTGTGCGATTTGCGAATAATATTTCCCCGTTTTTCCCTCCATTTTCCGGACCCTCTGCCTGTGGATCCCCATGGTGTGGGTGATCACAGAGTCCATGAAACTCCGGTCGTGGGTAACCAGGAGAAGCTCCCCTTTCCAGGTGAGGAAAAATTTTTCCAGCCACCGGATGGCCACAACATCCAGGTAGTTCGTGGGTTCGTCCAGAATGAGAAGGTCCGTATCGGAAACCAGAAGCCGCGCAAGGTTGAGACGGACCTGAAACCCCCCGGAGAAATGCCCGGGAGGACGATCCATGTCCTCTTTTGAAAACCCCAGGCCGGCCAGGACCTTTTCCGCGCGCCAGGTCTGGTCCACCGGGAGAGCCTCCGCCGCTTCCTCAAGCACGGTGGGCCGCAGGAAAACCAGTTCCTGCCGCAGATACCCTACCCGATATCCTTTGGGGATGCCGATTTTCCCCCCGTCCGGATGTTCCTCTCCCGTGATAAGACGTAGCAGGGTAGTTTTCCCGTGTCCGTTCCGGCCCACCAGACCCACCCGTTCCCCTTTGTTGAGGGTGACGGTGACACCCTCGAAAAGGGTCTGGCTGCCATAAGACTTGGAAAGGTTTTCAATCTTCAGCATCCGATGAATCCCCGTCCAGGGACCTCCGGAAAAAGGTCAGGTACCAATGGCGCTTGAAAATATGAAAAAGGGAAATACCCTGATAAAGCCAGGTGGTCAATCGCAGCCGGATGGCCCTCTTCCCAGCCGGGTCCCATAGGGTAAGGGAGGATCATCAGAAAAGCACGGTGCCCGCTTCGTGATATTCCCGGATCAATAATTTGAAGCAGGCCCCTTCCTCGCTGTCTGCCTCAAGGGTCCCCGCCAACTGGTCCACCAGGGCCCCCACCAGTTTCAGACCGAGGGACTTTGTGTTCCCTATATCCAGATCCTGGGGGAGCCCCACCCCGTTATCCTTAACGACCAGTTTGTAGGCCCCGGTCCCTTCCCTTTCCTGGCTGCCCGGGATCTGGCGGAAGGACAGGTTCACCCGACCTCGGCGTCCATCCGGAAAAGCATGTTTCAAGGCGTTTGTCACGAGCTCGTTGATGATCAGGCCGCACGGGATGGCGGTATCCATGACCATTTCAGCCACCGATGAATCAATCTCCAGCTTGATGCGCCCATCCCGGACTCCGTAAGAAATCATAAGGTTTTTACAGAGGGTCCGGATATAGTGATCAAAGTGGACGCGGGACATATCGGCACTCTGATACAGCTTTTCGTGGACCAGGGCCATGGTCATGATCCGGCTCTGACTTTCCCGGCAAACAGCCCTTATCTCGGGATCGATGATGTTGTTCGACTGAAGGTTCAGGAGCCCGGAAACGATCTGGAGGTTGTTCTTGACCCTGTGGTGGACCTCACGGAGGAGGATCTCCTTTTCGGTCAGAGAGGCGCGGATCCTTTCCTCGTCCTCCTTTCTCTCGGTGATGTCTCGCACAATGGAGAGGACCACCGATTTCTGGCCGACCTTTAGGATATCGGATCTTATCTCACAGGGGACCAGGCGGCCGGATCCGGTGATCAGGGTCCTTTCGAAGAACATGGAGTGGCCGGCCCCAAAAGAGCTGTCTTGGGATTCACCTTCGGCCTTGTCCTCCGATTCCATGACATCCAGGGGCGTCATTCCTGAAATTTCCTCTTTCGAACGTTCCACCATTTTACAGAAAGTCTCATTGGCCTGTAGAAATCGGCCTGGCCGTCTATCTTCCTGTATCTCGTGGAGCGCGACTCCATCGTGAGTCCCCTGGAACAGCGTCCGGTACCTTTTTTCACTCTCCCTCAGGGCATCCATGGTTTTTTTCCGTTCGGTGATATCTTCTAGAACGCCAAGTGTGTGTGTCACTTTCCCCGCATCATCGAAAATGGGAAGTATGGTCTCGCGAAGATATCGCCCCTCGAAAGGGGATTTGATATCGTCAGGACCTATCTGGGTTCCGTTTTCCATCACCTTTGCCAGGCGTCCGACGATCCCCTTTTTTTCCGAGCCGTCCGGCATGAACTGATCGAGAGTTTTTCCGACGACGTGGTCGGGCGGGAGTCCAATGACTTTCTGGTATGCCCTGCTCACCCTGATAACACGCATCTCCGCATTGTGAAGGACAAAAGCCACCGGTGAACCGTCAAGGATCTTTTCATCAAGTTCCTTGATCTCCCTGATCTCCTTTTCCGTGATGCTCTGGAAAAAGGTGTAGAAGAAAAAAACCCATAGTGTCGCAGCGAGGACCTCAAGGTAGTCCTCGATGGGATCGAACCACCCGGTCAATCCGGTCCATTCGATGAAATTTCCGAGATCCCGGGATGCAGTGAGGATCATGACGAAGAGGAAAAGAAACCAGGCCGCCCGAAAAGGGACCTCCCTTCGAGCCCGGAACAAGGCAACAAGGGCGAGAAGGGATCCTGCCACCGCTGCCAGATCTAGGAGGCAGATGATGTTCATTCAGCCCCCTTGTCTTTCCCACAAACCGTCCCGCACCAGAAGGCAGCAAGGAGGGAACTGGCAGCATAGCACATGTGTTCCAGGACGTTGACAAGGGAGCCCAAGAAGAACCCTTCCGCCACAGTGAGGACCCAACCGGTGAACAGGATCATGTAAGAGGTGAACAGGATCTTAAAACCGGGAATGCGCGTTAAACGGTTTTTGTTAAAAACGATATAAAGAACACCACCGAGACCTACGAGCAGGATGATGAGTTCATTTTCCTGGATCAAGTCAACCATCCCTTCAGTGCCTGTGTCCCTTGGGACATTCCTGTCGGTTCGGACCTGTTAACTATCCACCGGCAGGCTGATTATGGAAAGCCTCCGAACCTTCGGTTCCCGGGAACCTTAATAAAGCGTTGTCCCGGCCTCGTAATATTCCCCAAAGGTAACCCTGAAAACAGTACCTTTTTCCTTTTTCATTTCAATAGTGCCTCCCATCTGCTGAACGAGGATGCTGACAATCTGCATGCCGAGGGAAGGCAGATCATCAATATTAAGGTTTCCCGGGATACCGATTCCGTCGTCGCTGACAATCAGCTCGTACTTTTCCCCGGGCAGGCGGCTGAAGTTCAGATGAATCTGGCCCTTTCGCCCGTCGGGGAAGGCGTGTTTCAAGGCGTTGGTGACCAGTTCGTTTACGATCAGGCCACACGGGATAGCGGTATCTACCACTATGTTTGTTTCCTGAGCCTCGATAATGAGCTGAATCCGCTCTTTCCCGACCCCGTAAGAGAGCATGAGGTTATCGCAAAGGGTCTGGATGTAATGTGGGAAGTACACACGGGCAAGGTCATCGGTCTGGTAGAGTTCCTCGTGGATCAGTGACATCGCAATGATCCGGCTCTGGCTCTCCTTGTAAATTAACCGGCTGCCCGGATCGGTGACGTGACGGGACTGCAGCTCCAGAAGGCCTGACACCACCTGGAGGTTGTTCTTGACCCGATGGTGGATCTCACGGAGAAGGACCTCCTTCTCGGCCAGGGATGCGCGCAGCTGCTGGTGAGCCTCCATGAGTCCGGTAATATCCCTGACCGTCACCAGGAGGTGCGGGTTTCCCGAAAGGTTCAGGGTGCGGGCCGAGAGCAGACCTCTTCTAACGGAACCGTCCTTTAACCGGAAGTTTGCCTCGAACCCATCGGTTGTCCCTTCCTCTCCAACCGCTTCATAGAACCGGTCCCTGTCGGAAGCGGTTTCCCAGATTCCGAAGTCATCGGAGGAGGAGCCCCGGACTTCTTCCCTGGAAAACCCCGTTGTGGTCACAAAACCCTGGTTCACATCCCTGATGACCCTGTTTTCCTGGTCGACAATGAGGATGGAATCCGGGCTGGTTTCAAAAGCTGCCCGGAACTTTTCCTCACTGGACGAAAGGGCTTCCCTCTGCTTTTTGATCTCGGTAATATCCCGCGATACGCTTAACAGGTGCGGTGCACCATCGAGTAGGATCGACCGTGCCGATAACAGGGCCGTTTTTGTGCTGTTATCCTTCATCTTCATGACGATCTCGAAGTTTTCCACCTTCCCTGCCGTCCCGATCCGTTCGAGCAGCTCCATCCGCTGATCCGTGTCCACCCAAAGGTCTATCTGGAGGGAGGATTTCCCGATTATTTCCTTTCGGGTATATCCTGTTAAACTAAAAAAACCCTCGTTAACCTCGAGGAAAACTCCATCCTCCAGGCGGCTTAAGGTAATAGAGTCCGGGCTTGTGTTAAACGCCGTCCGAAATTTTTCCTCACTTTCAACGAGAGCTTCTTCCGCTTTTTTTCTGTCGGTTATCTCCTGAAACATCGCGGCCATGGTTCCGTGGCCCGTTCCAAAAGCGAACACCTCGAAGGCACCCCTGACCTTTTCATCCTCGTAATCCACCTGTTCGGTGTACCACGGGGTCCCCTTTATCGCGGCTTCCCGGTATTTCTCCGGTATCTCGGTGTTGATGGCAGACGGGAAGGCCTCCTCGATTGTCAGGCCGATGAACTGGCTGTTTTTCACATTGAGGATCTTGTCCGCAGCCGGATTCGCCCCGACGAACCGAAGTTGACCATCTTCATCTATACGGTACATGTGGATCCCCATTGGGGAGGATTCCACAATGCTGCGGAACTTTTCCTCGCTTTCGGCAAGGGCTTCCCTTCCCCGGATCTGTTCGGTCACATCGTTGCACCGCACAAGTCTCGCGGATTTTTTCTCATAGATGATCTCGTGGGAAAGGATGTCCACCAGGATCACGGTTCCATCCTTCCTGCGATGTTTCCAGATACCGAGGTGTTCGTCCTTCCCTTCCATGGATTGAATCCGGTGAGCCGCCCCTTTCACCTCCTCGGGCGGCCTGATATCCCATATGGTGAACCCGAGAAATTCATCCCTGGAATAACCGTAATGGTCTACCGCCGCATCATTGACATTGAGGAAACGCAGGGTGTCCACATCCACCACCATCATCGGGACGGGGTACCGCTCGAACATATTGCGGTACTGTTCCTTTTCGTCATCAACGGATCCCCGGAACCTGGCCTTCTGGGTGATGTCCCTTAGCACCATGATCACCCGATCCTGGCGGACCGGGAAGAAGCGAGCTTCGAACTGAGTCGGCCATCCGGGGCCGTCCACGGAGAACTCGAAATACTTCTCCAACCCGGAACTCATTGCATCGTCAAAACGGTCCTTTGCCGCTGTGGCGATCTTACCCGGTAGAACCTGTTCAATGGATTGGCCGATGAGTTTTTCACGGGTGGGGAAGAGGGAAGGGGTCCGGGAAAAATCACCGTCCAGAAACATCCCTTCCCGGTCAAGGGAGAAAAACAGATCCGGAAAGAATTCGGAAATTTCAGTGGGGATGTATTTTTTCATCATTCACCCCGGGAATAGGGGGGCTGCTGCCCGTTAAACGTAAAAGATCAGGGCCAGATTTCTCTTTTTCAATTTCTTTCGGATCCAACTTTAGGTCAACGGTGGAGCATTCTTTTTACTCAGAATTTCGCGATTTTATCCAAGAATTTTCAGCAGCATTCGCATCCCTTACCGTGCCCGTTCCCTTCAAGTTCCTCTTTTGAAGCATCCCTTACGTTGACGATGGAAATTTCAAAAGACAGCTGCATATCGGAAAGGGGATGGTTCCCATCCAGGACGATACCGTCTTCCTCCACCGAGGCCACGTTCATGAGGAGGGGCCCATCCCCCGCGTTGACCTGGAAACACATCCCTACTTCGATTTCGTCGATGCCCTGAAACTGGTCCTTGGGTACCTGGTAGACAAGGGATTCATCCCGGCGTCCGTAACCCTCCTCCGGCTCTACGACCACGGACATCTCTTCACCTGCTTCCTTGCCTTCCAGGGCTTTTTCAATCCCGGGGATGATCTGTCCGGAGCCCTGAATAAAGTCAAGGGGATCACGATCCCTGGACGAGTCCATTACCCCTCCGGATTCATCCCTTAATGTATAGTGGATAGACACCATTTTATCTTTTTCTATCTTCATTAAATCCTCCGCTTCACAGGTTTTTTCCGTTTTTGATCTTCGCAAAATATTAAATCACAGACGAGGCGCGATTGCCAGATTTCCCCATCCCTACCCACGCATGCACCACGAGGGTAAAGATCAGGATGCTGCCTCCCAGGACGGTTTCCATCTCAGGACGTTCCGCAAGGGCCAGCCAGACCCAGAAAGGTCCGAGGAAGGTTTCAAGAAGCATGATCAGACTTACTTCCGCGGCCGGGATCAGTTTTGGAGAAACGGTCATAACTGCAAGGGGAACAGGAAGGACGACAGTTCCTATGACCGTCAGGAGAAAAATATCACTGGTTGAAAGAGGAACCGGGTTCACAAGAAAACCTGTCAGGAAGGTGGTCATCAACCCGCTCAACACCACCGCGGGGATCATGTTGACCTTTTTGAACCTTCTTATTATTACGAAGTTGGCAGCCATGAGGAACGCTGTGGCAAGGGCCAGCAGGTCCCCGAGGGGACTGCCGCCGGCAAGACTCCCGGAAAACACCAGCCCTATCCCGGAAAAACCGATGACCACGGCCGCCCAGGTCCTTACCGGGACCTTTTCTCCGAGGAAAACACGCGTAAAGACAGCTGCAACCAGAGGCATAGCCGCCACGATGACCAGGGTGTTGGCTGCCGTCGTCATTCGAACGGACGTGACAAAAGAAATGGTGCTGGCCGCGAAAAACACTCCCACAAAGAAACCCGGAATCCCGATCCTGAACCCTTCCCGAAGGGTCCCTTTTCCGTGAACGACAATCAGGGAAACAGTAAGGGTCGCGGCTGTCAGGAGGCCTCGCCAGAACACCAGGGTCCACGTGTCGACACTCACGCTGGAAATAAGGAGGGCGTCCGGAGAGAGAACGATCACTCCGGCTATCGTCAGGAGCGTCCCCCGGGTTTTATCGGAAACAGTCTTCATAAGACATCACACCGTTGAATCGGGAACAGGCCTCTTATCACAGGTAAAAAAACGGCGCCAAAAGGCGCCATTTAAATGGAGTTGATTATCAGCGTTTTTCCGGGTGCCCGTTTTTCATGCCCCCAGGAGCATGGAAACAGCAACCCTCGCTTTTTCCAGAAAACTGCCGGGAAGGATGCCAAGAACAATCGTTCCTGCCAAAGCCAGTGCGATCCCTGTCCAGAGGAAGGGAGATGAGGACGCCTTCGAAAACGCCCCTTCCGGTTCCCTCATGTACATGTAGACCACGACACGGAGGTAATAGTACGCGGCCACGGCGCTGTTCAATATTCCGATGATAGCCAGCCAGTAATATTCTCCCTGGATAGCGGCGAAGAAAACGGAGAGCTTCGCGGCAAATCCAGCGGTGGGAGGGATCCCGGCTAGGGAAAAGAGAAACACAAGCATGGCAAGGGCCGCGCCTGGGGATCTCCAGGAAAGGCCGATGAAGTCATCGAGGTTCTCGTTGACGATCGCTTCTCGTTTCATGAAAACAAGGATGCCGAAGGCCCCGATATTCATGAAGGTGTAGGCCAGCATATAAAACATGATGGCGGAAAAGGCTCTGTCCGCATGTCCACCCACCGACGCCACCAGAGCGATGAGGATGTACCCCACGTGGGCGATGGACGAATAGGCCAGCATCCTTTTCAGATTGGTCTGGGCCAGGGCCGTCAGGTTCCCGACTGTCATGGTAAGGACCGCCAGGACGCTGACAATAAGTTCCCACTCCTGACCCATCCGGGGGGTGGCTTCCACAAAGATCCGGATCAGGGCAGCCAGCCCTGCAGCTTTGGGACCCGCGGACATGAATGCGGTAATCGGAGTTGGCGCGCCCTGGTAAACATCGGGCGTCCACTGGTGGAACGGAACCACAGAGATCTTGAAGCCGAAACCGACCAGGACCAGAAGGATGCCGACGAAGAGGGCTTTGTCGGAGAAGGCCGTTGGATGGTCCTGGATCGTCCTCGCGATGACCTGAAGGTGGGTGCTTCCGGATACCCCGTAGATGTAAGACATGCCGAAAAGCATGATCCCCGTGGCAAAGGAGCCGAGGACGAAATACTTAAAGCCCGCCTCGTTGGAAAGGGTGTCCTTCTTATAGAAGCCGGCCAGGATATAAAGGGGCATGGAGAGCAGTTCCAGGCCGAGGAAAATCGTGATCAACTCCCGGCCCATGGCCATGACCATCATCCCCACCGTGGCCAGGACCATAAGGGCATAGTATTCCGAGTGCTCCTGGGTCCCGCTTTCCTGAACGAACTTCAGGGAAAGGGAAACGGACAGGAGGAGCCCAATCAGGAAGATGATCTTGAAAAAGGAAGCGTAGGGATCCAGAATAAGGGAATCCCCGAAAGTTGATAGATTAAGGTTCCAGGTGGCTGCCGTTGCCGCCAGCGCGGCGATACTTCCAAAAACAGCCAATGATGCGGAAGCCGTGTGACTTCGCGATCGCGTGACCATTTCCAAGAGGATGATGGCAAAGGCCGTCGCGGTGAGGATCAACTCTGGGGCGATGACCCTGAAATCGGGTAAAAGGATATTCAGCATGGGACCCACTCCCTCACTCTTTAATTCCAATCATTAGATCGCCCGCGGTCCATTTCAGGTCCGCTCTTCGCTCCTTGGCTTTAATCTCGGAGATGACAACCGCATGGGAATCTGATCCCTTGTTCTCCTCCGGTTCGACCTGGAAGCGGGCTACGATGTCATTGACAGCAGGTTCCATCACCTTCAGAAACGGCCTCGGATACAGCCCGATCCAGAAGATGAGAAGAATGATAGGGGCAAGAACCAGGATCTCTCTTCGGTTCATATCCTTGATATTCTCATTCTCCTCCCGGGTGATCTTGCCGAACATTACCTTCTTATACATGTGCAGCATATAAACGGCTCCCAGAACCACGCCGGTGGCACCCAGAGCGCCGAACAGGTACATCTTTGCCTTGAAAGCTCCCAGGAGGATGAGGAACTCACCGATAAAACCGTTGAGCCCCGGCAGTCCGATGGAGGAGAAGGTAACGATACCGAGGATTCCCGCGAAGACCGGCATTTTCGTCGCAAGACCCCCGAACTGGTCAAGCATCCTCGTATGGCGCCTTTCATAAAGAACGCCTACCAGAAGGAACAGGGCTCCGGTGGAAAGGCCGTGGTTGATCATCTGAAGGACCCCGCCCTGGATTCCCTGGACCGTACCGGTGAAGAGTCCCAGCATCACGAATCCGAGGTGGCTGACGGAACTGTAGGCCACCAGTTTTTTAACATCGGGCTGGACCCAGGCCACAAGGGCCCCGTAGATGATCCCAATGACCGCCAGGGTGAGCATGAACGGGGTCGCTGTTACGGCCGCCTCCGGGAAAAGGGTCAGGGAGAAACGGACAAAACCGTACGTACCCATCTTGAGGAGAACACCGGCAAGGATAACGGAACCGGCGGTCGGCGCTTCCACGTGGGCATCCGGGAGCCATGTGTGGAATGGGAAAAGGGGCACCTTGATCGCAAACCCGAGGAACAGGGCCCAGAACCCCCATAACTGGATGTTGTAAGGCAGCGATGACTTCAGAAGGCTGAGGAAATCAAAAGTGTAGATCCCGCTGACCGCGCCGTTGGAGAAGTAAACCACGAGGAACCCGATGAGCATGAAAAGGCTCCCGACGAGGGTGTAAAGGAAGAACTTGACCGCGGCGTAGATCCTTCTCTTGCCACCCCAGACCCCGATGAGAAGGGCCATCGGGATAAGCATGACTTCCCAGAACACGTAGAAAAGAACGATATCCAGGGCAAAGAAAACACCGATCATCCCCGTCTGCAGGATCAGGAGGCACGCCATGTATTCCTTGACCCGTTCGGTGATGGCCGAAAAGGAAGACAGGATGGCCAGGGCTCCCAGGAATGTCGTCAGCAGGACAAGCAGGAGGCTGATCCCGTCCACTCCCATCTGGTACTGAATCCCCAGCCCCGGTATCCAGTCGGTATTCTCCATCAACTGGAATCCGGATTGTCCCACCTTGTAATAAGGCAGGATGAGGAGGGAGAGGACGAAGTCCGCCAACCCGATCCCGAGTGCAGTGTACCGGATCGCGCTGTGGTTGCGACCCGAAACAAAAAGGGCCATGAGTACCGCCCCCGCAGCCGGAAGGTATGTAACTATCGAAAGGATGGGAAGGTTCAATTCGTTCATTTCAGCTCTTTCCGGTTATCGCCGTCCATCGACGGCTGAAAGCTGATGGAGCTTCTTTAGAACAGCGCCCATATCAGGATCACGGCCAGGCCGACAGCCATGGAAAGTGCATAGTTCTGGATAAAACCGGTCTGCAGCCTGGAAAGCCAGCTTCCCGATCCCTGCGCTCCTCCGGCAATTCCGTGAAGGGTACCGTCGATCCCCTTCTCGTCGAAATCCGTCCAGAAAAACCCGGCCAGGGCCCAGAGAGGCCTGATCACTACGGAATGATACAGTTCGTCCACCCACCATTTGTTCAGGAACAGATCATAAAGGAAGCCGAAGTTCTTCCGGAGATCCTCCGACACCTCCGGCTTCCTGAGGACAATGGCAAACGCCAGGAGGATTCCTCCTGTAGCCACCAGGACTGATACGCCCATCAGGCTCAGCTCGGTAAGGAGGCTGTGGGCCGCATGAGCGGCTTCCCCGCCATGGTGCGCCGCTTTTGCAAACAGTGGACCGAGCCAGTTGTGAATGACGTTGTATTTCAGAAGTATGGGAATCCCCAGGAACCCCCCAACGACCGACAGGAACGCCAGGATGCTGAGGGGAACGGTGATGACCGGGGGGGACTCGTGGGCGTGCTTCTTAACCTCAGGGTCCAGCCGGCTCTCACCATGGAACGTCTTGTACACCAGACGGAACATGTAGAAAGCGGTCATGAAAGCTGTAAGGATCCCGAGGAACCACAGGACCGTGTTCCACCCGCGCCCGTTACCAGCGATAAAGGTTGAATAGAGGATCTCATCCTTGGACATGAACCCGGCCAGGGGAGGGATTCCCGCGATGGCCAGCGAAGCGATGAGGAAGGTCCTGTAGGTGGTGGGCATAATGGTTCTCAACCCACCCATATTCCTGATGTCCTGCTCCTCGGAAAGGGCATGGATCACGCTTCCCGCCGCGAGAAAGAGAAGGGCCTTGAAAAAAGCGTGGGTCATGAGATGGAAAATGGCCGCCGAATATGCCCCCACTCCGGCCGCGAGCATCATATAGCCCAACTGGCTGACGGTGGAATAGGCGAGGACCCGTTTGATGTCGTTCTGGACAAGGGCAATGGTTCCGGCGAAAAAAGCGGTCAGGCACCCGACGGTAGCGATCACTGTAAGGGTCATCGGGGCGAGGGTGAACAGAGCGTGGCTCCGGCATATCATGTAAACACCGGCAGTTACCATGGTCGCCGCGTGAATGAGTGCTGAAACAGGGGTGGGGCCTTCCATGGCATCGGGCAGCCAGATGTGCAGCGGCAGCTGGGCCGATTTCCCCGTTGCTCCAAGGAACAGGAGAAGGGTGATCAGGGTGACCATGAAATCGCCGGAGTGAAAAACGTGGGACGCTTCGGCAGAAACCTTCGTAAACGACAAGGTGCCGAAGTTGACAACGACAAGGAGCATCCCCAAAAGGAACCCGAAATCCCCGATCCTGTTGACCACAAAAGCCTTCTGGCCAGCGTCTGCCGCGCTGTCCTTCGTGTACCAGAACCCGATGAGCAGGTAGGAGCAAAGACCCACTCCTTCCCATCCCACGAAAAGAAGGACGAAGCTGTTGCCCAGGACCAGCATGAGCATGGCAAAGACGAAAAGGTTCATGAACAGGAAGAAACGCCGGTACCCTTTGTCGTGGTGCATGTACCCGATGGAATACACGTGGATCAGGAACCCCACTCCGGAGACCACGAGGATCATCACCGATGACAGAGGATCGAGTAGGAAACCAATGTCGGCTGCGAAATTCCCCGATCCGATCCACTGGTAAAGAACAGTCTCAACGGTTCTGTGTCCCGCACCCATTCCCGCGAGCCCCAGGACGGAAACCACGGCGGACAGGAACGACGCCCCCACCGCTCCGCACGCCATGATACCGACGGCCGATTCGGACATCTTCCTCCCGAAGATCAGGTTGGCCAGTACCCCCAGGGCGGGGAATAGAGGGACCAGGACTATGGCATCAGTCATCGTTTGATTCTCCTAGCCCTTCATCTGGTTGACCTCGTCCACGTTAATGGAATCGAGGTTTCGGAACAGGGTCACAACGATGGCCAGCCCAAGCGCCGTTTCCGCAGCGGCAATGGTCATGACAAAGAAGACGAAAACCTGTCCGGTAGCGTTATGCAGGTAGCTCGAAAACGCGACAAAGTTGATATTCACAGCGGTAAGCATGAGCTCGATGGACAGAAGGATGACGATGATGTTCCTTCGCGTGAGGACGCCCATGACACCTATGATGAACAGGATCGTAGCGACTACGAGGTAATGTGTAAGACTGATCATTCCTGTTCCTCCCTTTTCCCGAGGACAATGGCTCCGAATAGTACGACGAGAAGCACCAGGGAAGCCAGTTCAAAAGGGAAGAGGAAAGTCGTGTAAAGGGAACCACCAACGTAGGAAACGTTATCCCCGACCTGAGACTGAACCAGTTCCTCAAACGGCCCCGGAAAGATCCCCTGGACGGTTAGGATGACCAGAAGAACCACAAGGACCAGGCTGACGATCCCGGCGATGGCAGTCTGACGATGGGTGGTCCTGCTGCCCTTTATCTCCGTGAGGTTGAAAAGGAACACCACGAAGAGATAAAGGATCATCAGGGCCCCGGCCGGTACCAGAATCTGAAGGGCGGCGAGGAATTCGGCTCCCAGAAGGATAAACAGGCCGGCTACGTGGAAAAAACAGGCGACCAGGAACAGCACCGAATACACGGGGTTCGGCCTCGTGACGGCCAGAATGGCCGTCAGTATGGCCACGATGGCGAAATAGTAAAAAGAAATCTCTAAAAGACCCATATCCTCGCTCCTACAGGTGATCGTACCGGGGATCTTCACCCTTGACGAGCATCTGATCCTTGCTCACGCTCAATTTCCCGGGGTCCGTGACCGTCAGCTCATAATCTTTGCCGAGGAAAACAGCATCCACGGGGCAAACCTCCTGGCAGTAGCCGCAGTAGATGCAAAGCCCCAGGTCCACGTCGTAGCGGTCTACAACCCTCTCCCGGTTATCCCCTTCGGAGGTCTCGATATAGATCGCCTCGGAGGGGCAGATCTCCGCGCAGAGGCCGCAGCCGACGCACCGTTCGCTTCCGTTCTCATCTCGTTTCAGGATGTGTGCTCCCCTGAAACGCTCGGTCATTTCGTAGCGCACCTCCGGGTACCGGAAGGTAACCGGCTTGGAGAAAAAGTACCTGATGGTGAGGGTTAACCCTTTGATCAGGTCCGTCTGAAAGATGTTGGTCATCAAACCCACTTTGGTCTCTCCCGTATCAGGTGATCTGGATTGTCCGCAGGACACCCGCGAGGAATACGTTAAACAGCGCCAGGGGGATCAGCACCTTCCACCCCAGGGACATGAGCTGGTCGTACCTCAGCCTTGGAATAGTCCAGCGCACCCAGACGAAGAAGAACATGAAGAAGCAAACCTTCAGGAGGAACCAGACCACCGGCATAATATAAAGAACGAAGCCGGAAGGGAGGACTCCCTCGATCATCGGTCCGATGATGGGAAGAGGCAGCCATCCCCCGAGGAAGAGGGATACCATGACGCACGAAATGGAAATTTGCGCCACGTATTCGGTCGCCATGAAAAGCCCCCACTGGAAGCTTGAATATTCGACGAAATACCCGGCGACGAGTTCATGCTCCGCCTCGGGAAGGTCGAAGGGAAGCCTGTTGGTCTCGGCGAACATGCACACCAAGAACAGGGCAAACCCCAGGAACTGAGGGAAGATATACCATTTGGGTATAAACCCGAGCCAGGCCCCGCTCTGGGCCGCCACGATCTGGTTCAGGGAGAGCGACCCCGCATAGATGAGAACGCCGACAACAGATAGGCCCAGGGTGATTTCGTAGCTGATCATCTGGGCGGCGGCGCGCAGCCCCCCGAGGAGCGCGTATTTATTGTTGGAAGACCATCCTCCGAGAACGATGCCGAAAAGGCCTATGGACGAGATGGCGAGGATGTAGATGACCCCGATGCTGACGTCGGCGACCTGGAGATGGGGCCCGATCGGGATGACCGCAAAGGTCATCAGGGCCGGAGCGAAGAACATCAGCGGCGCAAGGAAGAACAGGACCTTGTCCGCCTTGGTCGGAAAGATATCCTCCTTGAGAAAAAGCTTGATACCGTCGGCGATAGGCTGGAAAAGACCGAACGGCCCAACATACAGTGGCCCGTTCCGGTTCTGGATCCGGCCGGCTACTTTTCTCTCCACCCAGCTCATGATCGCCGCTCCGCCGAAGCCGACGGTTATGATCCCCACGATCTTAATCAGGATGACAAACAGATACAGAAAGAGGTTCTCCATAATGCGCTTCCTTATTCCTCGGCTCTTTCGATCTTGACGTTGATGACTGATGTCAACGACTCTTCACCCGGGCCGGGGACCATCAGTTCGGATACCCTGGCATCCGCGAAGTGCCTGGGGAAAAACAGGGCCCCGGGGACCAGATCCTCGGAGAACCGTACCGGAACCGTTATTGTCCCGTTCCGGGAGGAGACTCTGGCGGTGCTTTCGTTGGCGATCCCTGCTTCCGCCGCCATAATGGGGTGGATCAGGAGGTGGGCTGATGAAACGATCTTATTGAGATTTTCGGAATAACTGCTGTAGCTGCCCGAATGGAAAAGAAGGTCTCCCACAATCAGGGTGAGGGGGTATTGGGCTTCCGTGCTCCCCGTCGTCCATTGGGAAACGGCGGAGAACCTCTTCTTATCCGCAGGCACCCCGTTTTCCAGAAGGCGAGTGGTTCCGGCGCTGCCCCCGCCCGCGGCGGGCCACTGAACCCCTCCGTCTTCCAGGGAAGCGCTATCCATACCGGAGTAGTAGGGAACCGCCTCAGAGATCTCTCGAAAAACCTCTTCGGGAGAGGCATACCCCATTCCCGAAAGACCCAGGGAATCGAAGATCCTTGTGAAGATTTTCCAGTCCGCCAGGCTTTTCCCGGGCTCCGGGACAGCTTTCCGGACCTTCTGGACCCTTCGTTCGATGCTGGTGAGGGTCCCCTCTTTCTCCGCCGTTCCGGCGGCAGGAAGGACCACGTCGGCTTTGCTGGCGGCCTCAGTGAGGAAGAGATCCTGAACAACCAGGAAATCCAGTTTATCGAGGGCCTCGGCAACCCGACTGCTCCCCGGGATAAATGTGAACGGGTTCGCACCGACAAGATAAAGGGCGCTCAGTCGACCTTCACCCGCGGCCTGGATCATTTCGGAAGCGGTAAGGCCCGGTATTTTAAGATCACCGGACTCTACCGACACCCTGCCCGGGAGCCAGGAAGGGTCGACACCCATATCCACAGCGCCCTGGAAGTTGGCGGCCGGGAAAACGGGGTAGATCCCGCACCCTTCGCTCCCGGTTTTCCCGGTGAGCAGCATGAGGTCAAAGAGAGCCTGAAGGAGTTTTTCCCCTCCCGCCTGGAGGGCGGCGGTTTCCCCGAAGAGTACCGAAGCCTTTTCTCCGGCGGCGAATTCACGGGCCGCCTGTTCGATCTGTTCCTTTCCGACACCGCATTCCAGGGCAATGGCGGAAAGATCCTTTTCCCCGACGGTTTTTTCCAGGTCGGCAAGGTTACCGAAATCCCCCATGGTGGAGGAATCCCGGAGTTTCTCGTCCAGTATCACCTTGATCATCCCCTTGACAAATGAGATCTCGGATCCGACCGGAATCGCAAGAGAACGGCTTCCCAGCCTGGACAGAGGGGTCGCTGAAGGGTTGATCTCCGTAACGGCAGCCCCTCGGCGAAGAGCCTGCTTGACCTTCAGGCCGGTAATGGGGCCGCTTACTGTGATATCGCAGCCGACGATGAGCAGGGCATTGGTGTCGGCGATCTCTTCCAGGGAATTGGGAGCGGCCCAGACCCCAAGTCTTTCCTGGAGCACCGGGAGGACCTTTCTTGTCCAGGTTCCGGCCGGGGTATCGACGTTATTGCTCCCGAAGGCCGTTCTCATCAGTTTCTGGAACAGGAAAAGTTCCTCATTGGTGATCCGGGTGGAAGCGATCCCCCCGACAAGGTTCCCCTTTCCGTTGCCGGCGATCTCTCTCATGCGCTGGGCCACCACGCCAAGGGCTTCTTCCCAGGATGTCTCCTGAAGGGTCCCGTCCTTCCTGACCATGGGCCGGAGGACCCTGGCGGGGTTGTTGATCGTGTCGTACCCGAAGAACCCCTTGGAACACAGGCTGGCGTCGTTGACCCCGGGAGCCTCCCGGTGGGACACCTTGACCACTTTCCCGTTCCGGGTGCTCAAGTCAAAGGTGCATCCGACGCTGCAGAAAGAGCAGACGGTGGGGACGCTTTCCATTTCCCAGGTCCGGGCGGCATGTCTGGCCGGCCGGGAGGTGACGCATCCAACGGGGCATGAGTAGATGCAATGGCCGCAGTATTCGCAGTCCAGGACCTTGTCCATGAACGGAACGACCACCGTTTTAGCCCCCCGCTGGGCCATCCCGAGGGCGGCTACCCCCTGGACCTCATCGCAGATCCTCACGCACCGCTTGCACTGGATGCAGCGGTTGATGTTCCTGTCGATGAGGGGGTTGACAACACGATCCTCAAGAACCCTCTTTTGACCCGTAAAGCGCGTTTCCACGGTGCCGTACTTGAACACCAGGTCCTGGAGGTCACACGCACCCGACCTATCGCAGATGGGGCAGTCCAGGGGATGGTTGACGAGAAGAAACTCCAGCATGGCTTTGCGGCCTGCCCGCACCTTGGGGTTGTCGGTGTAAACAACCATGCCCTCGAACACCTTGCAGGTGCACGCTGTTTCCAATTTGGGCCAGCCATCCACCTCCACCAGGCACATCCGGCAGCCGCCAAAGATCTCCAGTCGAGGATGGTAACAGAAGGTCGGGATCTCGATCCCGATCGACTTTGCAGCCTCCAGTATGGTGGCCTGGCCGTCCACCATGACCTCTTGTCCGTCAATGGTGAGGGTGACCGTCATGACGTTTCTCCCGAAGCCGCCCGAGCGCCGGCGTTCTTATTGATGTAGTTCAGATACTCCCCGCGGAATTTCCTTATTGTGCTTACGACGCAGCTCACCGAAGCGTCCCCGAGCCCGCAGAAGGAAGCCCCCTGGATCTGCTCGCAGACATCCAGCAGGAGATCGAGGTCCTCTTCGGTGCCGCGGCCCTCCAGGATGCCGGCCATGACCTGCTTGACCCAGTAAAGACCCTCCCGACACGGGGTGAATTTCCCGCACGATTCGTGGTCGAAAAAGAGGGTCAGCACATAAGCGGACTTCACCATGTCGGCCGTTTCATCCAGGATCATGACCGCCCCCGACCCCAGCATTGTTCCGATCTCCTGGAGGGAATTGAAATCCATCCCTGTATCCAGCTCGGAAGCGTCCATACAGGCCGATGAAGCGCCGCCGGGTATAGCCGCTTTGAAGGCTTTGCCGTCTTTCATCCCGCCGGCGGTTTCGATCAGTTTCCTGAGCGGAACCCCCATGGGAAGTTCGTAAACACCCGGTTTCTCCACGTGGCCACTTATGGAGAAAAGTTTGGGACCGGGGCACTCAGGGGTACCGATGCCGGCGTAAAATTCGGGGCCTTTAAGAATAATGTGCGGGACGCTGGACAGGGTTTCGACATTGTTCACACAGGTGGGAAGCTGCCTGTAACCCGCAACGACAGGGAAGGGCGGGCGGATTCTCGACTGCCCCCTCTTCCCCTCGAGGGAGTCGATCAGGGCCGTCTCCTCTCCGCAGACGTAGGCTCCGGCTCCGCGGTGAACGGTGATGGTAAAGTCGAGGCCGGATCCGAGGATATCTTTCCCAAGGTATCCCCGTTCTTCCGCTTCCCTGACGGCCTCCTCAAGGATTCTGGTACCCTCCGGGTACTCGCCCCGAATATAGATGTAGCCGTGGTCGGCGTCAATCGCCCTGGCGGCGATGGCCATGCCCTCCAGGATTCCGTGGGGATCGAACTCGATGAACACCCGGTCCTTGAAGGTCCCCGGCTCTCCCTCGTCGGCGTTGCAGACGATGAATTTGGGCTTGTTTTTTGCCTGGGAAGCAAAATCCCACTTCATTCCCGTCGCAAAACCGGCGCCGCCCCGCCCCCGCAATTTGGAGGCTTTGACCTGATCGATCACCTCGGCAGGCGTCATTTCCTTGAGGACTTTCGTCAGGGCGACGTAACCCTCGTTGGCAAGATACGTGTCGATCTTCACCGAGTCAGGCAGCCCTACTCTTCTAGTGAGTATCTTCAATTCGCTCACGGCTTCACCCTGTAAGTGTTCAGGATCTCCCTGAGGGACTCAGGGGTCACCGGGCCATGGTGATCCCCGTTGATCATTATGGCCGGGGCCTTGTCGCAGGCTCCGATGCACTCCACTTCCATCAGCGAGAATACGCCGTCGGAAGTCGTGCCTCCGACTTCGATGTCCAGTTCCTCTTTCAGGAATTCGACGATCCCCTCCGCTCCGCCGAGTGTACAGCTGAGGTTGCGACATACCTGGATGAGATGCCTCCCCCTCGGCTTGACGGTGTACATGGTGTAATAGGTTGCCACTTCGTAGGCTCTCACCCGGGGGATCTTCAGGAAATCAGCGATATAGGCCAGTTCCTCCTCGCCGAGGTATCCGCGCACCTCCTGCACGTAATGCAGGAGCGGCATTACCGCGGAGGCCTTCTCCTCGTATTTCGAGGCGATCTCCTCGAAAGTCTTCAGTTCCGCATCCGAGAACAGTTCCTGGGCACTCACCGATCGATCTCCCCTAGCACAATGTCAATGCTTCCGATGATCGCCACGACGTCAGCCAGCATACACCCCTTCGCCATTGTCATGATGGACTGCAGGTTGACGAAAGTCGGGGGACGAATCCTGAAGCGATAGGGGTGGGGGCTCCCGTCACTGACGAGATAGAATCCGATCTCCCCTTTGGGTCCCTCGATGCTGCTGTAGACCTCGCCCTCCGGAGGAGCAAGCCCTTCGACCACCAGCTTGAAGTGGTGAATCATGGCTTCCATGGATTCCTTGACGCGTTCCTTTTCCGGATACATGTATTTCGCGGCACGGTTGATGTAAGGACCATCCGGGATCTTGTTGATGAGCTGGCGGAGTATGTGAACGCTCTGCCTCATCTCCTCGATGCGGACCAGGTATCGCGAGTAAGCGTCGCCTTCCGTCTGCACGGGGACCTTGAACTCCACCTCGTCGTAAGCCTCGTAAGGCTCATCCCTGCGGATATCCCAGTCCACCCCGGACCCTCTGGCCACCGGTCCGGAAAGACCAAGAGCAAGGGCCTGTTCACGGGTGACGACCCCCACGCCTTTCTGGCGCTTGAGCCAGATCCGGTTCTTCGTGAGGAGCCGCTCGTATTCGTCAATCTTTCCCGGGAACATATCGCAAAAGGCCCCGACCCTCTCCTCAAAACCGGGCAGGATATCGTTGACCACGCCGCCGGGCCTCGGGTAAGACAACATCATCCGCTGTCCAGTCGTTTCCTCGAACAGGTCGAGGACCCCTTCCCTCTCCCGGAGAACGTAAAGGAGCATGGAGACCGCACCGCAGTCGCCCGCACTGGATCCCAGCCCGAGAAGGTGGCTGTTGATACGGGTTAGCTCGGCGATGATGGTTCGAATGTAACGGGCCCTGGGGGGAACATCGATCCCGAGGAGCTTTTCCACCGCGAGGATGTAAGCGAGGTTGGTGCTTCCGGGCCCCAGGTAATCCATCCTGTCGGTCAGAGGAAGGGCCTGAAGGTATTTTCGGTTTTCGGACAGCTTCTCGACGCCCCGGTGCAGGTATCCGATGTCGGGGATCACATTGACAACGACCTCGCCGTCCAGTTCCAGAATAAGACGAAGGACCCCATGGGTTGAGGGGTGGTGGGGCCCCATGTTGATGGTCATGATTTCTTGCCTGGCCACCACTGCCTCCCTTACCAGCGAACCCGGCCTTTGAGGGGGAACTCCTTGCGGAGGGGGTGCCCGTCAAAGCCCTCTGGGTTGAGGATCCGCCGCTGGTCCGGATGCCCGGAAAAGCGAATCCCGAACATGTCAAAAACCTCTCTCTCGAGCCATTCGGCCGTTGGCCAGATACCAGTAACCGTTCCGGTCTCCTGGTCCTGGGCAAGAGGAACCTTGACCCTGAAACGCGTCTTGTTGCCGATGGAATAGAGCTGATAAACGACGTCGAATTCCGCTCCCTCGCGGTCCGGCCAATGCACGGCAGTGACGTCGGATAGATAGTCAAAGGAAAGCCCCGGGTCGTCACGAAGAAAGGTCAGGGCTTCAATGGCGCTTGCAGAGGAATAAACCGCCCAGACTTCTCCGCGGGAGCTACCCACCTCGATCAGTCCGGCCCCCTGTTTGGCCCGCAGGGCGACAACGGCGGGGTGCTGCTCCGGATCCTCTCCGCTGAAGTTCTGTCGGTTCCAGCTGATGGTCACAGCGGCTCCTTTCTCGTGGGTCCCCGGAACCCGGGCTCCACTGTCGTCAATGAAGCCGAGAAATTAACCTTCTGGTCGATCTTCATCTGGAGGGTCATGATCCCGTGGATAAGCGCCTCCGGCCTCGGGGGGCAGCCCGGGACATACACATCCACAGGGATCAGGTTGGCCACCCCCGGCACGACGCTATAGGTCTGGAAAATGCCGCCGCAGGTGGCACAGCTGCCCATGGCGAGGACCCATTTGGGATCGGCCATCTGGTCGTAGAGCCTTTTCACCACCGGCGCCATCTTGTTGGTCACCGTTCCAGCCACGATCATGAGGTCGGACTGCCTGGGGGAGGCGCGGTAGGCTTCCCAGCCGAAGCGGGAAAGGTCAAACCGGGGTCCCGCCGTGGCAATCATCTCAATGGCGCAGCAGGCAAGCCCGAAGGTCAAAGGCATGATCGAAGACCTTTGGGCGTGGTTGATCACCGCGCTGGCGGTGGTCAGAAGGATGTTGGCCTCCTGGGGTTTTTTGCTTCTGTATATACGCGTCGGTTTGTTTTTTCCGATCGTACTCATCGCCAGTCCAGTGCGCCCTTTCTCCAGATATAGATGTAACCAAACAGCAGAATGGCCATGAACAGGATCATCTCGATGAAGCCGAAGATGACCGGATTGAACTTGCCGAAGATGACGGCCCACGGATAGAGGAAGACTACCTCGATGTCGAAGAGGATGAACAGCATGGCCACGAGATAGAACCTGACATCAAAACGCTGCCGCGCGTCCTTGATGGGGACCATCCCGCATTCGTAGGTGGAGTTTTTTTCGGAGTTGGGGCTCTTGCGGCCCAGGATTTGCGAGAGGATCATGAGAACGGCCCCGAGGGCCACCACGATCATCATGAAGAGGAACACAGGCAGATAGCCGGTGACTAGGTTTTCGTTCAAAGGTTCCCCCCTTTAACTCTATCGCAATGCGCCAAGGCCGCTTTTCCTCTCCTCGGCGTTTTGTTTCCAATCGCGCAGGGAAACGTCAGGGCCCGGCATATTGGTCAGACCACTATCACAGGGCACGATACACTTTCCGATGTCCCATGTCCAGTCTTATCTGCCCTTTCCCCTTGACATGGCAATGTGGGTCATGATAGAGGGAAACTCTCCAATTTTAAAGGAAAAAACGCATCGGAGGTATCAGTTCCATGAAGAAATCGGACATTCTTTTCTCTGAAGCCGGGAAGGTTATCCCCGGGGGAGTCAACAGCCCGGTAAGGGCTTTTAAAAGTGTAGGGGGGAATCCTCTTTTCATCGCCAGCGCCAAGGGTTCGCAGATCGTAGACGCGGACGGGAACTCCTACATCGATTATGTTGGATCCTGGGGGCCCATGATCGCCGGCCACGCCAACGAAACCATTCTGAAGGCCATTTTCCAGGCTGCGGAGAACGGCACCAGTTTCGGCGCCCCCACGGAAAGGGAGACACAGCTCGCCCAGCTGGTCATCCAAGTGGTCCCCTCTATTGAAAGGGTCCGCATGGTCAATTCCGGGACGGAAGCCACCATGAGCGCCATCCGCGTCGCCCGGGGGGTCACCGGACGGGACCGGATCATTAAGTTCAACGGCTGTTATCACGGCCATTCCGATGGGCTCCTCGTTAAGGCCGGCTCCGGTGCCTTGACCCTCGGGACCCCCGACAGCCCCGGGGTGCCCGCCGACTATGCCCGCAACACCCTCGTCGCCGAATACAACGACCAGGGGTCCGTGGTACGCCTTTTCCAGGAGTATCCGGGGGAGATCGCCGCGGTCATTTTGGAACCGGTGCCGGGCAACATGGGGGTCATTGTGCCGGACCTGGAGTTCCTTCAGGGCCTCCGGGACCTGACATCCCGGGAGGGGGCGCTTCTTATCTTTGACGAGGTGATGAGCGGTTTCCGAGTGGCCCTCGGGGGCGCCCAGGAGCTTTTCGGGGTAACCCCTGATCTGACAACCCTGGGAAAGATCATCGGCGGGGGGCTCCCGGTGGGAGCATACGGGGGCAAGGCCGAATACATGTCCTGCATTTCCCCCGAAGGCCCTGTCTACCAGGCTGGCACCCTGTCCGGCAACCCCCTGGCCATGGCGGCAGGGATCGCCACCCTCGAGATCCTCATGCGACCGGGAGTTTACAATAATCTCGAGGAAAAATCGGCCGCCCTCGCCCGCGGGATGAGTGAGGTTAACCAGAGAATGGGGGCCAACCTGGCCTTCAACCGCGTCGGCTCCATGTTCACGACCTTCTTCACCCCCGGCCCCGTAACGGACTTCGGGGGTGCCAAGGGATCGGATACGGTCCGGTTCGGGAAATACTTTCAAGCCATGCTGGAGGAGGGGGTTTACCTCGCACCCTCCCAGTTCGAGGCGGCTTTCGTGTCCCTAGCCCACAGCCAAGAAGACATTGCCGCAACCGTTCTGGCGCACGAGATGGCCCTTGCACGGGTCCTTTGAAACCACAAACCCGGGGTACCCAAACCGGCTTGACAACATAAAATAGGCTCTGCTAGTTTGTCGTCGCCGTTTCAAAAAGGACACAAAGATCCATGTTCGGATCAAAGTACAACACGAATCTTTTAAAATACAGCAGCCTGGGCCTGGAAATGGGGGCCGCCGTCATTATCGGCCTCCTCGTCGGGACCTATCTCGACCGCCGGTTCGATACGGATCCGTGGCTCACCCTTATCTTCCTCTTTTTTGGTTTCGCGGCAGCGGGCCGGGCAGTGGCGAGGGTCATCAGAACGGGGATCACGGAAGATGAAGATGAGGATGGAGAAAAATGACCGGTACCGGCGACCGGGCCAGGGTGCAGCGGCTGAAATACTGGATCGCCGGGTTGACCTTTCTTCCGGGTGGAGCACTGTTTGCCGCGGGTTATTTCAGGGCCGCTTCCGGGTATATCATCGGAGGCGTGATCGTTCTCCTGAACTTGTTGGGAACCGAGCGGTCTGTCCTGTCTTTCGTCGAGGGACGAGGGAAAGGACGTATTTTTGTCTTCGCGCTTTACATGATCAAGCTGGCCCTGACGGCCGTATTGATCGCCGCGGTCCTGAAAACGGAGGTGGTTTCGCCCCTGGCGATGCTCCTCGGAATTACGACCCTTCTGGCGGCGTTATTGTTTGACTTTTTATTCTTTCCAAGGAATATAGGGGAAAGAGAGGAACCCTAGAGAATGGCCGGAAATACTTTCATCTTTCTTGACCACACACCCTTCCACAACGCCATCGACAAGCCTGCCACCGTTGATATGGCAGGAGGGATGGTGAGCAACGCCGTCGATGCGTCTCCTGTCCTTCATGCGGGGTTGACCGCTCTTCTTCTGATCGTGATCGCGCTTATTTTCAGCCGCAGATACAGGCGCGACTCGACCTTTCCCACGGAGAAAACCTTTTCCCTCGCCAACCTCATGGAACTGGCGGTAGGGGGTCTCCTCAGTTTCATGAAACAGACCATGGGCGAACACGCCGGGAAATTCATCCCGCTTATCGGAACCACCGCCATCTTCATCCTGATCTCCAACCTTCTCGGGGTTATTCCCGGCTTCGATCCCCCGACGAGCAACCTCAATACGACCCTTGCCTGCGCCATCGTCATCTTCATCGCAACCCACTATGTGGGGATCAGGACTCACGGCGCCTCATATATCAAGCATTTTATGGGCCCGGTGTGGTGGCTTGCCCCCTTCATGATCATCATCGAACTCATTGGGCATTTCGCAAGGGTGCTCAGCCTGTCCATGCGTCTTTTCGGCAACATGTTCGGCGACCACATGGTTCTCGCCATTTTCATGGGCCTCGTTCCCCTGGTTGTCCCGGTTATCTTTTTCGGGCTTGGAATCTTCGTGTCCTGCGTTCAAGCCCTTGTGTTTACACTCCTCTCCATCCTTTACATCAGTGGGGCACTGGAAGAGGCCCACTAAAATCAGAATTAACAAGCGTATTTTTTTGAAAGGAGGCATGCTTCAATGAAAAAGACGGTTACCATCGTATTCCTTGCAACGATTTCCATTATGCTGTTCGTGCCGTTCGCCTTTGCCGCTGAAGAAGCTCACGCTGGCGGAGCCGGTTCTGCTCTGGCCCTCGCGACGGGGCTTTGCATCAGTATCGCCGCATTCGGCGGAGCCCTCGGTCAGGGAATGGCCATCAAGGGCGCCATGGACGGCATCTCGAGGAACCCCGGCGCTTCCGGCAAGATTATGACACCAATGATCATCGGCCTGGCCATGATCGAGTCCCTGGTTATCTACTCCCTGGTTATCTCCTTCATGCTTCTTGGAAAATTCTAGAAATCTAATGTGCGGGGGAGAAGCGCGCTTCTCTCCCGTTTTTTCATCCAAAACGTGCGAAAAGAAAAACGCCTTTTTAAACTGCGCTCTGGCGGCGCTGCTGCCCGGCGTCACGTTGCGTAAGGGGGAAAAATCGATGAGGTATATCATCTCGATTGCGACGATCTTCCTGCTCGTCGCCGCATCCCCGACTCTTGCACTCACCACATCTGACTGCTTCGACTGCCATTCGGATGACACTTTGTCAAAAACGGTGCGGGGTCAGGAGGTATCCCTTTTCGTGGATGAGGATGTTTACGGGAACTCCGTCCACGGGGATATGGACTGCACAGACTGCCATGATGACCTCGCGGATGTCGAGGATGAACACGAGGAGAAACTGGAGCGAGTCCAGTGCGCCAACTGTCATGACGATGTAGCCGAGGACATGGAATCGGGCGGCCATCCTGCTGAATGTACTGATTGTCACGGTAAACACGATATCCTGCCACGTGAGGATTCCCGT
This sequence comes from uncultured bacterium, assembly GCA_965603295.1. Taxonomy (GTDB): domain Bacteria; phylum BMS3Abin14; class BMS3Abin14; order BMS3Abin14; family BMS3Abin14; genus JAFGWO01. The sequence continues at coordinate 3,543 of CBFDCL010000004.1, read as the reverse complement.
TCCACCGCCTACGACCTGAACGTCCCCGCAACCTGCTGCGCCTGTCATTCCGAAAACGACAGCCCGAACGCCTGTGATCAGTGGGAAGAGGGCATGCACGGCACAGTCCTGATCAAGAGCGGGGTTATCCACTCGGCGGTCTGTAATGACTGTCACGGCAGTCACGACATCCGGGGGAAAGATGATAAGGCCTCGATGGCGGCTCGCGGCAACATCAACGCTACCTGCGGCAATTGCCATAAAGGTGTTGTCGAAACGTATCACTCCAGCGTCCACGGCGTCGGTTTTGACAAGGGCCAGGAAGATGTTCCCGTGTGTACTTCGTGTCACACGGCTCACCGGACTGAACGGGCCATGGACGAAGCCTTTCTGCTGACAGTCGTCGAGAGATGTTCTGGTTGCCACGTGGATATGGGTTATACCTTCCGCAAGAACTACCACGGGCAAGTCACCGGCCTGGGTTCCACCAAGGTGGCCCAGTGCCCCGATTGTCACGGGGCGCATGACATCCTGTCCCGGGAAAACCCGGCTTCTATGGTGAACCCGGACAACCTGGTCGCCACTTGCAGCAAATGTCACCCCGGTGCCAACGCCAACTTTACCCTTTACATGCCCCACGCCGATTACCACGACGCCGAACGCTATCCCCTCCTCTATTACATCTACCTGGTCATGGTCTTCCTGTTGTTCAGTGTCTTCTTCTTCTTCGGTGTCCACACCCTGCTCTGGTTCATTCGCTCCTTCAAAGAATATCTGAGCAGGTCCGGCGGTGCCCATTGATCCGGGAGGTTTAACATGACCGAAAACGCTCAAATCAAAAAAGAGGAACAGACGGGGCGCTGGTACTTCCGGTTCAACTATTACCACCGGTTTCTCCACGTCCTCATTATGATCAGCTTTCTCGGTCTGGTCATCACAGGGATGCCTCTGAAGTTCCACTCTCTGGGGTGGGCCCAGATCCTATCCCGTTCTCTCGGCGGAATCGAGATGGCCGGTCAACTGCATCGGTTTTTCGGCGTTATCACTTTCCTGTACTTTATTCTGCACATAATCTTCGCGGTGTATTACATCGTGAAAGTACGTGAAGAGCCGTTCATCCAATGGGCCATCGGCCCTAACTCAATGGTACCCTGGACCAAGGACGTTCAGGATGTGACTGAGCACATCCTCTGGTTCCTAGGGCTCGGGGAGAGACCCAGATTTGACCGGTTTACCTACTGGGAGAAGTTCGACTACCTGGCCGTATTCTGGGGGGTCGGCATCATCGGTTTTTCGGGATTGACACTCTGGTTCCCCGAGTTCTTCGCCAAGTTTCTTCCGGGATGGGCTTTCAACGTAAGTATTATACTTCATTCCGATGAGGCCCTCCTGGCGGCCGGTTTCATTTTCACCATCCACTTTTTCAACACACACCTGAGACCGGAAAAGTTCCCTCTCGATCATGTCATTTTCACGGGCCGGATGAGCGAGGAAGAGTTCCGGCATGAAAGACCTCTTGAATACGAGAGGATGCTCAGGCAGGGAAAGCTGGAATCTCTCGAAACGGTTCCTCCTACGCGATCTTCCCTTGTCTGGTCCAATATTGTTGGATTTATCGCCTATGCCATCGGTTTAGCCATGATTATCCTGATCCTCTATTCCACTATCGAGCAGCTTCACTGAGCCGCCGCCTCGCGGTCCCCGCGTTCGTTGACACCGAAAACCGGGGCGTGATAAAAATCGCAACCGATCATGATTCACCGAAAAACCAGCCGCACGAGGAAGATCCCCAAGGCCGCCATTAATCGCCTGTCCCTTGACAACCACTGTCTTGATGAGCGCCTGAACGCGGGGAAAAAAGGAAGCCTCACTTTCATCCAACCCCCCCTGATATGCCCGCACGTGTTATCCTCAGGAATATGGATTTGGCCATGGACCTGGAGAAAATCGCCTATCGACTCAACAATGCATGAGGGGGGGGGAAAGGGTGGAAAGAGATCCTTTCCGCCCGCCTTTAAACAATTCACCTTTTCACGGATATCAATATGATGAAAAATTTTGAGGAACTCATAACACAAAGAGGGATGGAAGCGGCGGCGCTTTTAGAGCGTGTCTGCAGCCGGGAAGCCGGGACCCTCAACCTTGCCGCGCACGCCATCATGAACACAATTCGAAAAGACGGCAGAATCCTTATCGCGGGCAATGGGGGGAGTGCTGCGGATTCCCAGCATTTCGCGGCGGAATTCGTTAACAGGTTCCTGATGGAACGCCGGCCCCTTCCGGCTATTGCCCTTACCACCGACACGTCCATTCTGACCTCTATTGCCAACGACTACTCTTTTGAGCAGATCTTCAGCCGCCAGGTGGAAGCCCTCGGACGGGAAGGCGATATTTTGATTTCCATGTCAACGAGCGGCGCATCCCCCAATATCCTTCGGGCCATTGAGCAGGCCAATACCCAGGCCATGACGACCATCGGGATGACGGGGGCCGACCCGGGCCGCATAGGGACCTTGTGCGACATCTGCTTAAGCGTTCCCGATGCCAGCACTCCGCGGGTCCAGGAGGTCCACCATCTCGCCCTCCACCTTTTGTGTGAAGTGGTGGAAACAGGGCTTTTCTCCCATGGTTATTGAGCCAGCTGTTTTCACGTTTCACTCTATAGGGAATGCGGCTGAGGCCTGGCGTATGGACGGCCTGAACCTTGTCTTTACCAACGGCTGCTTTGATCTGATCCACACCGGCCACACCCGCTATCTGAGAGAGGCGCGACTTTTGGGTGACCTGCTTATCGTTGGGGTAAACACGGATGAATCCATCCGGGAGATCAAAGGTTCATACCGCCCCATCATCCACCTGGAAGAAAGGCTTGAGGTTCTGCTGGCCCTCCGTTGGGTCGATGCGGTCGTCCCGTTTTCCGAACCCACCCCCGTTGAACTGATCAGAAGGATCCGCCCCGGCGTTCTGGTCAAGGGGGGGGATTGGCCGCCGGAAAAGATCGCGGGGCGCGAAATTGTTGAATCCTACGGCGGGAAAATTGTCAGCGTCCCTTTCCACGAGGGCACATCGACCACCGATATCATCCGTAGAATCAGATCGTCCCACCGGTAAGATGCATATCCTGCCTGACCTCCTCAAGGTTCTGACGGGGACAGGGACTGCCTCCGTTTCGGGCGTAAGCCCTCAGGCTGCTGCCCTTATCGCAGCCCGGATTCCGAATCCCAATCGTCTGATCATCGTAACACCGGACGCCGAATCCGCTACCCTTTTCGCCGGGGATCTTTCGCTTTTCATGGGAGGTGCAACGATCTCCCTGCTGCCCCCGATGGAATCGTCTCCCTATGAGATGATGACACCCGATCCGGAATCGACTGCCCTGCGCATCCGAGCCCTCACAGCCCTGAGAAACAGCCGGGGTCCTGTTGTCATTCCCTCCTTAGCCCTCCTTCATCCGGTCCCTCCGCCGGAAAAGCTCGCAGCCTGGTCTATCGAACTGAGGCAGAGCCAAGAGTTGGATCGTGATGATTTTGTTCGAAAGCTTTTTTTTATGGGATACCGGAGGGA
>CBFDCL010000003.1:0-50893 GCA_965603295.1 uncultured bacterium | reverse complement strand
GCTCATAACCGGTAGGTCCTCCGTTCGAGTCGGAGTGGGCCCACCAAGTCCAAGGGAAAATCTTTGAAAAACGGATTCGGAAAGAGATATAGTGAGAGGAAAACAACTCCTTATTGTGGAGGAAAAACCAGGCCATGAGTCTGAATGAAAAATGGCTGGTTTCCTTCCCAAAACCTTGACACCAGAAAACCTGGGTGCACTCAATAGAGTGCACCTTTTTTAATTCGTTCCCGGGATGAAGACAACGACAATAGCGCAAATCATAGAAATTCTGGAAAGTTTCGCACCCGTTGAAACTGCTCTTTCCGGAGACCCGGTGGGGTTGCAATGCGGGGAGCCCGCGCGTCCGGCCAGGCGGGTCATGTTCGCCCTCGATGCCAACGAGGACACGGTGAGCCAGGCGCTGCATGCCGGCGCGGAACTGCTTGTGACCCACCACCCTCTTCTTTTTCGGCCTCTGGGGCCCGGGAGCACGGCCAGTCCGGCCGGAGCCGCTTTTGTCGAGGCTGTCCGGGGAGGGTTGACGGTGTACAGCGCCCATACGAACCTGGACGCATCTTCTCACGGGATCAACGCTTCCCTGGCGAAACTTCTAAGTTTAACGAAAACGAAAACCCTTCTGCCCACCGGTTCAGACGGTTTTAAAATCGTCGTTTTTCTTCCCGTCAGTGCCCTTGAACCGGTGAAAAAGGCTGCCTTCGGGGCAGGCGCGGGCCGGATCGGCCATTACCGCAATTGCTCGTTTTCGGTACAGGGTGAGGGGTCGTTCCTCGGGGATGGGACAACGAACCCCACTGTCGGCATCCCCGGCTGCATGGAGACAACCCGGGAAGCCAGGTTGGAGGTGCTTGTACCGGAAGGGCGATTGAAGGATGTCCTGGATGCCGTGAGGAGAAAGCACCCCTATGATGAACCTGCCATTGATGTCTACCCACTGGCCGGCAAACCGTCCGGGGTGGGCATCGGCCTGGTGGGTCTGTTGCCGTCGAAAGTGCCTGTTCGGCAGATCGCCGAAATCCTGAAGAAGACCCTGCGGATCAAAACCGTCCGGTTCGTAGGCACGGAAGGGCGAAAAGTTCGCCAGGTGGCCGTCTGCGCGGGAAGCGGAGGTTCCCTCCTGGATGCGGTTTTTGCGTCGGGGGCGGAGTTGTTTGTTTCCGGTGACATTAAATATCATGAGGCGCGCACTGCTGAAGAGAGAAGACTTTCCATCCTGGATGTGGGGCATTTCGGTCCGGAAAGGTACGGGATACTCCGTTTCAGCGAGAGGATCAAAAGGGAAACCAGGGAAAGGGGATGGGAAGTGGCCATTTCGTGCGCGAGGGAAAAGGATCCGTTTGTGACGATGGTCTGAGAGAGATCGGGCCGGGAATGTCGAAAGCCTGTCAAGGAGGAAGAGAGTGAAGGATATGTTGGACAGATTGGTTCACCTTCAGGAAACCGATGAAAGGATCGTTGCTTTCCAGATCGAGGAAGAGAAAATCCCCCGTGAACTGGAGGAAAAAGGGGACCGCGTCAGCGAGGTGGAGGGACGCCTGAATCAGGTCCGGTCGGAGATTGAAGAGCTTGATACGCGGATTAAGGAGTTCACGCGCGAGGTCGAAGAGGCCAAAGATCAGCAGCGCCGAAGCCAGGCCCGAGCCCTTGCAGTGAAGACGCAGCGTGAATACCAGGCTGTTCAAAGGGAATCCGAGATAGCCAAAAAACGCCGCGGGGAGTCAGAAAGCCAGATCAGGGAAGTGCAGGAAGAAAAAGGCCAGCTCGAGGAAAGCCTCCTCGAGACCCAGTCTCTTCTAAAAGATCTGAAGAAAACCTTGAAAACGCAGAAGTCGGAGGCCAACAATCGGTTAAAGCAGATCCAGGGCGAAAAGGAGGACCTGCAGAAAAACAGGGAGGTGGAAGCCGGCCTCATTGAACCGGATCTGCTGGCCAGATACCAGAGGGTTTTTAACAGGTACAGGGGAAAAGGGCTGGTCCGGGTGACGGGAGGAGTGTGCAACGGGTGTTTCATGATGATCCCCCCTCAGCTTTATAATCAGGTTCTGGCGCACGGTGGAATTCACAACTGCCCGAATTGTGGCCGGATTATCTATGTCGATCAGGTATGATCCCCGGAAAGTGGTCCATTTTCTGGCGAAGTGCCTGGACACGGCGGCGACCCTTGATGGTTTTCCCGGGATGACCCGGAAGGAACTGGGGGAGATCCTTTCCACCGCGGCGGAACTTTTCGAGGGAACGGAAGAAAAGGCCGCTTTGTGGGTGGATGGGGCCGCAAGAGGGAACCCCGGACAAGCGGGAGTCGGCATGGTCCTGGAAGCGGGCGGTAAAAAGGTAGTCAGCATGGGGGAATATCTGGGGAAGGCCACCAACAACGAGGCGGAGTACAAAGCCCTCATCCTGGGGATGAAGGAGGCCGGACGCCGGGGCTTTTCCCATCTCGAAGTTTTTTCCGACAGCGAACTCATGATCCGCCAGATGAGAGGGGAATACCGGGTTAAAAGTCCGAGCCTTCAGGAGCTCTACTTCCAGGCAGTGAAAAGCCTGGAACCCTTTCGACAGGTTGTTTTTCATCATATCCCCCGCGAGGAGAACCGTCAGGCGGACAAGATGGCCAATATGGCTATCGATGCGAAAGGAAGCGTAAGCTTATAACAACCGTTGCCATGTTGCCCAAACGTGTAGTGTCTGAATGGGGGTAAAACACGACAAACTTCTTTTCTGATTTAGCGATCAGGTTGAAAGATCCAAAAGCGGTTGTATCCAGGAACTGGTTTTTTCCAGGCACCAGACACCAGGTAGAGCAAAAGGTTTTTCCTTCGCATAAGGCTGTAATCTAGATCCAAAATTTTTTTAAACCTCAAACCCCAAACTAGTTTTTCACATACCCTTTCCCCTCTTCCCAAACTGAGTTAAAATTACTTTGTGGAGCGGCCCGGGTGACCGCCCGCCGTAGCCTTGGCGAAGGCGGGAGGAAAGTCCGAGCACCGCAGGGCAGGATGGTCGGTAACGCCGACCGGGGGTGACCCCAGGGAAAGTGCCACAGAGAGCAGACCGCCTGTCTTCGCTCATTGAGCTTCGACGTGGCAGGCCATTCATGGTTTATCACTGCGAAGGTGTGCGAAAGCACGACGAAGGCGGGTAAGGGTGAAAGGGTGAGGTAAGAGCTCACCAGGGCCGGTGGTGACATCGGCAGCTTGGCAAACCCCATCCGGTGCAAGGCCAAATAGAGGAGCGTTTGAGGGCGGCCCGCTCGAAGCTCCCGGGTAGGCTGCAAGAGGCCGCCGGCAACGGTGGTCCCAGATGAATGGTCACCCTTCAACAGGGTCGGGGCTCTTCGCCGGGGCTCTGTTGAGGACAGAACTCGGCTTACAGGGCCGCTCCGCTTTATCAACAGAAAGGGCCGGGCCCCCTCTTTTCACCTGAAACCTTGGGAAATGGAAGATGGAGCCCGGCTCCTGTATTTCCGGGGTGGAGGGATGATAACCATGTTGACGCCGGAATCCATCAGGATGAAACTCAGGGATCGGTTTGGCATGCCTGCGCTTCCTGAAAAACTCCCCCCTCTTGACGAGCTGATTAAGACGATCCTGTCTCAGAACACCAACGATCGGAACCGGGACTATGCCTTTGATGCCCTGAAGGATCACTTTCCCCGCTGGGTCGATATCCTTTCGTCGGCCCCCGGGGAGTTGGAGGGGATCATCGCTCCGGCGGGGTTGGCTTCCACGAGGAGCCAGACCATCCGCAACCTCCTCTCCCGGATTTACAGTGACGGAAGGGAGAATTTTCCCGATCTGTGTACCATGGATCCGGGGGAGGCTTTTGGGTCGCTCGTCTCTATTAAAGGGGTGGGCCCGAAAACGGCCTCATGCGTCCTTCTTTTTTCCTGCGGACTCCCCGCATTCCCTGTGGACACCCATATTCACCGTGTGGCTGGCAGGCTGGGGCTGCTGCCGGAAAAGGCCGACAGGCTGAAGGCGCACAATGTTCTGGGAAATTTTTTCGCCGCCCCGCACTATCTGGAGGTCCACCTGAACCTTATCCGACTCGGGCGGGAAATCTGCAGGCCCCGAAAGCCGGGGTGCAGCTCCTGTCCCCTGAACGAGGTTTGCCCCGCGGGCGGCTCCTGATTGGGGACAATGGGATGACCGAGTTTGCAGGCCGGGGAAAAAGGGTGGTTGTTCTGGGTTCCTCTTGGGGAAAAACACAGGAGATGGAGAGGTCTCTCGCTGTGTGTGACTGCCGGGTCAAGTCCGTCTCCGAGGGCCCGGAAGCCCTCGCCGCCCTGAATAACGGCACGAAAGCGGACCTCCTGATTGTGGACATGGGTGTCGGGGAAGAAGAGATGAAGACGTTCGTTTGCCAGGTGAAAAATATGCCGACGACGAAAAAGCTTCCCATCATCGCTCTGATAGACAGGGACGATATCGGGGCTGTGGCTGACGTCCTTGGCGCCGGGTGCGACGAGTTCCTTCACAAACCGGTAAATTCCGGGCTCTTGCGCCAGAAAGTGCATTCGCTGCTTGATCTTCCCCCCCGTGCATCCAATCGAGCCCCCTGCGATGTGGTCGCGGAAGCGGGCTCAGGCGAAAAGGCTGCCGTGGGAAAGATCGTAGAGATTGGTGAAGAGGGTGCCGGTCTTCTCCTGGAAGGGATGAGAGAAAAGGAAGAGGTCCTGGAATTGAGGTTTTCTCTCCCCCAACAATCGGACGAGTTAATTGTCGAAGCCTCAGTGGTTCACATCGAGGATGCTTATGGCCAATACCTTCATGGGGTAAGGTTCACCAGGATTGATGCGAGAACGGGCGGGAAAATAAAGCAATACGTTCAGGAGGCGATGTCAGACAGTAAATCGGGGTGAGTCTTCCTGAACGTGTTGCGACACGGGTACAAAGGGACACGGAAGTGCGTGTTGCCGGGGCCAAAGCGTGCGTGTCTTCCCCCTCGTGAATGTTCCCGTGCTATGGTTAATTCAGAGTTCTAATTGCGTTTTTCGCCGCAGACTCGGCGTCCCGTACGCAATCGTTGATCCCGACCCCACGGTATGCATTGCCCGTCAGGATGATCCCGTCCGGAAGCTTTGCCTCGGCTTCCTCCAGCCTTTCCAGGTGCCCCACCGTGTAAAGGGGAATAGCCTTTTCCCATCGGAAAACAGTCTGGTAGGTGGGAGTGGCGGTTAGCCCCATCGTTAGTGAAAGGTTTTCCCGGATGAGATTCAGGAGATCGGTGTCCGGAAGAAAAGGTGTCTCGTGATCCCTGGCCCCTCCCACCATGGCCCGGATAAGGAAGTGATCCTTGTCCGCCCGAAATCCCGGGAAGATACTTGTATCCCACAGGGCTCCGAGAAGTTTTACCTTCTCAACAGAAGGGATGAGATACCCGAAACCGTTGGGAGGGGGGGTCAGGTCGGCCAGATCATACCCGAGCCCGATCACCGCCATCGGTGAATATGGTATCTGGTTCAGGATCGCTGCCGTATCGGGTGCTGTATCAGACAGGATCCCCGCGCTGACATCGGAGGGGGTCGCGAGGACAACTGCGTCGGCCACATAATCCCCCCCGCCGGAAGTCACCTTCCACAGGCCCTTCTCCTTCCGGAGAACTCCGACCTTTTCATCAGAGTGAAAACGGTCGCCCAGTTCAAGGCCCAGACGGTCCGTTAATTCGTTTACCCCCGTTTTGAAGGTGGTGAGTACTCCTCCGGGGCCGGAAGGACCGGAGGATGTTCCCACATCCTCCCCGCGTTTTTTGGCTTTTTTCTTCTCGGAGGAGATTTTCAGCATGGCTTTTGTCAGTCCGCCGTAGTTGTCTTCCAGTTCGGCGATGCGGGGAAAGGAGGCCCGCAGGCTCATTCGGTACGGATCCCCCGCGAAAATCCCGGAAACCATTGGATCGAGCAGCTTTTCCAGGGCCTCTTTCCCCATTCTCCGGATGGCGAACTCCGAGAGGGCGGTGTCCTCCCCTTTGGGTGTCGGGGGGGCCCAGAGTTCGCCGATAATCCTCATTCGCCCCCTGACAGAAAGAGGTCCGTTGAGGAAAAAGGAAAGGATTGAAGCCTTTAACTCATGGAGTCGTCCGTTCGAATAGATAAACCTGCGGGCCGCGGCCTGGTCGCTGGGAAGTAGACGATCCTCCATGCCCAGCTCCCGAACCAGGTCCAGGGTCCAGGGTTTGCTGTCGAGGAAACCGTTGGGGCCACCTTCCACCAGATATCCGTGTTCTTTCCGGGCCTCGAATTTGCCCCCGGGGCGGCTTTCCCGCTCGAAAAGGTCTACCTGCACCTGTCTGCCCTGCTCCTTGGCTTCCTTTCTGATGAAATAGGCTGCGGCGAGCCCTGAAACACCTCCCCCGATAACAGCGATCTTCTTGAGATCCGATGACATGCTTATTTCTCCTTCTCTTCTTCAATGGCTTTTTCAAGGATTCGGACGAGGGTGTGAATGGCACCAGCCAAATTGGCCTGCTCGGCCGGGCCGAGGTGCCGGAACAGATTCTGGTATCGCATTACGATGTTCTCCTTGATCTTTTCAAGGAGCCCTTCCCCCCGCGGGGAAGTTTTGAGGACGATCTTGCGGCGGTCCCCGTCGGCCTGACTCCTTTCCACAAGATCCATGGTGACAAGGCGTTCCACCATCTGACTTGCGGAGCTGGTGGCAACGTCAAGGTCCTGGCTGAGGGAGTTAAGGGTGCATGGACCGGTGTTGGAAAGGGTCAAAAGGGCTTTGTACTGATTGTAGGTGAGATCGAGGGTGTCATCGACGGTGCCGCGAAGATGGGACATGGCTCTCATGAGCCTGGGATACAACTGGGCAATGATAAAAATAGGGTCGGACAAGACGGCTCCTTTGGCAACCTAATAATTTGGATATCAAAATATTAGGATAACTAAAGGGAGATGTCAAGGAGATAAATTTCAGATTTCAAAGTTCAAATTTCAAAATAGTCCCCTCAAAAAGGGAAAATATCTTGTTTTTGGTCAGGGTTTGGAATTTGAAATCAATGCGGTGTTCGTACAAGCTGGGCTAACGTTTCAATGAAATCCGGCCTCGTATTAAGAGCAGGGGCCCTTTCGTAAATAGTGAAACCCAGTTCTTTGGCGGTCTGACGGTGCTGAATGTCCAGCTCGAACAACGTTTCAATATGATCGGAAACGAAGGAAACGGGAACCAGGACAAGGGGCGGCGCTCCTTTCGCGGACAGTGTCCTGAGCATGCCGGGAAGGGAGGGCTCTAACCACTTCACCGGCCCCAAGCGGCTCTGAAAGGCCAGTTCGCAGGGCCGGTCCCCGAGCCTCCGGGATACCCCCTCCACCGTGCGGTGGGTCTCATCGAGGTACGGATCCCCTTTTCGAACCAGGGAAGCGGGGATTCCGTGCGCCGAAAACAGAACAACGGTTTCATCCCTTGCTTCAAGAGGGACCCGCTCCAGGGCTTCTGTGGCCGTGGCCGCTAAGGCGTCGAGGTAGGCGGGATGATCCGGCCAGGTGTCGATGATAGTGAGGGCTGGCTCAAAGACCGTACCGGTGAGGGCCATGGAAAGATCCTCTAAGCAGGTGCCAGTAGTGGCGGAACAGTATTGGGGGTAAAGGGAAAGGGCCACCAGATTGCCGGCCCCGGACTCTTGAGCGAGAGTGACGGATTCGGAAATAAAGGGGTGCCAATAGGAAAAAGCAGGCAGGATCGGGCCGAAATCAGATCCCAGAATTTGCGCGAGCGCCTGAGCCTGGTGCCGGGTGATATCAGCGATGGGGCTGCGGCCCCCGATGAGTTCATACCGCGGCCGGACTTTTCGTGCCCGGCGGGAAGAAAGAAATGAAGCCAGGGGCCGTCGAAAAATACCCGGCATGCCAAGGATGGCCGGATCGGAAAACAGGTTTTTCAGGAAAGGCCGGACCGCATCGAGGGAGTCAGGACCCCCCATGTTCAGGAGAAGAACCGCGGTTTTTCCTCCCGTGGGTTCCACGGATCAGCGCTCGTATGTGTGAACAGATTCGACCAGGGCGATGGCATTCTCCATGGGGGTCTGGGGAAGGATGCCGTGGCCGAGGTTGAAGATGTAGCCCGGTTCAGGTCCCGCCTCGTCCATGAGACGATGAGCCCTTCTGATGATCTCGTCCCGGGCGGCGAACAAAACGGTAGGATCGAGGTTTCCCTGGACGCCCTTTTGTTGTCCGAATGTCCGGCGGGCGGTCCTGATGTCCTGCCTCCAGTCGATACCGATGACGTCCGCGTCGAGGCTCTCCATGTGGTGGGCAAGATAGGAGCCGTTGTTCAGGTAGTAGATCACGGGTACCCCGTCGCGTTTGAGCCCGGATAGGACCTTCCTGACGGGGGCAAGGGAAAACCGCTCGTATTCCTCGTCGGCAAGGATCCCTCCCCAGGTGTCAAAGATCTGGACCGCCTGGGCTCCCGCCTGGATCTGGGCGTTCAGGTAGGAGATGACCACTTCGGCCAGTTTGTCCATAAGTTCGTCGGCAAGTTCGGGCCGGGAATAGAGCAGGCCCTTGATATGGTGGAAGCTTTTGGAGGTCCCACCTTCCACCGCGTAGGTGGCCAAAGTGAAGGGGGAGCCGGAAAAACCGATGAGAGGGACCCTCCCTTCAAGCTCTTTGCGGATCATGGCGATGGCATCGAGAACAAACGGAACATCCTCGCCCGGTTCGATACCCCGAAGGCTCCGAATCGCTTTTTCGTCTCTGACGGCACTTAGTACGGGGCCGACTTTATCCTCGAAGGCTACGGAGATCCCCATGGGCTCGAGAGGGATCAGAATGTCAGAAAAAAGGATCGCTGCGTCGACCCCGAGCAGGTCAATGGGAAGGAGGGTCACTTTGGTGGCGAGGTCGGGGGTTTTGCAGAGGGTCAGGAAATCCACCTGCCCGCGTACCTTCTGATATTGGGGCATATATCGCCCTGCCTGGCGCATGATCCAGATGGGAGTGTGGGATGTGGGCCGTCGGAAGCAGGTTTCTATGTAGGGATAAATGATCATTAGGCCGTATCCTCCTTTTCCGTTTGCCGGAGGATCTTCTTCGGGATGTGGCTGCAGAAGGGTTCCTCCTCCATGTAATCCCCGGAAACGGCGTAGGCCCGGGCCCTGCACCCGCCGCAAACCCCAAGGTATTCGCATGAACCGCAACGCCCCTTGTATTCCTTGAAGTTCCTGATGTCACGGAATATGGGGCTGTTTTCCCAAATGTCCTGAAAGCGCTGTTCCCTGACGTTTCCGGCCGCCTGGGGAAAGTAGCTGCACGGCTGCACATCGCCCTTGCTCCCGATAAAGGCAATGGATTGGGCGGCGATACACCCTTTTGATCCACCCGTGCCGAATTTGAGGTTCCTGCGGGTAAAATCGATCCCCCTGGCTTCGGCTTCCTGTTGGACGATGCGATAGTAATGGGGGGCGCATGTGGGGCGAACCAGCATTTCTGTCTCCCCCAGTTCCATATCGAAATGCCATTTGAGGATCTCGTCATAATCCTCTTTGGAGATGAGTTCGGCCATGAGTTCCTCCCCGCGGCCCATGGGGACGATCATGAACATGTACCAGGCGACAGCACCAATCTCCTTGGCCAGGCTGTAAACGTTAGGAATGTCATCCTGATTCCGCCGTGTGAAGGAAGAGTTGATGAGAAATTCGATGTCGTTCCTGCGAAAGTGCTCGGCGGCCCTCATGACGCTGTCAAAAGCCCCCGGCTCCTTACGAAAGTCATCGTGAATACCAGCTGTTGAACCGTCCAGGCTCAAAGAGACGATCCGGATGCCCGATTCCTTGATTCGGGAGCAGATGGTGTCGTCCACCAGAGAACCGTTCGTGGCCAGGGCCATCCGAAGTCCCTTTTCCGTCCCGTAAGCCGCGATATCAAAGACGTCCTCGCGCAGGAGAGGTTCCCCTCCGGACAGGACAACCACCGGGTGGGCGAAGGATGTGATGTCATCGATCAGTGCCTTGGCCTCGGCCAGGGTGAAATCTCCCTGATCGGAGCCCATGGTGGACGATGAGCGGCAGTGGATACAGTTGAGATTGCATCGGCCCGTGATCTCCCAGGCGAGCCACTTCGGCTCGTACACTTTTTCCGGCCTTGTTTTTTCCCTTGTCGGGTTGCCGGTCTGCGTCAACTCGTTTCCTCCTCCTCCCGGGAATGCCATCGCGTTCGGACCCTCTAACGGGCGTTTTTCCTTCGGAGTCCAGTTAGTTAACATAACCACGGAGAAAGGGGAATAAAAGTTTGAAATAGATAAATTGAGAATTGAGACTTGAAAGTTGAGAAATATTCCCGAAAAATCCCTTTCCTAATATCCTGAAAATCTTCCCTCAAGGGAAACAGCTTGCGATATCGGAGGTTCTAATTCTCAATCCTCAACTCTCAATCCTAAATTCTCTTTCTCTCATTTGACCGCCCTCGTCCCTTCTGTTAAACAGGAGTTCTTCGGGGGGGGACGCGAAAGGAGTTTTAGGTGAGCGACAGCGACACGAGAAAAATTATCAGCTGCCTGCTGGAAGAGGTTGTGTCCCGGGAGGTCAATCCGATTCTGTTTAAACTCCATCAGGAGCAGTTGGACAACCGGCGGATCTTCCGGATGATGGCCGAGATGGTGGGCGGAATGGAGGCCATGTCCGGAATCCCGGACGCGGTGACCGTTTTCGGCAGCGCCCGGTGCAAACCGCAGGACGACCTTTACAAAACAGCCAGGAGGATCGGAAAGCTGTTCGTGGAAAAAGGGTATGCTGTTATCACCGGTGGGGGCCCCGGGGTCATGGAGGGGGTCAACAGGGGGGCCTTCGAGGCGGGAGGGACCTCCGTGGGTCTGAACATCACCCTTCCCAGGGAGCAAAAGCCCAATAAATATGCCAATATCCAGGTGGATTTCCGATACTTTTTTATCCGGAAAGTGATGTTCGTGAAATACGCGAGGGCCCTTGTCGTGCTCCCGGGCGGCTTCGGAACGATGGATGAACTGTTCGAATCCCTGACCCTCAAACAGACCGGAAAAATGCAGAAGTTTCCCATCATCCTTTTCGACACATCCTATTGGGGGGGTCTTTTCGGGTGGCTTGAAAATCGGATGGTCAAGGACGGGTATCTGACGGAGGAGGAACTGGGTCTCCTCACCATGACGGACGATCCCAATGAGGCCGTGGAGAAGGTACACCTTTATTGCGAGGAGCAAAAGGCTAGGAAGGAACCGTACATCTCCTACGTCGAGCCGGAGGAGTTTTCCTAAAGGTCCACGGTGATACAGTAAACGGAAATGGAAAGCGTCCCCACCTGGGAGTGGGTCACCATATTGACATGCCTGGTCCTTTCGGGTTTCTTCTCGGGGTCTGAGACGGCCTTTGTCAGCCTGTCAAAAGCCAAATTTCATGCGTTGATCCAGACGAGGGACCGGAAACCGGACCCGCTTAGAATCTGGGTCGAAAACCCCAGTGCCCTGCTGATCTCCATCCTCATCGGCAACAACCTCGTCAACATCTTCGCCTCCGCCCTGGCAACCAGTATCGCCACTAAAGTATTTGCCAGCAGGGGAATCGCCGTGGCGGTGGGGCTCATGACCCTTTTCATCCTCATTTTCGGGGAGATCACCCCCAAAGTGGTGGCCAGGAAATACGCGGAGCGGTTCGTGATCGTGGCCGCCTGGTCCCTGGCTGTTTTCTATTACCTCACCTGGCCCCTGACCCGCATCTTCATGGGCATAACGCATGTTCTTATCCGTTTGACCGGTGGCGACCCGGATGAGGATTTTGCGACGATCCAGGCGGATGAACTTCAGATCCTCGTTGCCCTGAGCGCCCAGGAAGGGGGAATTGACCGATACCCCGCTCACCTGATCGACAGGGTTATCCGCTTTCAGCACAAGACGGTCAAGGATGCCATGGTACCGAGGACGCAAATGGTGGCTCTTGAACTTTGCGAGGATCTTGGCGGGATCATCGATTTGGCGGACAGAAGTGGTCACAGCCGCCTTCCCGTGTACAGGGAGAACCTGGATGAAATGGCGGGGATTTTCCACGTTAAAGACCTTTTGGTGAACAAGGAAAACGAACCGGAGGAGTTCCATCTGGTGGACAACCTTCACCCTCCCTATTTCGTTCCGGAGAGCGCCCAGTTGGGGCAGGTGATCAGGGAGTTCCAGAAAAGGCGGATCCACCTCGCAATCGTTGTGGACGAGTTCGGAGGGACAGAAGGCATCATTACCCTGGAGGATGTCCTTGAAGAGCTTGTGGGGGACATTCAGGATGAGTATGACCGTGAGGTCGTCATGATGAAAAAACTCCCCTCAGGGGCTCTGGAGGCTTCAGGACGCACGCCCCTCGACGACCTCGGGAGGATCTTCCCGGGCTGGACAGCCCAGGTGCCATCCAAAACCGTTGGCGGTCTCATCATGGAGATCACAGGGAAGGTCCCCGCTGTCGGAGAGACAGTGGTTATGGGGAAACTCAAGTTCACCGTGCTGAGTTCCGATGAAAAGCAGATAAAAAGGGTGCGCGTGGAAACCGCCCGGCTGGAATGCCAGAAAGATCATGAGTGATCATTGAAACCCATATCTAATCTTTCAGTCTCAGATCTCAAATCTCAGAATTGGTAAAGTGCACATGTGCACCGGTGCACGAGTGCACTGATGTAAAAACCGCAACTCCAAACTCTCAAACTTTCAAACTCTCAAACTCTCAAACTTTCAAACTCTCAAACTCTAATTGTTGGACATAAGCACGGCTCCCCATTACAATCACGCGGTCATGAAGATCCAGGAGGACTGCAGACCCTGCCTGATCCGGCAGATGGAATCCACCGCCCGCATAACTGGGCTGGATGAGATATCCGTTCAAGAGGTCGTCCGGGAAGCGGAAAAGAAGCTTGGGGAGATCTGGGACACGCAGCTAAGCCCCCCGGAGATAAGCGCTCCCCTTTACCGGATGACCGGCACCATGTGTCAATCCTCCGATCCCTGGCTTCCCAGGAAAATCCAGTACACCAGGGAGGCGCTCAAGCTGCTTCCAACCGTCATGTCCATGGTGGAAAATGCCCCCGATCCTTTCGAAGCGGCAGTTCGGATCTCCATTGCCGGGAACGTCATCGATTTCGGGACGGGGAGAAGTGCTGACAGCGGGATCGATATCGACGACGCCGTCCGGAAATATCTCGACCAGGAGATCTTTATCAACGACATGCGGCCTTTGCGCCAGGCTGGAGCAGCCGCCGGTACGATCCTGTTTATCGGTGACAATGCCGGTGAAACGGTCCTTGACCGTCCCCTTCTGTCCATGTTGAAAAAGGACAGATTGGTCTATGCGGCCAGGGGGGGAGCCATCATCAACGATGCCACGATCCAGGACGCGGTCCTGGCGGGTATAGGGCTCCATGCCGAGGTGGTGAGCACGGGCACAACCATTCCGGGCACCATTCCCGGCGAATGTTCCCGGGAGTTTCAACAACTTTTCCTGGAGGCCGACCTGATTATTTCCAAGGGGCAGGGGAATTTCGAAACCCTCAGCGAATTGCCCCGCGAAGGACGGATCTTTATGCTCTTTGTGATCAAATGTTCCCTGGCAGCCCGGCAGATCGGCGGGGAAGTGGGGGATATGGTGGTAATGAAATGGTGAAGAGAAAATTGAGGATTGAGAATCAGAAACGGTGGTTGGTGGCGGCCCGATGTTTGAGAGTTTGAAGTTTGAAAGTTTGAGAGCTGCGGGTTCGGAATCAAGAAGCCAGAAGGAAATACGCCTTTCGCCTCTTTCCTCGAATCCGGGTTCTTTATGAAATTTGAAATAGTTTTCTTGAATCTTGAATTTGAAATTTGCCATGAGTGATCGCAAACAGCTCGAATCCTTACTCACCCCCGATCGTCTGGACCGCCTCCGGGAAGTTCTCGGAAAACGTGTCGCCAACGTGACGGTTGTCTTTGAGAATCTCCACAAGGTCCACAATTTAAGTGCCATCCTGAGAACCTGCGAATCTTTCGGGATTCAGGAGGTCCATGTGGTCCCCCAGCCGGGGGAGGGGAAGGTTTTCCGGACCGTGACGCAGGGATGTCACCGCTGGCTAACGATCAGGCGTCACCCGACAGTGAGTTCCTGTTTTTCAATGCTAAGGGAAGAGGGGTTTCGCATTCTTGCGGGAGCCCTTGCTGAGAAAGCTGTTCCTCTGGAACAGCTGGATTGCACGGGGAAAATGGCTCTGGTCTTTTCCAATGAACTGGAAGGGGCCAGTGATGAGGTTCTGAAACAGGTGGACGGTTTCGTGGCTGTTCCCATGGCTGGTTTTTCCCAGAGTTTAAACGTTTCGGTGGCGGCTGGAATCATCCTCTATCGCGTTCTGCGAAAGAAAGACCGGGAGGGGGATATCGAAAGGATCTCCGGTGAAAAAGTGGAGAAGATCCTGGATCTGTGGGTCAGGAATTCGGTGCGGAACGTTGAACTTGTTCTGGCGGAGCTGGAGGCACGAAAATGAAAATCTCCTGCTTCAACTGTGGAACCAGGATCGATATTGTTGAAAAGGTTGGATTTCGGGAAACGTGCCCCTCCTGCGATGCCTGGCTGCATTCCTGCGTTCACTGCCGTTTCTGGTCCGGGGGCCACTGTACGGAACCGGCCGCCGAAAAAACCGGCGATCCACAGGCCCGGAATTTCTGCGAATGGTACCACGGAATTGAAGCCAATTCCGCGGATGAGAAAGATCCAGCCGGAACAAAAGATGCGGCGGAGGATCTGTGGAAGAAGCTGACCAAGAAGTAAAATGTTTGATGCGGAGACCCGGAGACGCCGGGAAAAACAAGGATAAGAAAATTCGGGAATACGGAATCAAGATCATTCTCCGTGTCTCCCCATCCCCGTGTCTTCGTGTCGCGAGATGATGAAACGACTATGAGAGAGTGAATTTATTATGACAGAGAGATCTAAACGTTTCATCATCTACGGCGCCGGCGCCATTGGCAGTGTTTTCGGGGGGATGCTGGCCCACGGCGGGCACCGGGTGGACCTGGTGGGCCGGCCGGCGCATATGGAGGCCGTCAGGGAAAATGGTCTTCACATCGAGGGGCTTCTCGGGGATCACGTGGTCCGGCCCGAAGGAATATGGACTTCTCTGGAGGAGGTGCCCGGCGACCCCCCTGTTTCCGCGGTACTTATCTGTGTCAAGTCCAACGTCACGGCAGCGGCCGTTCGGGATCTTGCCTCTTCCGGCCTGATGGGCAGTGATACCCTCGTAGTGTCCATGCAGAACGGTCTTGGAAACCTGGAAAAGATCCGTGAGGTCTTCGACCGGCATGTCAGCTTCGGCGGGAGGGTCATCTTCGGTGTGGAATCCAGGGAACCGGGCACGGTGTTCGTCTCGGTCTGGGCGGACAGCGTGCTCATTGGCGGCCCTTCCACCGATGCCGGTATCGCGGCCGGGGAGGAGTTGGCGAATGTTCTGACCCGGTGTGGGATAACGACCCGTTTCACGGATAACATTGATTCCGCTTTGTGGGGAAAAGTGCTCTATAACGTGGGGTTGAATCCCCTTTCCTCCCTGCTGGAGGTTCCTTATGGAGAGTTGGGAAACGAGGAGAACGCCCGGTCCCTCCTTGAGGATTCCATTTGTGAAGCTTTCCAGGTAGCTTGCCGGGAAACGGACCTCCAATGGGAAGATGAGAAGGAATACCTGGTCCATTTTTTCGGTCGGCTCCTCCCGGCGACCCGTTCCCATCACAGTTCCATGCTCCAGGATATGGAGAAAGGACGCGAGACGGAGATCGAGGGGATAACCGGAGAAGTGATCAGAAGGGCGGAAAAGTACGCTATCCCTGTCCCCGTTAACCGTGTGATCTACGGGTTGGTAAAGGCCAAGGTGAAAATAAAGAAGAAAAAGGGTTAAGGGGTGAGGGCCAGATAGAAAAATGGGAACGTTTCGAGTAGATTGGATCAAGAAAACCGTTTTTTACAGCCGATCCAGATTCCCAAACCTGCGAACACCCTGACTTTGTGTGGAGGTAACGATCTATGAAAAGGTTTTTTATTTTTGTACTATCGGTAATGGCAGCCCTGGCAATGCTCTTCTCCCCGGAGTATTCCCGAGCCGGGGATGTTCAAAACGTGAAGGAAGCGAAGGGAGGAAAGATGACCACCGTGAGGATCGAAACTTCAAAAGGAGTCATTGTGGCCGAACTCGATGGCGAGAACGCGCCCGTTACGGTCCAAAATTTTCTGGCTTACGCCAAAGAGGGGTTCTACGATGGAACCATCTTCCATCGGGTAATCGACGGTTTCATGATCCAGGGCGGCGGATTCACCTCCGACATGGGGATGAAGGATGGGAAGCCGGCCATAGAAAACGAGGCTTCCAACGGGTTGAGGAACCTGGCGGGAACCCTTGCCATGGCGCGCACGTCCGTTGTCAACAGCGCCACGTCCCAGTTCTTCATCAACCTGGTGGACAACGGGTTCCTGGATCACAAGGACAAGTCGCCGTCCGGTTTCGGGTACGCGGTCTTTGGCAAAGTGGTCGAAGGTATGGATGTGGTCAAGGCTATCGGTGGGGTTGAAACGGGAACCGTCAAAGGTTTCGGGGACGTTCCTTTGGAATCTGTGGTGATGGAGAAGGTAACGGTTGTAGAATAACGTACCAGGTGCCGGAGGTTTGGCGCGGCGAGGCGGAGATGCGACGACACGGCGACACGGGGGAAATCCGTGATTGGTAATCGGTGATTACCGATTGGTTTAGTCCGCCGAGTTCTGGTTTTTAGGTTTTTCCAATTTACCAGTCACAGGTTACTGGATCTTTTTTGAATCTTGAATAGTCCTTGGTTTTTCTGAACAGACGTGGGAAAGCGAGAGTTTTCCGTGAAACCCGGAAGATGACAGAATGAGAAACGTAAAACACTTATTGATGGCATCCTTGCTGGTTTTGTTTGTCGGTTGTGCGACAGTTCCGTCCCCCTCCGTGCCCCCTGTTTCGCCCGAAACGAAGCAGGAATACGTGATGGGAGGTCAGACCTACCGGGTCAAGGGCACTTCGAAGGGGTATGTGGAAACCGGCATGGCCTCCTGGTACGGAAAAAAGTTCCACGGACGCAAAACAGCCAGCGGTGAAGTTTACGACATGGAGAAGTTCACGGCGGCCCACCGGACTCTCCCCCTGGGAACTTATGTCAAGGTGAAAAGGACCGATGGGCGCGGCGATTCAGTGGTGGTGAAAGTCAATGACCGGGGACCTTTTGTGGACAACAGGGTCCTGGATCTCTCCAAAGCGGGAGCCCGGCAGCTCGACATGCTCGATGAGGGGGTGGCCAGAGTGACCGTGACGGCCCTCGGCGAGGAGGTGTTCCGCGGAAGATCCGGGGTGACCCTCAGGCCTCGGTCGGATTACAGCAGCGGTTCTTTTTCCATCCAGGTAGGGGCGTTCACCGTCAAGGAAAACGCCCAGAGGCTGGCCGCCGAATCGAAGCAAACCTACGGGGCCGCGGACATCACCCTTTTCGATCGGGGGGATGAAGTTTTCTTCCGGGTGCGTGTCGGGCGATTTCAGACGCGAGAGGAAGCTGAACGGTTCAGGGACAAGCTCCTGGGGGCTGGAGAGTTTGGTAGCGCCTTCGTCGTTGCTAGATGAAAAAAAGGTCCAACGTCCAATATCAAACCTCCAACGTTTAACGTGAATGCAGGTTAGACCCTCCTTTGAATAGTCAGATCTTTTTTACCAAGAAATGTGGTAGGTGCGGAAAAAAATGAAAAGGGTAATAGATTTAGGGCGTCGCTTAGATTTTGTTAAACATTAAACATTAAACGTTGGACGTTGGACGTTTGACATTGGACGGTCTCCGTGATCCTAGTCGTCGGCAACATAAACTACGACATTCTGTTTCCCCTGAAGAAACTTCCTGAATCCCATGAGAAACTGGAGTGCACCGAAGCCAAAGCCCGGTTCGGGGGCTCCGGCGCCAACACAGCCTGGTGGCTTGCGAGGCTGGGCGTACAAGTGGTTTTGGCCGGAGCGGTGGGCAGCGACCTGCTCGGGGAAGCGCACCTTGCCTCCCTGGCGGCGGCGGGGGTTCTTGTCACCGGTGTGGACCGGGTGAAGGGGGAATCCGGTCTGGCGGTGATCCTCTCCCTTGGCCGTGAAAAAAGGATGATCCGCTCGCCGGGGGCCAACCGCCAGGGAAATATCCATCCAGAGCTCCTGGACGAGTGCCGCCTGGTATACCTTTCTGGTTCCCACGAAAAGTTGCGGGCCGGGTATGCCGCGAAGGCTTTCTCAAGGGGAATCCCGGTGATTTGCGGATGGCACGGGGCTGGGGATGACAACATGGCCCGGATGGCCCACGGATTCATCCTGAACGCCGATGAGGCGAAGAATCTCACTGGGATGAGCGAACCGAGGGAAAGCATCAGGGCTCTGGATTCCCCTTTGGCTGCCATCACCCTGCCTCGCGGTGGATGTGTGGTTTCGCACGGGATAAAGGTCCAGGACGTGACCGCTCCCGAACTGGACCCGTTGGACCGGACCGGGGGCGGGGATGCCTTTGCCGCGGCTTTTCTCGCCGGGTTGTACCTGGGGAAAAAGGTTGCCGAATGCGGCTCAATGGGAAACGAACTCGCTGCTGCGGTGATCATGGAAAGGGGAGCGAGACCGGAGATTGAAATCCCCGGGGAACTGAAGAGAATGCTGGTGAGAAATGACTAGTGATCCGTGATTAGTGATCAGTGAAAAGTGATTAGTGATTAGTGATTGGAATAACAACCCAAAGTCCAAGGACCAGCGCCCAAAGGAAAACACTTTAGACATTTGACGTTCGACCTGGTTTTCACTCCGAACCCTCAAACTCTCAAACTTTCAAACCTCGAATTCTTATTCCGTGACGCGGAATTTCCCTTTAGGAACCGATTCGTCCAGGGCCTGCCGGATCATGGCGGCCAGGGTGAGGCTCATCATTTCCCTTGTGGGGGCCGCTCCATCGATGAATATCTTGTCGTTGACCCAGATCTTGGGAACAGCCACCACCCCGAAATCCCGGCTTTCTTTCGAATATTGGTGGCTCGCAAAGATAAGCGGAGTCACCTTGTCGCTCCGGGAGGCAAAGGCATAGGCGAGCCGGACCGGCTCGGGGCAGAAATTTCAGTCCGGTGCTGTAAAGATCCTTATCACGGTCTCCCTTTGAAGGGCGGCGAGGAAAATCTCCACTTCGGCCGGGAGGGTTGCCGTCACGCCGGACGCAATGACGACACCGTCCAGGAAGGGCTTGAGTTCCTTGCGTTCCGGGAAACCGTAAAAAAGAAAAGGCCCCCGGTCCGCTGTTCCCTCTATTGCGACAACCGGTCCGTGGGAAACACCCAGGGATGAGCGGAAATCCGCCGCGGAAGGGCCCTCTTCCAGGGAGTGAAAAGAAAGACTGACCTGGGGAGATGCTTCGGCCACAAATTCAAGAAGGGCCCTGGTTTCCCGTTGGGCGGTTTCCCCGCCCCCCCCTTCGTAGAGGTGGAGGGTAACGGGATCCTTGAGGCCGGCCAGGGATTCTGACACCAGATTCTTGACCTCTTCACCAAGGCGGACAGGTGGTCCCACAGGTTCTCCCGCAGGCTGGCATCCTGAAAAGGCAAGGAGAAGAAACACGGCGAAAAAGTTTCGTGCTGCAGAGTTTTTCATGGATTGGGTGGACCTTTGCACACGTTAAGCGTTTAACATTAAATGTTTAACGTTATACGTAGGAGTCTGGTTCAGAATTCATCCCTCTTCGCAAAAAGCCACGGGGCACAAGTCGCCCGGGAAATGGCTTCCATCTTCGTTCTTCGAATTACGACGTGACAAGCGCGATGACCGCGCGATCATTCTACTTCAAACTTTTTTCTCAATCCTCAATCCTCAATTCTCAATTTTCCGTATCGAACAACCGCGTCGAGAGGTAGCGTTCGCCGGTGTCACACATGATGGTGACGATGGTCTTATCGAGGTTTTCCGGGCGCACGGCCACCTGAAGAGCGGCCCAGACGTTGGCACCGGCGGAGATGCCGGCGAGGACACCTTCCTTTGTGGCGAGGAGCCGGCAGGTCCCAAAGGCTTCTTCTGCCCTGACCTTGATGATCTCGTCGATGATCCCGGTGTTGAGAACAGGCGGGATAAAGCCGGCGCCGATCCCCTGGATAGCATGAGCCCCGGGGCTGCCGCCTGAAAGAACAGGGCTGTCCGCAGGTTCCACGGCGATGACCGAAAACCCCGGTTTTCTCTCCTTCAGGACCTCCCCGATCCCCGTGAGGCTTCCTCCTGTCCCGACCCCGGCAACGAGGATGTCCACCTGCCCGTCCGTGTCGTCCCAGATCTCCTCCGCCGTGGTTCGCCGGTGGGCCTCCGGGTTGGCCGGGTTCTCGAACTGCTGCGGCATGAAGGCATGGGGGGTGTTTCTGGTGATCTCCTGTGCCTTGACGATAGCGCCCCTCATCCCCTCGACACCGGGTGTCAGGACGATCTCGGCGCCCAGGGCCCGCAGGAGTTTCTGCCTTTCGACGCTCATGGTTTCGGGCATGGTGAGGATAAGGCGATATCCCCGGCTGGCCGCCACAAAAGCGAGGGCAATGCCCGTGTTTCCCGAGGTGGGTTCGACAATAACGGTGTTCCCGGAAATTAGCCCCTTCTGCTGGGCGTCGTCGATCATATTCAGGCCGATGCGGTCCTTGACGCTGGACAGGGGGTTAAAGGATTCCATCTTGAGAAGGATAGTGCCCCCCTCCTGATCCGTGATCCTGTTTAAGCGAAGCAGTGGGGTTTTGCCAACGAGTTCGGTGATGCTGTTAAAGATCTTTCCCATCGAACCCTCCCGGAGGTGAAAAGGAATTCTGGTGCAGCCTTAAATGCCTGTCCGAAAAGTGAAAAAGCCGGCCGGTTCTGATGGACTCCGGCTGGCTGTAATAACCCCATTAATATAAAGTTAGGGTTATAGTCAAGAATAATAACCAAAAACCACAGAAATTTAAAGGGGAATAACGATGGGAAGTTAACGGTTTGAAGTTTGAGGTTTGGGGTTTGAAGTTGAAATCCGTGATCCTAAGGCTCTTTTGTCGTAAGGCGGCAGCCCGCAACATCAAACGTCAAACATCAAACTGCAAACTTCACACTGCACACTCTTACTTTTCCATTCCCTCGTAATCCTCCGGGAAGTTGATGTTGAAAAAGGGGTCTTTTCCCCCCACCGTGAGGGCGATTTCGGGGGTGAGGAGATTCATTCCTTCCAGGGCCCGGACGATCCTGCGGTTGCCCCTTGCAAGACTCGCGCGCATCGGCTCGATGCATGTTCCCGAATAAACGGCGGAAAGGGGTTCGAGACCCCGGGATCCCCTCGGGATGACCGCGTCTGCGTTCCCGGCGGATTGAAGGATTTTTCCAAGGAAAGAGGTGGTCAGAAAGGGCATGTCGGCCCCTATGGCGAGAACGAAGGGTGCCTTCGTGGATTTCAGGGCGGTATAAATCCCTCCCAGGGGCCCCGCGTCGGGGACCAGGTCCCCGACGACGCGCAGCCCGAAGATTTCGAACTCCGGTCGGTGATGGCCCACAATGAAGACCTCACCGACCAGGGGTGCCAGGATGTCATAGATGTGGGCGAAAAGGGGTTTGTTCCCAAAGGGTAGAAGGACTTTATCCCGTCCGAACCGGCTGCTCCGGCCTCCAACGAGGATCGCCCCGGCAACATCCTCGGCAACGGGGGGGGAGCCGTTCACGCCCTGTCGGCTCTCGAGATCAGCCAGTAAACCAGGGCGAGGACGAAGAGGGTCAGGATCTTGGTCCCGTACTCGGTGATGTCCCCGTGCTCGAGGGACCCGATGAGGACTTTTCGGATAAAGGCGATGAGGACAATCCCGATAAAGACCTTGATGGGGATCTTGCGTCCTTTCAGATGATGTATCTCGGTTCCGAGGAGCTCGATCATCATCCAGATAATCAGCAGGGAGCCTAAAGCGGCAACGACACTGGTTTCGAGTCTGGTGCTGCGGAAGACGTTCAGAACATCGTGGACGAACAGGCTGACAACGCCAATGGATACGACCACAAGAGCAAGGGCGAGGACAAGGTTCAGGCCGTAGGTAAACCGTTCCATGAAACTGACCAGGGCCGATTCAGCCCGGGCGGAGATGAAATATTTTTTCAGTTCCGCCTGACGGTAGGAACTGGTGATAATGTCAAGATTGATGTCCAGGATCTTGTTAATGGCATGCAGGGTTTCTTCCCGTTCATCCGGGTCGATATTGGCCATGATTACATCGGTGATGAAGCTACGTACCCTTGCCATCGCCGCGTTGACGAAATGGCCGTCCAGGCTGATCTCGACATGGATCTTACCGATGCGATGCAGATCGCGAATATAGGCTTCGTCGAAAGTGGGACTGAAGAGTCTCATAAACCAGGCTGCGATGAGCAGCTTGTGTTTATCGAGTTTCGCCTGTTCCTGGAAATAAACGGCCATGTCCTCATGGGACAGGATGTAATCGTAAAAATCCTGCGCGAAACGTTCCCGGTGTTGTGTCATCAAGGGGTTCAAGCCGCCGAGGATCTTCTGCTCGGCCTCCGTCAGTTCATAGTGGGTTTTGAGCGCTTTGGAGGTAGTCATGAGAATCTCCCGCAAAAAAGTCCTGCAATTAAAAGTTTTGAGAATTAAACGGTAGAGGAATTGAAAAACACTTTTAAATATTTTTCCACATTTACGGTATTTTGGGCAACCCCGAAGTGTTGTGGAAGAAGGGTGCGCATCTTTACCCAAGGGCAAATCTTAACTTGAAAGATCGGTGGATTCTTTAGGAAGGAAAGCTGGCTTCCGGGTGACCGGGACTAGAAGCCTTCTGTCCATTCTTCCCCGATGATATAAACACCCCTGTTATCCTTCGGAAACCCCTGTCCCTCCAGGTCGGATATTTCCGAGATCTGGATCAGTTCCCCCATGACCTCTTTTTCCTCACCAGTCATGTGCCAGATGTGAAACTCAAGGAGAAGCTGGTCCGCTTCCACTCCTCGGCCCTTTTTTATGAAAAAAGGAAAGCTCCACGCTTCCACTTCGTTAAGAGGGCAGTAGGCTATGGGGAGAGTGCGATGGGCCATGGTATCGATTTTTCTTCTTGTCCTTGTTCTGGTCCTGGGTAAATTCTGTTATTTGTAACCTATATCATAATTATTATTCGGGTCCTGAAAAATTTCGGTGGCCCTGGTCATTTTTCATGCTACTGCCAGGTCCAGGTCTCCGATTTCTCACTTTCTTTCAAAACAGCCACCGGTTCATGGGAAAATAGAAAAAACTTATAATACTTGACTTTCCTAGTTAGGTTGTGCATAACCTCTTTCCCTACATAAAAGAGGAAAAAGACACCCTTATCAAGAGTGGTGGAGGGACGGGCCCTCTGAAGCCACAGCAACCGGCCGCGCACATCGCGTGGTGCCCGGTGCTAATTCCCGCAAGTTTTTCTTGGTAGATGAGGAGTCGGGTAAACCATCTTGCCCCTCCTGTTACCGGGAGGGGTTTTTTTATTCGGGCATTGCGGGCGAAACCTGAATGAAGGATGAAGGGCAAAAAAATTTCACATTTGTTCGTCACGGTAAAAGCGTGGTTTTGGGTAAAGCATTGAAAAAGTGAAGGAGAGGAAAAATGGCCAAAGTGAAGAAGAGCTTCGAGGAGATCAACGAACGTATCAGAACCGGAAAAGCCGTTGTCCTGACCGCCAACGAGATGTCCGATCTCGTGGATGAAGTTGGGCCGGCCAGGGCCGCCGGGGAGGTAGACGTGGTGACCACCGGAACGTTCGGCATGATGTGTTCCTCGAGCGCCATGTTCAACTTCGGCCATACGACACCCAAGATCAAGGCCAGCAAAATATGGTTCAATGATGTGCCTGCCTATGCTGGACTGGCGGCAGTAGACGCATTTCTGGGTGTCACCGAGGCGAAGGAGGATGATCCCCTCAACAAGGTCCATCCGGGGCGGTTCCTGTATGGAGGGGGGCACGTAATCGAGGACCTTGTGTCCGGCAAGGCGGTGACGATAAAAGTCGAGGCCTATGGAACGGACTGCTATCCGAAAAAACATGCCCGTCTGGAAAAAACCCTTGAGGAGCTTCCTTACGCGGTCCTGCTCAACCCCAGGAACGCCTACCAGAACTACAATTGCGCCGTGAACATGGGAGAGCAGACCATTTACACCTACATGGGCGTGTTAAAGCCTGACGGAGGGAACGCCAACTATTCCAACGCGGGACAGATGTCACCCCTCATGAACGATCCTTATTACCGAACCATCGGCCTGGGAACCCGGATTTTTCTCGGTGGTGGGGAGGGATTTGTCATCTGGCACGGCACTCAGCACAACCCCAACGCGGCCCGGGGAGAAAACGGTGTGGTGCGGACTCCGGCGGGGACCCTCGCGGTGATGGGCGATCTCAAGGGGATGAAGCAAAGGTATTTGAGGGGTTCGAGCATGCTGGGCTACGGCATAAGCCTGTTCGTCGGGCTGGGAGTCCCCGTCCCGATCCTCGATGAGGAGATGGCCAGGTTCACCGGCGTACGCGACAAGGATATCTATACGAACATCGTTGATTACGGGAAGGATTACCCGCAGGCCACGGGAAAGGTCCTCGCCGAGGTGAGCTACGAGGAACTGCGCAGCGGGACGATCCGGTTTAACGGGAGGGATATCCCCACATCCCCCCTCTCCAGCCAGCCGATGGCCCTCGAGATCTGTCAGGAACTCAAGAGGTGGATCCTCGAGGAGGGGTTCACGCTGGGCGTACCCCAGCATCCCCTCCCCGGCCCCTCTGATGTCTGAGTTATGAACACCGGTTCCTTCGCTTCCCGGGATTACAGGGAGAAAGCCACTCCGCCGGGGTTGGTGTCGTTTGCCGCCGCCGTCAGGGAGACCGACCTTTGGATCGCCGCGGACCGGGACCTGAAGAAAGAAGCGGTCCGGTCCATCAGAATTCATCGGGCGGATATCGAGGAATATATTGCCCGGTATCCCGGGTTCACCGGGACTCTGGAACCCTGGGAAGAACCGGCCCCCCGGGGCTCTCTCGCGGCCCGGATGATCGATGCCGCCGCTGCCGTCGGGATCGGTCCCATGGCCGCTGTTGCCGGGGCTCTGGCTCACGCCGTGGCCGCGGATCTGTCGGAGTTCAGTCCCCGTATCCTGGTGGAAAATGGGGGGGACCTTTTCCTTATCGGTGAGGGACCCAATACCGTTGGTCTGTGGGCTGGTCCTTCCCCGTTGAGCGGCCGGCTGGGGCTGACTCTGGATCCGGGTTCCGGAATGTCCGTGTGTTCCTCCTCCGGAACCGTGGGGCCCTCCCTCAGTTTCGGGAAGGCCGACTGCGCCACGGTGATCGCACCCTCAGGGGCTCTTGCCGACGCGGCCGCGACAGCGCTGGGGAACCGGGTCAAAGGACCAGCGGATATCGAACCGGGGCTGGATTGGGTCCTTTCCGTCGAGGGTGTCACCGGAGCAGTGGCCATCCTCGGGGACCGGATCGGGGCCAAAGGGGAGGTGGAACTTGTGCCGTTGGGGGAGGGGAAAAAACACGTTTAAGGTTTAAAGTTTAATGTTTTACGTGGAAGGCCGAAATTTTTTCAGTTCTATAAGGAGTTTCCCATGGAAAAAACCGTTATTCTGCGTTTTACGAAAAAGACCTGGAACACCCCGGTGATCTACGGTCTGTCGAAGAAAACCGATTTGATCTTTAATATCCTGGAGGCAAAGGTGCTGCCCCGCCAGGATTCCTATGCCATCATCAACCTCGAGGGCAGCGATGAGGACTACCAGAAAGGCATCGATTATCTTGAAAGCTGTAACATCCTCATCGAGGAGGTTTCGGATAAGGTCCAGAGGGACGAGGACAGCTGCGTTCACTGCGGCGCCTGTACGGCTGTTTGTCCCACAGGCGCCCTCCATATAGAGGGCCCGGAGGGTAAAGTTGAACTCGACCGGCTGAAATGCGTTGCCTGCGGGAATTGCGACAAGGTCTGCCCGGTTCAGTGCATCGACCTGTTTATCTACAACGGGGGGCCAGTGATGGAGCACAGGTAATAATAGCGCAGAGTGCAGAGGGAAAAGCCGTGGTTAGTGATTTGTGATTAGTGATTAGGAAAACGTTTAATGTTTAACGTGGTTTTGTTGTCATTGCGAGACCGTCACCCTGGTCGAAGCAATCTCAGGCGAAGCTATAGGATCGCTGCTGTTCCCAAAGGTCACTCGCGAGATCGCTTCGCCCGATTGACAGCTCGCGATGACATCGTTTCTGAAACTTTCAAACCTTCAAACTTTCAAACTCTCAAACCGTTTCCCCACCACCAGCCCCCATTGTTGAAGTGACAAGATAATGGAAATACGCTTAAATAGTCCTGACGTTTCATCTTTAACCTTTAACTTTTCCCTGCCGCGAGGAGCGCGCCGCTATGCCCGAGATCCACATCATCAACGCCACCAAAGAACTGGGGATTATCCGGTTCCTGAAGGATTATAAACCTCCCTTCGAGGTCATCGGAACCTATCGGCTGATCGACGATGGTGAAAGGCCTGAAGCCACCGTCATGCTGCGGGCAGGCCAACAGGAAATGCACGAGGCCGACATGGGTGTGGGCCCGGTAGATGCCCTGGCCAATGTGCTGAAGAAATCTCTCGCCCGGTTATTCCCGGACGTGCCCAACGTGCGACTCCTGGATTTTGAGGTTCAGCTGATCCAGGGAACCATCGGGACATCGGCCCAGGTGGAGGTGCGCATCGTATTCTCTGATGGGAACTTCGCCTGGAGGGTCTCTGCCTCCAGCGACAATATCAATGAAGCCTCTTTCCGGGCCCTCCTCGACGGCTACGAGTACGCGATCTATTTGTGGGGGAAAGAGAAAGTCCAAAGTCCAAAGTCCAAAGTCCAAAGGAAAGCCCAAAGTCCAAAGGCCAAAGAGAAGGCCAAAAGCCAAAGCTCAAAATCCAAAGCAAAGACGACTAGCAAAAAATAAAATCTTCTTGCTCCTGGCTCCTGAAATCTGGAATTTGAAATTTGAAATCTGAAATTACTCTTACTCGCATCGTGACCCACGACGATCTCGACGGGGTGGTGAGTGCCGCCCTGCTTTCCCTTTCCCTGGGTATCGACCATTTCTTCTTCACGGGGCCGGTTTCCGTCCAGAACGGCAAAACCCCGACCACCGAACGGGACGTGGTCTGCGATCTTCCCTGCCCGGTGCGGGTGGGAATGTGGTTCGATCATCACAGCGGCAACCTGCAGGACCTGAACCTCAGAGGGATTGACCCCGGAGACGTACCCGGCCGGTTTGCCCCCGAACCGTCCTGCGCGAGGGTGATCCACGATTATTTCCAGGGGAAGGTGGATTTTCCGGAGTTCATCGGGGAAACGGTGGCCGGAACCGACCGGGTGGATTCCTTTGACTATCGCACCATGGAGGAATGGCAAGAACCCACCCCGGATCGCCGGCTTTCCGATTCCATCTATGCTGCTTCTCTGGAACGGGGAAGCTACGCCTATCTGGAAAAGCTGGTGCGTCTGCTGAAAAATGGGTCCATGGCCCAGGCCCTCCAGGACGAGCAGGTTCATGCGATGGCCGAGAAATACAGGGTCCTGGAGGAAAAGAGCATCCGTCTTTTCGAGCAGGATTCCTCTTTTCACCCGGATGATCCCGAGCGTGAACTCGTTGTGGTGGATCTGACCCGGCACAACAGGAGGCCGGAGGTGATGCGCGGGGCGGCGTTCATCCTGCACCCGGAATCACTGGGCGTCCTGATGGTGACCAACAGTTTCGCAGGGGGAAGGAAGACCAACGACCTGTCTTTTTCCATGTCCCTGTCTTTTCTCATGAACAGAATGGAACACTGTAAGGACATCGGCGAGATCATGCGCACCCTGAACATCGGGGACGGGCATCCTGGCGCCGGGGCGGGGCGCATCGCGTGCCGCAGCAAGGACGAGATGCTGAAGGTCAAAGAGGAAACCATCGGCCGGATCCTCGAAATGTGGAAGGGGATGGAAAAAATAGTTTGAGAGTTTGAAAGTTTGAAAGTTTGAGAGTTGAGGTTGAACCTCGGTTTAACGTTTAATCCAGCGTCGCTGAAGCTATGGTGGGCAGGGGTTTAACGTGAAAAACGGTGATCGGTTACCGGTGATTGGTAATTGGTGAGTAATCTCAAATCTCAGATCTCAAATCTCAGAATTGAAAAAGTGCACATGTGCACCGGTGCACTGTTGTAAAAACCGCAATTTCAAACTTCAGACAAAAAAGAAAGGTCCAACGTCGAACGTCAAACGTCCAACGTGTTTTCCCGCAACTTCAAACCACAAACTCTCAAACTTTCAAACTCTCAAACCGTAGTTCTGAACCCTCAACCCGTTCCCCTATTCCAATCCGTATTTCCCGATCTTGTACCGAAGGGCGTCGTAGCCCACCGACAGGAGCCTGGCCGCTCTAGCCCTGTTGTTTCCCGACCTTTTCAACGCCTGAACGATGAGTCCCTTTTCCACCTCCTCGAGGGAGATCCCCTCCTCCGGAAACTGGATCCCTGAACCATCCACCTGAAGTGCAGACCCTTCCCGAAGGATCAGTTCCTTGGGGAGATGATCGGGTGTGACCATATCGGAGCCTTCGAGCACAACGATACGCTCTATCGTGTTTCTCAGTTCCCGGACGTTCCCCGGCCAATGGTAAAGGGTCATCATCCGCCGGGCCGGGGGTGAGAAGTCCTGGATGGGCCGCTTCTGATATTTTTGGGAATAAAGCCGGGCGAAGTAAAATGCCAGGGGCATGATGTCCTCAACCCTGTCTTTCAGGGGGGGGACATGGAACTCGAAGGCACTCAGACGGTAGTACAGGTCGCTCCGGAAACGTCCCTCATCCACGCTTTGGGATATGTCGACGTTGGTGGTGGCAATCACGGTCACATCGACAGGGGTGCTGCTTTTACCGCCGATGCGGCGCACGGATCTCTCCTCTAGCACCCGCAGCATTTTACTCTGCAGGTCGAGTTTCATTTCCCCGATCTCATCGAGCAAGAGAGAACCGTTGTTCGCCAATTCAAACATTCCTCTTTTATCTTCCTTTGCATCAGTAAAGGATCCCTTCACGTGTCCGAACAGTTCGCTTTCGATGAGGTTTTCCGGTATGGCAGCGCAGTTGATGGCGACAAAGGGAGCTTCGTTCGCCTCCTGGTCCCTGTGAATGATATTGTGAATATATTTGGCCATGAGCTCTTTGCCGGTGCCGCTGTCACCGGAGATAAGGACGGTGGAAACCTTGGTTTCAGCCAATTTCATCGCTTTCTCTTTAAGCTGCCTGATGGCCTGGGAGTCCCCGATAAACTCTTCCTGGAAAACCGTGGAACTGAGAAGGGTCAGGTAGTCAACCTTCCTCTGAAGGTTTTCCCTCTCCATAAGATGGTCGATGACAACTTTCAGCCTTTCCGTCTCAAAAGGTTTGGTCAGATAATCCGTTGCTCCGATTTTCATGGCCTGGATGGCTGTTTCCACGGTGTCGTCGGCTGTGAGCATGATCACGGGAATTTCCTTGTTCATTTCCCGGATGTCTTTGAGGGCTTCGAGGCCGCTTTTTCCCGGAAGACCGATATCGAGGATGAGGACATCGGGTGAAAAGGAGCCGATGCCCGCTTCGAGATCCTCGGCATCCCCGCTCGATCGGACCTCAAAACCCGTCCGTTCCAGGAACCGGGTGGTGGCCGAGACAATGAGGGCATCATCGTCAATAATGAAAATACGCCCCTTGCTTTTCATTTTTTCTCAACACTCCCTTGCGGTTCAATGGGAAGGCAGATCGTGAACGTTGTTCCCACCCCCTCATCGCTGGAAAAGCGGATCTTTCCCCCGAGAAGATCGGTAAGCCTTTTCACGATGGCAAGCCCCAAACCGGTTCCCTTTCTCTTCGTTGAATAAAACGGCTGAAAGATCTTTTCGGCCTCCTGGGCACTGAAACCGTACCCTGTATCCGAAATTTCCACTTTCACGAAGCCTTCCTCAGGTGAAGTGGAACTTCTTACCCGGACCGTTCCTCCTCCTGAAATGGCGTCCAATGCGTTGAGCATAAGGTTAAGGAGAATCTGGTGAACCTGGGAAGCATCGGTCATTATGGGAGGCAGATCATCATCCAGTTCCTTGACGAGAATGACAGGTTCTCCTTGTTCCCGTTTTTTAGCCCTTTCATCCACGAGGACTTTCATGGTTGAGAAAGTCGTGTCAATGATACTGTTAATATTTTCCCTCTCAAGGTGTGGGGTGGGAGGTTTCGCGAAGTTCAAGAGACCCTTCATCAGTTTTTCAATATTTTTTATCTGGGTGATGGTGCTCGTGCAAAGATCTTTGAACTCCTCCGGAAGATCGGCTTCGTCTCGGACGGCTTCGGCTGCCAGCTTGATCCCGGTGATAGGGTTTTTGATCTCGTGGGCCAACCGGGAGGCCATCTCACCCATAACAGCCATCTGCTCGGTCCGCATCATCTTCTGCATGGTCTCCTCCAAAGACCGGGACATCTCATTAAAGGAACGGGCGACCTCACCGAATTCGTCCTTTAACCCCACAATCCTGTAATCCAGGTTTCCCTCTTTCAGTCGGTTCGTCGCGTTCACGATGGCGGAAATGGGCCTTGAAAAATTGATGTAAAACCAGGTGGAAACCCCAATGACAAGAAAGAAAATAAGAAAAGAAAAAATGATGAGGACGTTTTTGGAACGATCAATGCCCCCGAGAACCATCTGCGTCTTTTTATCGAGTTTGAGGTTGGTTAAATTAAGTATCTCATCCACTTCCCGGATCAGGTTCTCGCCGATCATGAAAGCGTTGTTTTCCTCCTTTATCAGCCTGATTTTGTTCGCTCTGATGGTATAAACGCGGCTAAGCGCCTGCTTATAGATCTGGGTGCCCTCAAGGAGTCCATCCAGCCTGGCGGTTACCTCACTGGAGTGATGGCAATGGAAACATGAGTTGAGGGTGTTGCTCATAGCCTCCACATGGGACACGAGAGTGTCGAGATCCCTGGCGTTGCGCGTCTGTTTGAGTTGCAAGTCGTGCTGGAGGAGGATGATCTGATCGCGCATTTTCTCCCTTAAGTTCGCCACTTGGTGAAGCTGGATCAGGGTGTGAAGACTACGCGTGGCCTTTCCAGTGGAGATGATGACGTAGGCACTGACCAGGACAGGGACTGTGGATAAAATAAGGAGCACTATGAGGAGCTTTTTTTTCATCAGTCGTTCATCCAGTCATAAGTGGCCAGATCCAGCCCCACCGCTTCCGCGTATTTGAAAACCGGATCGTAATCCTGATTGGTGGTTTCGATGAACCTCGACTGGCCGAACCCCTTCAGCACACGTCTTCCCTCCGGATCCTGATCCATTCCCAGCAGGACATCCCTGATCCTTGATCTCAGTGACTCGTCGAGATCGGATTTGAGGGCCAGGGCGTTCTCGGGAACTTCAGGTGATCGATCGATAATCCTCAGTTCTTCAAGAATCCTCCTGTCGATGTGGGCCAGACGGTAGAAAACGGTGTTCTTGGCGGCCCCGATATCCGCCTTCCCGTTCAGGACGTCGTACACGGCGTCCTCGTGGGTCCCGGTGAAATAGGTCTCCGAAAAATAGTCCTGATAATCCTCGATACCGTTCTCCCTGAAATACTTGAGAGGGAGGAGATAACCCGCGGTGGTGGCTTTGTCAACGAAGGCAAAACGTTTGCCCTTCATCAAGGCCGCAGAGTCGATCGGGCTGTCTTTCCTGACGAAGATCATCCCGTGGTAGGTGGACACCCCTTCAGAGTTTTCAGGCCTTGCCAGAGTTTCGACGGCAATTCTCGTGTGAGCCAGTGCGTAGGTGAAGCTGCCAAAAAAGGCTCCGTCAAGGTCCAGGGTGTTAAAATTGTTGATGATGTTACCGTACTGGGAGAGAATTTTCAGTTCGATCCCCACTCCGGTTTTTTCCGAAAGATAGGCGCTCAGCGGTTTATACCTTTCCATCTGTTTGAAGATATTGTGTTCCGGTATGAGACCGATGGTAAGGGTCCGGGTGTATTCCTCCGTTACCGGTTCGGGACCGTCCTTTTGGGATGTGCATCCGAAAAAAATCAAGGTCAGAAGGGCGACAAGGAGTATCAGTGGACCAGCAACCGCTGATCTTGAATGCGTTGAGATTGGGCGGCAGCAAAAGGTTTTCATGGGTGCCTTTCTCCCGGAGAATAAGAACGGGGCTGCTTCGCCCCGGGTCCTTTATATTACAAGCATAATCCCGATTGGAAGAATATCAACAGCGGGCTAAAACTGCGTTAGGTGTCTGACCATTATCTTGTCATTGTCATCGGTTGCCTTGAGCGAAAGTTGGTCCAAGGTCCAGAGGACACAAGCAGTGATTAGTGATCCTTCGCAAGGGTCAGGACAGGCTGGGGACTGGTGATCGGAAAAAATCAATCACAAATTGCCCTTCGACGAGTGGACACTTGCTCAGAGCGGGCAAATTTCCAATCATGGAACTTAACTTCAAACAGCAAACAGTAAAATGCAAACGGCAGACAAAAATCCTCATTTTTCAATCCCCGATTAATTTATCCTTTTCGATAGACTTCCCAGATATTTGTCGATCTTTCCCATGGTCCTTTTCTGATCCGGATACTTCAATCCCTCCTGAGCGGCTATTCTGATCTGTTTCTGGTAAATCTCTCTGATCTTAATCAGCACCTGGTTTGCGCCCACCAGGGCGCTGGTATTGTCAGCCCTACTCAAGTTCCTGAAATAACCTTTAATTTTTTTATTTTGATCCGCAAGAACGATCACGGACACGTCATCACTCAACGTAATCTTTGTTGCTGAAATGGCAACGATGATTTCCTCTTTCTCTTTGCCCGAAAAGATGAGCTTGATTCCCTGAAGAGGGGCGGCCATGTACCTGATCTTTCGTGCAACCTGGGTTTTGAGAAACTTCCAGGGTGGGTACTCGGGAAAATTCTCATCCAGAAGGGAAGCCAGCCTCCCGTACTCCTCACTCCTGTAGTTGTCCTCCAAGACCAGGATTTGAGCCTGATCGGTCAACCGTGCTGCCTTTTCCATGGTTTTCCAGTGCCTGATCTGACCTTCAGAAAGTGCATTGCCACTGGCAAGCGTCAGGTAGGGTAGAATGGATTCCCGGTAGGTGACGATGGTTTTGAGATTTTTTCCCGCACGGGGCATCCCCACTGAGAGAGGAGCGGAAAATTCAAGGTAAAGGTTATTGTCCGTATTAAGGACGCCGCCGCTGCTGAATTTTTCCAATCCGTCGGTCCCTGACACAAAATAGCTCAGAAGATCCGCAGATGACCCCATCATTAAAGGAGCCAGATCTTTATGGATCTCAGGGTGGGCGATTCTGCTATCCAGGTACGGTTCATCCAGTAAAATCCGGTCTTTGCTGCCGATCAGTATGCCATCAGAATGGGTAACCCACAACATAACCTCCGGAAAAACAGAACGGAACGTAGTCACGACAGACCGCCAATCAACGGTTGATAACTCGTAGAGGGGGAGCCATTGACACATTATGCCGTTGGGGGACAAATGTTTTAAAACTGTCCTGTAGTACTCTTCTGTGTAAAGGTAGCTGGCCCCCTGCGCCCAGGGATGGATCGGATCAGCGGTGATGACGTCAAACTTGTAGTCAGTCGTATAAAGGAAATTACGTCCGTCGTTATAAATGATCTTCAGGCTCGGGTTGTCCAGGACATGGTGGTTTAGGTCCCCGAATGTTCTGGCAGCGGGAACCACTTTTTGTTCAATCTCGGCGAGGATAAGTTCCTCGACGTTCGGGTGGACCGAGGCTGCGCCCAGGGTCATCCCGGTGCCCAATCCGACGACCAGGACCCTTTTGGGATCCGGATGGAGCAGCATGGGCAGGTGCCCGAGGGAAAACTGCAGCTGCAGGTCCTGCGGTATGTTTGTGGCCACAACCTTGCCGTTAACGATAAGACTCTGGTGCCTGTCACCGACATTCGTTACGGTTACAATGGTCTCCAGACCTTCGCCGTAATACAGGACATTGGTAAATTCGGACATCAGCGGGATCAGCTCCGGTGCGAAAAAGTTCGCCATCTCGTTGCTGCGGAATATGGCAAAGTGATCATTGTTCCAGAGCTTCCAGGTATTTTGATCGAGGGAGAGAAAGATCAGGAAACCGGCCATCCCTGCTGCAACGGACCAGTTCCAGAACTTTTTGCCCCTAACGCTGACCCACACGAGAATACCGAACCCGATATTGACAGTAACAAGCATCTGCAGGGACCGCTCAATGCCGAAGAGGGAGATAAGAACAAATCCGCTGATGGTGGCTCCCAGGATCGCACCGACGGTGTTGTAGAACAACACCTCCCCCACAGCAGCTCCAATCCTTTTCCTGTGGGCGGCGTGAATCTTACCGGCAAGGGGAAAGGCGACCCCCATGAAGAAGGTTGGAAGGAGCATGTAAGTAAAGGCAAGGATGAAGTTGGCCCGCATCCTTACCTCCGCGGGTGTCAGTCCCAGGTCGGCTAAAAAGTTGTGCACTCGCACCATATTTTCAGGCAGGTCCCCGATCAGCACCGTCACGACGAGGGCCAGGATCCCGATGGCGACCTGGATAATGCCGAACCACACTACAGATTTCTTAACACCCTTGTCCCGTACCTGGAAGACACCCGGGATAAGACCGAATACGGCGCTTCCAAGGGCGATGCCGGTCAGGAAAGCGGCCAGCATCGTGGTAAACGCATAGACAGTAGCACCGCTCACAACGGCAAGCATCCTGGTCCAGAGGACCTCGTATCCCAGTGCACAGAAACCACTGACCCCCGCTCCCAGCAGCACAAGCCTCAAGGGCAGGAGGTTCACCTTATCTTCGCATTTTTCATGGAAATCTGAACCGATCGGCACCGCTTCTTTCTGTACCACTGTTTCCTTATCCGCCTGAAGCACCTCTTGCCTTTTGCGCTGCAGGAGGAGACTGATGATTCCTATAGATATATTTAGGGCGATAGCCAAGGCAAGTGTCGTTGTAACGGAATAAAAACGAAGGAAATAGAACCCGGCAGTGAGGGCTCCAAGCACGGCACCAAAGGTGTTGATTCCGTAAAGAAAGGAGAGGTGTTTGCGCAGCGACCTTGGTTGCCTCGAAACAAGCCGCGTCAAGACAGGGAGGGTGCCCCCCATGAGGACCGTCGGAGGGATAAGAACAACGACTGAAAAGAGGATCCTGATGAGGGTCAGGTAGAGATAGGCGTCGTCCTTGCCCTTTGCCAGGAACCTGTAGATGTCCGGGTAGGCTCTGTTTAAGAAGAAGAACAGAACTGCGAAAAGGGCGATCCCGATCTCAAGCCAGCCGTAGAGTCTCAACTGATTTTTAACCCGATCCGCATATCGTCCGATGGTATAACCGCCAATGGCCAGGCCGGCCATAAAAACCGACAGGACGGTGGCCACCGCAAGATGGGATCCTCCGAAGACCAGGCTTAAAGAACGGACCCATACGACCTGGTACATGAGCGCCGCTGCGCCTGACAGGAAGAACATCGGGTAGATGAGGATCGGGAAAAAATGTCTCATATGAAAAGTGTCCCTGTTGCTGAAAACTGGTGAACAGTAAACAGTGAACGGGGAACGGGGAACAGGGAACGGGGGACAGGGGACAGTGAAAACTGATCACTGATCACCCGCCTTTGCTAAAGCTTTGGCCTAGCAAGCCAATCACGGATCACAGCTTATATCAAACTTCAAACGTCAACCGTCCAACTTTTCTCAATTCACACAAACTGAAGGCCGGATCGGAACCGGTTCTCGTAGACCATACTCCAACGCACAGCCCCTTCCATCGTGCCAGTGTCGTCAGTAAAAGACA
The DNA here is from genome assembly GCA_965603295.1 of uncultured bacterium. GTDB lineage: Bacteria > BMS3Abin14 > BMS3Abin14 > BMS3Abin14 > BMS3Abin14 > JAFGWO01. The sequence continues at coordinate 15,065 of CBFDCL010000003.1, read as the reverse complement.
ATGTCTGTCCGGGGGGAAGGGGAAGATCGGTCCGGATTCCCATGCCTTCGGGGCTGATATCCACGATCTCGGCGGCAAAACGTGATGGTTTTCCCGGATAAGACTTGGCAGGGTCCGGCACAAAGATGACCTGACCGGATCGATGCTGCCTTTCCGAACGCCTCTTCTGTTTCCCCTCCGTTTCCCAGTGAACGGCATCTGCCCTCACATTGGATGTTTCAGACAATATCCTCCTCGTCATGGTCCTGACCTGCAGGAGTTCGAACGGCTTGGGCAGAAAAAAGTGGCCGTATCCAATGATGGCGTTCTCCTCCTCCCCGTTAAGAATCCCCGCCGACATGACAACAATATTGGTGGAAGGGGAAAAACGGCTGATCTCATGCAGGATGGTCATGCCCGTCCCATCGGCGATACCGATCTCCAGAAAAACCAGCGAGTAGGATTTGGCCCGAATTTCGGAAAGCGCGCTGGAACTTTCTGCGACGGCAAGAATGTTCAGGTCATCGGCCTTAAGCGCCCTTATGAGCGCCAGGGCTGTCAGTCGGTCATCGTCAACGATCAAAACGCAATGACTGCCACAGCTATCAGTTTCAAGCATGCCAGGAACCTCCTGTTGTTTTGATCGTTTCGTTAAACGGCGCCGTTTCCCCTGTGAGATGAACGGTCTATCTTCATGCTTGGGGATGGAGAGAAAACGGCGGTCCAACCTGTCCTGGTAATGAGTTTGACTTGTTTCCGGAATAGATGTTCACCTGTCTCCCCACCCACTGCTCCACTGGTGTATATTCAAATTTCATACCATTTCACTGACTGGAATTCAGAATACGAATAATCGTATAATTTCTAGCTGTTTACTTGTCATTTTCTCCGCTGTGATAAAGATTCTTCGAATATCATATGGGCATTTGACCAATCAAGAGTGGTCAAATACCCAACCAATCAGATAGCGCAATATCGTAACCACGTAACAATCTGTTTTTTAAGGATAAAAGTTTTCGCAAGAATGGCACAGCATTTGCTTTGAAAGAATCACCATGAAAAGATTCCTTATCATAAAGCTTGTAATTTGTTCCTTTATTATCTTGATCCCGGGGCTAGAGACAAGCTCGGCTTCCAGCGTGAAGGTCAAGCCACTCTATAAACTTTCCAACTTTTCCGGCTCTATTCCGTACAACAACGTCCGGCTGAAAGTGGACCGCGGTACAGGAGAGGTCTTCGTTCTCGACCTGCATGAAGGTGACATCCGGATTTTCAACGGCGTGGGCATGGAGATTTACCGGACCGGGTCTTACCGGGACCTGGGGTTTCCGGTGGATCTGGCGATCAGGGAGGACGGGGGCATCGATGTTCTCGTGAGGGACGGCGGCCGTCGCACCGTTCATCACTGCGATTATCGTGGAGAACCGGTCTCGGTGATGGAATTTAAGGGGATCCCTGAGGGTTTTTCGGACATGCGACCCGACCGGATCCTGTGGAACGGCGGTCAACTTTACGTTGTCGACACGGAATCCCTTCGGGTAGCCGTGTTCGATGGCGGCGGCCGGTACGAGCGCGGGTATATGTTCGCCGATGTTCTGGAACCGGATGAAAAACAGGCCGGCGGGAACGCCGAGAACTCCATGTTCGGATTCACGGTGGACCGTGAGGGGAGCCTTTTCTTCACGATCCCGACCCTGTTCAGTGTCTACCGCGTGTCGGTCGACGGCCGGGTTGAGACGTTCGGGGAAGCGGGCAGTTCCGCGGGCAAGTTCTCGATAGTCAGCGGGATCGCCGTTGACGAGGGCGGGAACATCTATCTTAGCGACCGGAACCGTTCCGTGATCATGATCTACAGTCCGGAGCTGAATTTCCGCTACGAGTTCGGCTACCGGGGCTTTGGTCCGGGCGGCCTCATAGTTCCCAGGGACCTGGATATTGACGGAACGGGGAAGGTTTACGTTGCGCAGATGGGGAGCCGGGGCATTAAGGCCTTCAGGGTTTCCCTCGGTCAATAAAGGTTAAGCAAACGAAACCCGAAGAGGGCGGCAGCCGGTCCGCATAAGCAACGAGCGGACATGATGAAAGGGCCGCGCCCGTCCAATGAAAAGGAGGTGAAGAAAGGGGCAGAAAGGAGCATTTGTACCGCCTGTCCGGATCTTTACCGGACGGACATCTTCCGAGAAGGGTAAACCCGCCGCGAGGCGGGGACACAAAGCCTCGGGTCCTTTGAATGCAGGCAAAAAAGAGGACGGCCGGGCTGCCGGAGAGGTTCTACAAACACACTAAGGAGGATGAAATGAAAGCAGTTAAACTTGGTATGATCATCGCCGTCGCGGCCCTGATGACCCTGGGCTTTGGAAGCGCGGCCTTTGCGCTTCACAGCGGCGGCGTCGCTCACTGCGACGCGTGCCACACCATGCACAACTCGCAGAATGGCGTGGTTTACGCGCAGCACGACTTCCCCACCCCTGGGGTTGTGGGAGAGACCGCCACGCCCAGCCTGCTGACCGGGACCGACCCGTCCTCGACCTGTCTGTACTGCCATGACGGGGCCGCCAGCTACCACGTGCTGAGCACCGACGGCTCGAACTACAAGGCCGGTGGCGACTTCTACTGGCTGACGGTCGACGGAACACTGGGCAGGCACCCGGTAGCGGGTGAACAAAAAGGCCACAACATCGTCGCGGCGGACTTCGGCCTGGCGGCTGACGTCACCCTGACCGCGGCTCCCGTCCGGGCGAACTATGGCGGTGCAGTCGCCTACCCCTCGTCCGCTCTGGGATGCGAGAGCTGTCACGACCCCCACGGCAAGAACGCCGACGGTCTTCCCATCGCGGAGTCCGGTTCCTACGGCGCCGTGGCCCCTTCGGGAGCCGCCGTGGGTAACTACCGGCTTCTCGGCTCCACCGGTTACGACGCGGGCAGCGGCGTTGTCTTCGACAACCCTTCACCCATCGCCGTGTCCGCTGGCAGCTCTGCTCCGGACACCGACGCTGAGCACAACGACTACGGTTATGGCATGTCCGAGTGGTGCACCAACTGCCACATGGGCTTTGACGCCCAGGGCTCCAACGCCCACCGGCACCCGGCCGGCAACGACGCCCACCTGAACGGGTACGGCGACGCCTACAACCAGTACCGCGCCACCGGCAATGTTCTCCCGGCTCCTCAGCCTGCCGACGCTTTCGACTTCTTCGTACCCTTCGAGCGTGGCCTTACGGACGTGACGAGCCTCAGCACGACCAGGACAGACGGTCCGGACATCAACTCCAACATCATGTGCCTGACCTGCCACCGCGCCCACGCCAGCCCCTTCGCGGACGCCGGCCGCTGGGATTTCGGGGAAGAGCTTCTGGATGAGTCCCCGATCGCCGAAGAGTTTGGAGACATCGTCTGGTACGGAGAGGATATCGCAACCAGGTACGGACCCTACCAGCGGTCACTCTGCAACAAGTGCCACATCCAGGACTGATTTTCCATAACCATCGAGTTTCACATCGCTGAGGGGGGGCCGGCACTGCCGGCCCCCCATGTATTGCCGGGAATAACCTTTTTTGCATAACCCGTAGGAACCTGATACGGGAAAGGCGAATTGCCGCACATACGGATCCCGGCTAATGGGGTGGGGGTTTAAGAGGACGGGATTCTTCAGGACAAGTGGCAAAAAGATGGTAATGAGATAAAGTAATAATGGGGAACAGTTCTTTAAGAGGAAACAGGGGGAACAAAGCAGCCATGGATCGCAAACGGTATGCTCGAGGCGGTATTTTATCCAGCCGGGTCCTGGCCGCACTCGCAGCGGTTATCCTGACCTCCTCTTGTCTACCTCAGCCTGCTCCCACCCGGCCGACGAGGAACGGTCTCTCCGAGGTGCAGGTATACCTTCAGCCCGTACCCCCGGAGGCCCGGAGGATCGCCTGGACCTTAGGTGACCTGTCAGTTGTCCGGCGCGACGGCACCCGGGTGCCCCTGAGTCTGCGTGCCGACCATTACCGGGGCTCCGACCTTGAGGGGAGGCAGACATGGCTGGCCTCCGGATTCGTGCCCCCCGATTCCTTCAGCGGGGTTTCCCTAACTTTCAGCGGTGCTTCCATGAAGGGAGAGGAAGGGGACGCGGCCCTTCTCGTCCCGGAAGACCCCCTGGTCATTAAGGCACCTTTTGAGCTGGCCCACTCGGAGGTGCTGCCCCTGTTTATCACCCTCGATCCGGCGGGGATCGTGGACAACGGATTCGCCTTTTCCCCCGATTTTTCGTTGGCGCTCCCGGACAGGGAAATTGCCAGCCTCATCGGCTATTTGACAGTCCCGGGGGGCGATCGGATCACGGTTTTTAACCGGAAGACCCTGCGGGTGATAGGCGCGGTGGCCACCGGCAGGGATCCGAGGGCGATGGCCGTGGATCCAGCCCGAAGCAGGGCCTATGTGGCCGTCACGGGTGAAGACACCGTCGATGTCATCGATGTTTTCGGTGGCGGCGTCCGGGAGAGGATCATCCTGCGCTCCGGGGACGAACCGGTGGACCTGGCCCTGTCCGGTGACGGTCAGGCCTTGCTCACGGCCAACTACGCCTCCGGAACGATCAGCGTCATCGATCCTCTCCAGGCCGTGGAGACGGATCGCATCGAAGTCGGCCGTGGTCCTACTTCGGTGATCGTCAATAGGAACGGCACCCGGGCCTACGTCACCTGTTCCCTCTCGGGTACCCTTTCCGTCATCGACCTGTCCACGGGGAGCCTGTCCGCCACCCTTACCATCGAGGAGACCACGCCGCTGGCAGCCGCCCTCGACGCGAAGGAGGAGATGCTCTTCGTCGTGGGGCCGAACTCCCCCAACCTGACGGTGATAGACACGGGTGCCCTGACGGTTATGGGTAGGATCTACGTCGGCAACGGGTCCGTGTGCATCGCTGTGGATGAACTTTCCGGGTTCGCCTACGTCGGCCGGGAGTCAAGCAGCGAGGTAGCCGTAGTCGACCCCTCTGTACTCCTGCCAGTTGACTACATCGGGCTCAAGGGTGCCCCCGGGCACATGACTGTCGATCTGCAGGAGAAGGCGCTCTTAGTGGTCCTGCCGGGAATGAGGACCCTGCAGAAGGTGGACCTCGTCAGCAGGAGGATCATGGCTGAAATGGAACTGGATGGGGCTCCCAGTGAGGTGGCTGTTATTGAATAGAACCAGTCGGACCAGAGGGGCATTGACTCTATGCACGACCTTGGTGGCGTTAGTTCTTTTCATGGATCTGCCCGGGACGGCCGGGGCTGCCGGTTTTGACCTTAACGCCGGGTACGGATACTCCAGTTCAGACAGAGAGACGGAAAACAGGGTCACCGGGCAGAGCTCAGAGTCGAGCTCGACCACACTGAGCCAGCGCTACAACCTGTATTTCTCGCGGGACATCTACCCCTACCTGATCTTTACGGGGGGCGGGAATTTCAGAATAGACGACACGGAATCCGAATTTGAGGGAAACCTCACTGAGGTGAAAAGGACGAGCATCCGTCCCTACCTGGAGCTGAAGGTGGATAACCCCTTCCTGCAGACGGGGGTCGGATACCGGGATTTCGAGGATCGCCAGAAGGTGGCCGGTGGTGCGAGAACAGCCAGGTTCAACAGAACACGTTACGCTTTCCTCTCCCTGGAGCCGGATCAGCTTCCGGAACTGGATCTGATGTTCTCGAGGGCCGACCGCTCCAGCGACCCGGAAACGGTGGACATCGTTGAGGACCAGACTACGGCCCATACAAGGTATGACTTTACGGGTGGAAACGTCGATTACACCTATAGCCAGAACATCACCAAGGATAACCTCAACGATTTCAGGACAGGCAACAGTATCCATAACCTGAAGTTTCATCACAGCAGCAGCTACCTCGATGGGAAAGTCCGTGTAAGCACCGGTTACTGGTTCAGCCATTCCGAAACGGACCTGGAAGGAACGGGCAGCGCCCTGATCCCGCAGCTGCGGTCAGCAGGCCTGTTCTCCCTGGACATTTCACCGGAGGACGGTCCTGCCCTGGAGTCCGCAGGGGGGCTTATCGACGGGGAGACCGCCGTGCCCACGAGCTTGGACATAGGCCTTGCAGGTGACGAGACGACCCTGACAAATATCGGTGTGGATACGGGTTTCACGGCCAGCGTCGACACGATCCACCTGTGGGTGGACCGTGAGCTGACGCAGGAAGTGTCAGACTCCTTCACTTGGTACGTCTACACGAGCCCCGACAACACTGACACCTCTGACTGGCAGCTGCACGCCACCATATCACCAGGGGAGTTCGATACCTTCGAGAACCGGTTCGATATCACGTTCGCCTCGGTGGATACCCGGTTCATCAAGGTAGTGGTCATGCCCCTGCTGCCCTCGGTAACCGGGGCCTCGGGTTTCCCAAACATCTTCATCACCGAGATGGAGGTCTTCTCCACCCTGACCAGCCAGGACGAGATCAGCTCCACGAGGCACAGGCTGGACTATAATATAAACTGGAGGGTAACGGAACGGACCTCCGTCGGTTACGACTGGTTCTACCGGCACCAGGAATCCGACCCCGCCAACGTTGAGGAGTCCACCATGACCAACGGCCTCTTCGCAAATCACAGGTTCAACGGGGTCTTTTCAGGCAGCGCCAGGGTTTCACGTAGAAACCGGGAAGAGGTGACCGGCAATTCAGCCGTCAACTCTTTTAACGCCTCCTTAAGGGCCGATCACATGAGGACCTTCCGGCAGACGCTGACCTATAGTGGAAATCGCACCTTTGATAACGAGGGCGGCGGCCGGACCAACTCGGTGTACCTGAGGAACAACGCGGACCTCTACCGGGGGGTAAGCGCCTACCTGGACACCGGTGTTAACTGGAGCCAGGACGGGGACGAGGACAAAACAAGAGGCACCATCCTCAGGGTCGGTTCAAAACTTGTTCCCAACGACATCGTGACCATGAACATTGACTACAGAGCCAACCGGTCACGGGACCCGGAGGGCGAAAAATACCTCAGCGAGACGGGCAGCTTCCAGGCCTTTATCCTGCCGAGCAATTCCCTGTCGATGTTTGCCCGTCTCAGGTTTGACGAGGATGAGGACGACAGGAGGAGCACGCAGCAATATACCCTGAGCTGGTCCCCCTTGATGGGTGGGTCCGTCCAGTTCCTCCTGTCCTATGGGCAGGTGTTCCAATCCGAGGGGAACAAGGAAGAGAAGACGCTCAGCCCGGGCCTCAGGTGGCGGATCACCAGGTATGCCACGCTGCAGACGGCCTACAGATGGTCGAGCAGCGAGTCCGATACGGAATTGGTGGATTCGCGGAGCCTGACCGCGAACCTCAATTTGAACCTGTGAAAAAAGGGATGAGAAAATGACCTCAGCTGACAGCGATCGACGTGAAGTGACCAGGAGGATATTCTCGAAAAGGAGGGGTGCGGAAGCGTTTCTTCTACTCACTGTTTTCCTGGTATCGGCGGCCGGATGCGCCACTACACCCGTCGCGGACGTGTATCACGATCCGGTCATGGATTTTCCGTCCATCCAGAGGGCGGGGGTCCTGCCCTTCGTGAACCTGTCGACGGACCCCATGGCGGCCGAAAGGGTGAAGGACGTTTTTGCCAACGCCCTCCTGGCCACCGAGGCGTTCTACGTCCTTCCCTCAGGGGAGGTGGTGCGGGGGATCTCACGGGCCGGGATGCGCAACCCGGCGGATCCCTCTCCGGAGGAGATCGTACGCTTCGCTGGGATAGTCAAGGCGGATGCCGTGATAACCGGTGTTGTGAGAGAGTACGGATCGGTCCGCTCCGGTTCCATTTCAGCCAACACGATATCGATCAGCCTGAAGATGATCGAGACCGAAACTGGCACGGTCGTGTGGTCTTCCTCCTCTACCAAGGGCGGCATAAACACCTGGACCCGCCTCTTCGGCGGGGGGAAATCCATGAGCGAGTTGACGAGGGAGGCGGTGGAGGAGCTCCTTGACAATCTCTTCCTGTAAACGGGTTTTCCTCCTTCTTGCAGGCGCTGCTTTCATGCTCACGGGATGCGCCGCCACCGGTGATCGATGGGAAACTCTGGCCCCTGTTCAGTGGGCCGGGACAGATCAGCAGGGCACCCGCCAGGGGATTTCCTGGGCCGGCGAGTCGGAAAGGGGGCAATGGGCTGGCCTGAAGGTTGCCGTCCTTCCGGTACACAACATGACGGCCGTCCCCGGGCCGCTGAAAGACGTGGAAAAGCTGTTTTACCTTGCCTTGAGAAAAGGCGGTGTTCAAGTCCTTGAAAAAGAGATCCTGGATCAGTTCATGGCAAAACGGCGCATGCGGTACACAGGCGGCGTGGACGGGATCACCGCCTCGGCCATGAAGGAGGAGACGAGTGTTGAGGCGGTCCTCATTTCCTCCCTTGAATACTTTGACGAGGGTGATCCGCCGAAAATCTCCCTGCACGCGAGACTTGTGTCTTTGGGGAAGGATCTGGAAATACAGTGGATGGACAGCTACTGCGGAGCAGGGGACGACTCGCCAGGTCTCCTTGACCTGGGCCTCATCGAGGATTCCCGCGTATTGATGGAGAAAGCCATTGATCAACTGGCCCGCTCGATGGTGTTCCACCTCGCCGGAGGAAGCGAGTGGAACGCCGGCGCGGACCCGGGACGGGGCAGCCTGCCCACCGACACATACCGTTCACCCCGCATGGAGTCGGCGGAACCGGCCACGGTAGCAGTGATGCCTTTCCTGAACCTCAGCGAAAGGTCCTACGCCTGGGAGATCCTGCCCCTTCACTTCGTCCAGCGGATGGCCTATCTGCCCGGTGTCCGGATCCTGGAACCGGGAGAGGTCCGCCGGGCGCTTCTGAACTCCAGGGTTTTTCTCCAGGGAGGGCTGAGTCTGCCGCACCTTGAACTGGTCTTAAAGTCCACGGGGGCGGATCTTGTCCTCACCGGAACAGTGATTCGTTATCTGGACACCAGGGTCGTTTCCAGGGATCCGGAGGTGGAGTTCTCAGTCCAGATGTTCGATCGCGCGGGCAAGGAGATCGTCTGGTCATCCCGCAGCGACGGAAAGGGCGATGACGGCGTGTTCTTCTTCGGCGTTGGAAGAAGAAGCACAGCCTGCAGTCTGGCAGATGCCATGGTGAGTGCGACCGTTTCCGGGATGTCCCTGCAGGCAGGTGATCCGGAAACCACATCAAACAAAGAAGGGGTTATACCTTGAGAATTATGAAATTTGCTGTTCTGGCCATCCCGGTGTTTTGCTTATTCACGGCAGTCGGATCTGTTTCATCGCAAGCCGATGAAGAGACAACGCGGGCAAGAGAGGTCGTCGCTGTCGTGAACGGCGAGGAGATCTACCTGGAGGAACTGGAGGAGGCCGTCGCGGCCCGGCACAGGGGCATGAGCGAGGACAACCCCGTGGCGTGGGTGGGTTATGAAAGGGCCCTGAACCGGCTGATCGATTCCAGACTCCTGGTTCAGGAGGCGCTGGACGTCGGCCTCGATGAAAGGCCGGAGATCAGGGAGAACATCCGGCGTTTTTCCGATCGTACCCTTGTCAAGTTGCTCCAGGAAAAACTGCTGCGGGAAGTTAAAGCCGATGAGGATGACATCGAGAGGATCTACAGGGATGAGGTCAGGCGCTGGAAGTTCAAGGCCATCGTTTTCGGGGACTTCGATCAAGCCAGCGCCTTCCGCGGCGAGATGAAAGAGGGTGGGGATTTCGAAGCGGTCGGGGAAAAATATGTCCAGGAGGGGGTAGCTGCCTGGGAGGGTGCAGAACAGGAGGTTCGGGAAGCCGAGATAGCACCTGAGATAAACGCCGCCTTCCTCGGCAAGGAAGCTGGTTCGGTCACACAGGTCATTACGGCCGCAGGCCGGTTCTTCGTCTTCAAATTGACGGAGGTGAGCTATCCGGATGATCCCGCCTCGCGCCGCCGGGCGGTCAGAAAAGCCCTGACCCTGAAGAGGAAAGAGGTCATCAGTGAGCACACCGATGGGCTCCTTAATAAATATGCCACAATTGATCGGGATATCCTCACAACCATCGGCAAGGGAGATTTCACCGATGTCGAGGGGGATTCACGCGTCGTGGCTGAGATCTCCGGGGAAGATCCGGTCCTTGTCTTCGATCTCCTTGGCCACCTTCAGAAGGAATCCTACCATGGGGGTGAGGTCTTGGAGCACAGGGAAACACTGGCGTCGAAGGCTGAATCTGTCCTCAAGGATGCCCTCGAGGAGACGCTGTACCTGAAAGAGGCGCGCCTCTTGGAGATCGACCGGACCGATCGATACCGTGAAACGGTCGCCGCCTACAAGAAGTCCCTCGTCTTCGGCATGTATATCGAGGAGTTTCTTGCTCCCCAGGCGCGCTTGAAGGATGAGGAAGTCCGGGACGCATATGAGGCACGAACGGAGGAGTTCCTGATGCCGCAGACCGTCAGGGTCCAGAGCCTGACCTTTACTGAAGAGGACAGCGCCCGAAAGGCTCTGGAGAGTTTAAACCGGGGCACCGATCTGAAGTGGCTCAGCCGGAACGCCCGGGGACTAAAAGAGAACGGTATAGCCGATGAGGAGCTGACCCTTGAATCGTTACCTCAGGATATGGAGGGACACCTCTCCGGGGCTGCTCCCGGGGACACCGGTCTCTACGAACCTGAGAAGGGTACCTACAAGGTGTTCGTCGTCCGGGAACTCCCGCCGAGAGCCAGGGAGCCCTTCGAAAAGGTCCGCCCGGTTATTGCCAAAGAACTGTTCGGCGAGCGCATGAACCAGGTCATAGGAGAACTCCTAGCCGAACTCCGGGAAATTTCAGAGATCACGATCTACGAAGACAAACTCGACAAAGGTCCTCTGCCGCAGGACCGGGATGTAAATTAGGGAGGTAGCATGGTCCACGACTTCTCACGACAAAGGCTTCTTCCGGCGGTGCTGTCGGTCCTTCTGACCGGGGGGGTCCTCCTCCTGTCCGGCCAGGCCGATGCCGCAAAAAAGAGGACCTTCAAACGCAAGGAGTGCGTAGAGTGCCACACGCAGTTTAAGGAGGAGGTCCTCTCCAGGTCCAACGTTCATGATGCTATGAAGGAAGGTGACTGTGAGCAGTGCCACTTAAGGCACGGCCTCGTGGGAAAACTCATCCTCAAGGATGACGGAGACAAGCTCTGTGCCGGCTGCCACGAAGAACAGGATCTGAACCTTGACAGGAAACACGTCCACCAGGCCGTTTCGGAAGGGAAGTGCTCTTCGTGTCACGATCCGCACGCTTCTGAGGCAGATCACCTCCTGCGCGCCGAAGGCGGCGACCTGTGTTTTACCTGCCACGATCAGGGCGAATACACCCGAAAGGTCCGTCACGCGGTGCTCGACGACAAGGGTTGCCTGGTCTGCCACGAACCTCACAGCTCCGACCAGGATAGCCTGCTCACAGGGAAGCCCGCCGCCCTCTGTCTTGACTGCCACGAGAGCAGGGATGAGGCTTTCAAAGAGGCCCACGGCGGCTATCCTGTCCAGGACCGGGAATGCTCCGTCTGCCACAACCCCCACTCCTCTTCTGAGGCCGTACTGCTAAGGAAAAGCTCCCACGTCACTGTCGGCGTGGCCTGCGACGATTGCCACGGACCTGCCGACTCGGATAACCCTTTCGAGATCGCGGACGCCTATCCTGATCTGTGTGCCGATTGCCACGACACCGCCACCGAAGCCGATAAGGATCAGACCCTGCACATGCCATTCGAAGATGGCGAATGCGACGCCTGTCACGATCCCCACACCTCTGAAAACAGTGTTCTGCTCACCAGTGCCGGAAACAACTTGTGCAGTGAATGCCACGACGAAGTCGGCCTTGACGTGAAAGTACCTCATGCGGCGGTCACGGAAGAGGGGTGTTCGTCATGTCACGCCGGCCACCAGTCCGCGGAGCCGAAACTGCTCCTTTCCGCTCCCGGCGAACTGTGTTTCGACTGCCACGGGGAAGTGCAGGGGTCGCGGAATGAGCCGGTGGGCCATGATCCGTTCATGGAGAACGACTGCGGCGCCTGCCACGACCCCCACGGGTCCAATACAGCATCCATCCTCACGGACAGGATGGACGTGGTCTGCTATTCTTGCCACGCCGACGCCGAGGTCGAGTTCCTTCGAACCTACACCCACGAACCGGTGGTCAACGCTCTCTGCAGCGCCTGCCACAATCCCCACGGCTCCCAGGACGAGGATCTCCTGAGGACGCCTGCCGATAAATCCTGTTCCAAATGCCATTCGGAACTGCTCAAGGTGGAAGGCTCCGTCTCCACTCACCTGCCCTTCGTCCAGGAGGAATGCCTCGAGTGTCACGACGCCCACGGCAGCGACCGGAAGGGCATGATCTCAGACGACCAGGGACCGCTTTGCCTTATGTGCCACGATGACCTCGACCGGACATTGGGCGAAGCTGCTGTTCAGCACGAACCGGTCAGGGGAGGTGAGTGCACAAGCTGTCACAACCCCCACAAGGCGGCCATCGATGACCTGCTGCTGGCCGGCACCAACGATCTTTGCCTCAGCTGTCATGAACCGCTGGCTGAGAGGATGACCAGCGAGATAACCCATGACGCAATAGAGGAAGAATGTCTGGTCTGCCATCAGGCTCACGCCTCCGGTGAACCCGCGCTGACCACGGAACCGATCCATGATCTGTGCGCCCAGTGCCACGACACCGAGGACGAGTCCTTCTCCAGCGCCCATCTCGGCATCGATCCTGCTTCCATCGATTGTCTGGACTGCCACGATCCGCACGTTTCAAAGGATCCTGCATTTTTCAAACCTGTGGTCCATATCCCGTTCTCTCAGGGGGCCTGTGACAAGTGCCATAAGGAGGTGGGCCAATGACAGGGAGATATGACATGACTTTACGGAATACCGCCGTCGTTCTTCTGCTGATCGGGATCATGCTCCTGCCGATCCCAGGCCGGGCTGCAAACGATTCCAGGCTCAAGCCCGGCGCCGACGGAGAACTTTGCCTGTCATGCCACGAGGCATTCCAGCAGAAAGTTAAGCAGCGCCGCGTTCACGCCCCCATTGCCGAGGGACAGTGCTCCGAGTGCCATAATCCGCACGCTTCCAACCACGGTGCTCTTCTCTATACGGAACCCGACCGCATCTGCCTCGAGTGCCACGACGACCTGCTGCCGGACCAGACAGTCAGCATTCACGGGATCGTGTCCGAGGGCCGCTGCACGGACTGCCACGATCCGCATGCCAGTGAGAACCGGGACCTCCTGCTGGCACCGAGGAAGGAACTGTGCTTCAACTGTCACGAGAGTATAGAAAAAGCCGTCAAGGAATCAGCCGTTGTTCACGAACCCGCAGGGGACGGCTGCCTTGAATGCCACGATCCCCATGCTTCGGCAGACGCCCCTTCACTGCTTACGGGAAGCGAGCCGGGCCTGTGCCTTGATTGCCACGATCCCTCCGAATCCAACTTCTCCAGGAGCCATCTGGGATATCCGGTGACCTCCTCAACCTGCTCCCTGTGCCACGATCCACACGGGTCCAACAAGTCCGCGATTCTCAAGGATAACGTTCACAGTCCGGTTGCAAAGCGGATGTGCGGCCAGTGCCACAAGGGCGAAGCGGCTCCCGGTACAACACCGCCGGCCGGAGGGAGCATCGAGACGTGCGGTGAGTGTCACAGGAAGACGGTGGAGGAAGCCCTCGAAAGCGCTAACGCCCACTGGCCAGTCCTGGAACAAGAGGGGTGCCTGACGTGTCACGATCCCCATGCCTCGAAACAGCCGCACCTTCTGGCCGAAACTTCGCTGGACCTTTGCGGAGGCTGTCACCCCAGTGTTGTGACCAGACAGAAGCAATCTAAGATCAAGCACGATCCGGTGCTGGAAGGGGACTGCAGCGCCTGCCACGCCCCTCACGGTTCCGACAACCCATACCTTTTCGGCTTTAAGACTGATATCGAGGTCTGTGCCGATTGTCATGAATATCAAAGGCATTCCACCCATCCCATCGGAGAAGAGGTGAAGGATCCAAGGAACACCAACGTAACGCTGGACTGCTCCAGCTGCCACCGTGCCCACGGCACCGAATACGATCATCTGTTCCCCTTCGCCACATATACTTTCCTTTGCACTCAATGCCACACGGGAATGAGGAGGTAGCGGTATGGCAAGGGTAACATTCATGATAATTGGAGCTGCGCTGTTGATCACTACCCTAACCGTTGGACCAGTTTGGGCCCAATCGGGGACCTACCGGAATGTCCTTACGATCTACGACAACGGCCAGGGAAACAACCTCCTGGGTCCCGCCGGAGTGGCCTGCGATGGTGATCGCATCGTAATAGCGGATTCCCGGAACAACAGGCTCCTGTTCTATACCTTCCGGAACGATACCCTAAGCTTGGCCAACGAGGTCAAACTGGCGAGAACGATCCAGCCCACCATTGTCCAGATGGGCGCGGAAGGTCAACTGCTGGTCTACGACAGCAGGGCAAAGGAGGTTCTCCGTTTCGATCCTGACGGGAATCGCGCCGGGACCGTGGAGCCCCGGAACGTAACCGGGACCTCCAGGATCATCCCGAAGAGCTTCAGGGTGGATGGTGCAGGAAACATCTACCTCCTGGATATCTTCGGAAGACGCATTGTCGTTCTCGATCGGTCCGGCGCCTTCAAAAGGCAGATCGCCTTTCCAGAGGAGTATGGTTTTATCTCGGACCTGGCTGTGGACGGAAGCGGACGTGTCCTGATCCTGGACAGCGTCCGGTCCCGGGTGTTTGCGTCAGCCCCGGGAGCCGACACCTTTGCGCCGCTTTCTGAGGTCCTTAAAGACACCCTTGCATATCCAACTCACATGGAGGTCGACAGCAGGGGCATGCTTTACATCGTGGACGAGGAGACCAGTTCCGTGGGCGTCCTTAGACGGGACGGGTCATTTTTAAGGAGGCTTTTCAACAGGGGCCGAAAGGAAGGGCTCCTCTACTATCCTTCCCAGCTTTGTGTGGGCGACGGGAAACGGATCGTCGTTGCGGACCGGGACAACAACAGGGTGCAGATTTTCGTGGAGAAAGAGTAAGAAGTAGTTTGAAAGTTTGAGGTTTGATGTTTGAAGTTGCAGAAAGACGCGTTGGAC
>CBFDCL010000002.1:0-52325 GCA_965603295.1 uncultured bacterium | reverse complement strand
CGTGAAACGTTTAACATTCAACGCGAGTTTCCTCTGCACTCCGCACTCTGAACTCTGAACTATCTTTCATGTTGAACATTGGACTTGCTACCAAAAAATAAAACCGCGGCATAAGCCGCGGCCTTTATTTTTTGGTAGCGGGGCCAGGATTTGAACCTGGGACCTTTGGGTTATGAGCCCAACGAGCTACCGGACTGCTCCACCCCGCAACAAACGGATTATGTGATTATCATCGGAGGAAGGGTTTGTCAAGAAGGGGCGCGGTCCAATTAAGAATTGAGGATTGAGAGTTGGGGATTACTGTATGAAGTTTGATGTTTGAGGTTTGGAGTTGTGATATGGATCCAGGATCCAGGGAAAAGCACGTTAAACTTTAAACATTAAACGTTAAACCTTTCCTATTCCCAACGCGTCTCCGTGTTCCCTCTTCCCCGCGTCGGTCTTTAAGGCCCCCGCCTTTCTCAGCTGCCTTTCCAGGAGCACCATGATGTGCAGAGTCTCGATGGATTCATGGCCGTTGCGCCTCAGGCCGTCCCGGATATGCATGATGCACCCCGGGCAGGAGGTCACGATGACGTCAGCTCCCGATTGGGCGATATTCCGGCTCTTCCGGTCGTTAACTTCCTTTGAGATATCGTAGTGCTCCACCCCGAAGGATCCCCCCAGGCCGCAGCACCGGTCTGCTTCGTCCATGGGCACGTACTCGACCCCTGGCATGGCCCGGATCAGTTCCACCGGCTCTTCGGTGATGCCCTGCTGGCGCCCCAGATGACAGGGGTGATGATAGGTAACCTTTAGGGGCTTTGCCCCCTCGAATTCCAAATCCCTGAGTCGCCCCACCAGATCGGACCGGTACAGAAAAACGTTGATGTCCATGATGCTCGCCTGGAACTTCTCGGCACGATCCTCGTCCACCCCGGCGCGGGTGAGGATGTCGGTGTAGTTGTGGGTCAGGTTGCTGCCGCAGGAGGCGCACCCCGTCACGATGGTGTCGAGGTCGTACTTCTCGAACGCCTCAAGGTTTTTAAGGGCCAGATCCCGGGCCGTGGAAAAAGCCCCTCCGGCAAAAGCCGGCAGGCCGCAGCACACCTGTTCCGGGGGAACGATGACCCTGATTCCGAGCCAACCGAGGATGCCCACCATGGCATCGCTGACCTCCGTGTAGAAATAGTTCGCCGCGCACCCGGTGAACATCCCAACCCGGGGCCCCGTCCCCTCCGTGACCTGCCCACGGTTGTGATCCCGGAAAAAACGTCTGGAAAGGACGGGAAGAGTCCGGTCGCTGGTGATCACCGGCATGGGGAACCGCCTTCTCATACCCGAAGACGACGGGACCTTCCTGAAGAGAAAATACTGGAAGGTCCGGCCCGCCTTCATGGCGTAACGAAACAGGTTCACCGCCCCGAGAAGGTATTTAAGGACCAACCCCTTCAGGGTCCTCAGCCGAATCCCCCCGGGAACGTTCTCCCTTCCCTGGAACATGACCGAAAGGGTCTCGACGTTGTTGGGACAGGCCTCTTCGCACGCACCGCAGAGAAGGCAGGTTTCCAGATATTCCTTGTATCGCGAGGTGCCCTTGAGGTGCCCCTGGGAGACCGCTTCCACGAGAGCCATCTTTCCCCTGGGGGCCATGGATTCCTCCGGACGGACCGAATAAACGGGACAGACATACTGGCAGGTCCCGCACTTGACGCACTGGCTGCAGTCTCTGACAAGGCTGGATGGGGATCCCTTGGCATCACTCATAGCTGCGCGGGATCTCCCTTTCGGCCGATTCCGGTTCAAAATCGAAGGTTTTATGGGGGTTGAGGATGTCCCTGGGATCCAGAGCCCTCTTGATCTTCCTCATCACCTCAATGGCCGCCTGATCCAGTTCCACCCCGAGGAAGGGTGCCTTGGCAATCCCGATGCCGTGCTCCCCGCTTAGAGACCCCTCCAGTGAAACGACCAGGTGGAAGATGTCACTCACCGCCCCGTGCCCCCGGGACACTTCATCGGCATCGTCCGGGTCCACGAGGACGTTAACATGGACATTCCCGTCCCCGGCGTGCCCGAAATTGACGATCCTGACGTCCCGTGACCGGGAGATCCCCTCGATCCCGGA
Source organism: uncultured bacterium (assembly GCA_965603295.1). Taxonomy (GTDB): domain Bacteria; phylum BMS3Abin14; class BMS3Abin14; order BMS3Abin14; family BMS3Abin14; genus JAFGWO01. The sequence goes on along the minus strand of CBFDCL010000002.1, from coordinate 50,221 downwards.
TATAAGGTCGGGGATCTTCATTCGGGGGACGGACACATCCTCGTTGATCTTCAACCGGCGGATCTTCATAATGGCAGGGGAGATGGACCTCCGGGCCGTCCACATGGATTCCCTTTCTTCTTCGCTGCGGGCCCTGAGGATCATGCCGGCGCCGATCTCCCGGCAGACTTTCTCCAGGGTTTTTGCTTCGCTCTCGACGGATATGCCGCTGCCGTCCACCTCTACAAGGAGGAGGGCAGAGGTGTCCTCAGGCAGTTCCATGTCCAGGTAATCCCTGACGCAGTCCACCGCGGCCCGGTCCATAAACTCCAGGGTGGAGGGGATAACCCTGCTGGCCATGATGTGCGCTACTGCCTTTGCGGCCATGTGCAGGTCCGGGAAAGCGGCAAGGAGGGTTCCAACGGTTTCCGGGGCGGGGAGGAGGCGCAGGAGAAGCCGGGTTATGAAACCCAGCGTCCCCTCCGACCCGATCATCAGCCCGGTGAGGTCATATCCGGTAACGCTCTTGATGGCGGACGATCCTGTCCGAATAACCTCTCCGGTGGGAAGAACCACCTCCAGGGCAAGGACGTAATCCCTCGTGACGCCGTATTTGACGGCCCGCGGCCCTCCCGCGTTCTCCGCGGCGTTCCCGCCGATGGTGGAAAAGTTCATGCTCGCCGGGTCGGGCGGGAAAAAGAGCCCTTTCTTTTCGACTTCGGTCTGAAGATCAACGTTCAGGAGGCCTGATTCGACCCAGACGGTCATGCTGTCCTCGTCAAGTTCCAGGATCCGCCGCATGTTCTGCGTGGTCACCACGAGACCGCCGTTAACGGGCAGCGATCCCCCCGTCAGGCCACTTCCGGCGCCGCGGGGGACCACGGGAAAACCCTTCTCGTTTGCCAGCTTCAGGATAGCCGAAACCTGGGCTGTGTTCATGGGATGGACGACCATATCCGGCAGATAGCGTCGATTCATCCCGTCGTAAGCGTACAGGAACAGGTCCTCGCGGCGGTCGGAGCAGTTTTCCTTGCCAACGATTCCCCGAACCTGGGCAAGGATCCCTTTGTCCATGACCGGACTTCGGGAAAGCAGATTTTTATTTTTCATCATTTCGTTTCCTCTAACGCTCCCTTGATGTATCTCAGGTGTCCTTCATACAGGTATTCGAGGGTTTGGGCCACCACATCGTCGGGGGAAACGCGGACCCTCGCCTCCCCTGTTTCCATGGCAGACCTGGCCACCGCCGCGGCCACGAAGGCGGGCACCTTGAAGTTCATCGCCGCGGGGATGATGTAATCGGGGGAAAGATCCTTCTCCCCCACGAAACCGGCAATGGCCTCGGCCGCCGCGATCTTCATCTGGACGTTGATATTCCGGGCCCTGACATCGAGAGCCCCGCGGAAGACCCCCGGGAATACCATGGAATTGTTAACCTGGTTGGGAAAATCGGAACGGCCGGTGGCCACTACTGCCGCCCCTCCCGCCCGGGCTTCCTCCGGCATGATTTCGGGCACCGGGTTGGCCATGGCGAAAACAACGGCCCTTTCGCCCATGCTCCGGACCATGTCCCGGCTCACGATCCCCCCTGCCGACAGGCCGATGAAAACATCGGCCCCTGTCATTGCAGCAGCCAGATCCCCCTTGATCCCCTCCCGGTTGGTAACGAGGGAGATCTCCTCCATCACCCGGTTCATCTTCTCTCCCCTTCCCTCGAAGATCGTTCCGTGCTCGTCACACAAAATAATGTCACGGGCACCGGCAACCAGCAGGATTTTCGCCACGGCGATCCCGGCGGCCCCCGCGCCGGCCATGGTTATCCTGACATCGGGGAGATCCTTGCCCACGACCTTAAGGGCATTCTTCAGAGCGGCCAGGGTCACCACGGCCGTACCGTGCTGGTCGTCGTGGAAGATCGGGATGTCGATCTCCTTTCTAAGACGTTCCTCGATCTCGAAACATCGCGGCGCGGAGATGTCCTCGAGGTTAACCCCTCCGAAAGTAGTGGAGATAGCCTTGACCAGATGGACAATCTCGTCCACGTCCTGGGTGCCGACGCAGATCGGGAACGCCTCCACCCCGGCGAACGCCCTGAAGATGACAGCCTTTCCCTCCATTACGGGGATGGCGGCCCTGGGACCGATATTCCCCAGTCCGAGGACAGCGCTTCCGTCGGATACGATGGCCACCAGGTTGGCCTTGCATGTCAGGTCGTAGACCTTCTCGGGTTCCCGTGACAGAAGAATACTGGCCTCGGCGGCTTCCGGAGGGAGGTAAACCCGGTTCAGGATGTAATCGTCACGGATGGGGACCTTGACACGGACCTCCAGCTTCCCCTGGTACCGGTGATGAAGGTCGATAGCCTCCTCCTGCATGTTCATATTCTTCTTCCTGGGCGGGGGAGGAGGGAGAACTGTGTACTCGTTTTCGTATACGATCTTCCGTGTTTTGGCCTCCACCTCATCCGGGGAAACCTCCACCCTGGCGTCCCCGTTCTCAATGGCGGTCTGGGCGGTGGTTCGGGCGACCTTAGCCGCCACCTGGAAATCGAACATCCGCGGGAAGATGAAGTTGGGGTTGATCTTGTCCTCCGGCACCATCCCGGCGATGGTTCGCGCGACAGCAAGATAGGTGGTCTCCGTGATCCTTGACGCACGGACATCCAACAGTCCCCTGAAGATCCCGGGGGCAATGTCCGCCGAGTTGATCTCATTGGGAAAATCGGACCTTCCCGATCCCACCACCGCGGCTCCGGCCTTTAAAGCCTCGCCCGGCATGATCTCGGGCACGGGGTTGGCCATGGCAAAGACAACCGCCCCTTTAACCATGCTCCGGACCATATCCGCGGAAACGATCCCCGGAGCGGAAAGACCTACAAAAACATCGGCCCCGACCATCATGTCCCCCAGGCTCCCCACACGACGATCAAGGTTCGTCCTTAGGGAGACCTCGGATTTGGCCCAGTTCAGGGGCTGGGTCCGATACCTGTAGATGGAACCGTAACGGTCACACAGGATAATGTCCTTTGCGCCGGCTTCGAGAAGGAGCCTGGCCGTGGCAATGCCCGCCGCACCCGCACCGGAGATGACGATCCGCACCTTTTCGAGTTTTTTCTCGACGACTTTAAGGGCGTTGATCAGGGCAGCGTAGACAGTGATGGCGGTCCCGTGCTGGTCGTTGTGAAAGACCGGGATCCTCGTGGCCAGTTTGAGATTCCGTTCCAGGGTAAAACACTTTGGCGCGGCGATATCCTCGAGAACGATCCCCCCGAAACTAGTGGCCAGGCGGAGGCCGATCTCGACGATCTCTTCCGGATCCTGGGTTTTGATGGCTATGGGCAGAGCATCCACTCCGGCAAAGGTCTTAAAAAAAACAGACCGCCCTTCGAGCATGGCCAGGGCCGATTCGGGACCCGCACCGCCGAGACCGTAGACGGAGGAACCGTCGCTGATCAGGGCAACGGTGTTTCCCCTGCAGGTCAGGTCGAAGGAACGGATGGGGGACCGAGCGATTTCCAGGCACGGGGCGGCTACCCCGGGAGTGTAAAGGAGGCTGAGAGCCGAAGCGTCCTTGATCGGTACTTTCCCGCTGACCCCGATCAGGCCCTGGTTTTTGAGCCTCAGTTCCAGTCCATAATGTTCGCCCCCGTCCCGGACCTCCGAGGCTGCCTTGTTCCTTTTCCTGCCTGACATCTTCATTCCCTCCCAAAAAACAGGGGAGCCGAAACTCTCCGGCCCCCTTTCGAAACTGTCAGACCAACATCACGGCTTTCACCCCCCTTGGTTAAAAGCCCGACAAAGAAAATTAGCACCAACAGGAGGCTTTGGCAACCGACCTTGATATTTCCTTGAGGAAATATCGAGGCGAGTCCAGAGAAAAAGAATCCAGGGTCCAGAGGGAGAAACCCGGGTTTGTATGTTTGAGAGTACGAAGTTTGAGGTTTGAAGTTGCGGGAATGCAGTGATCAGTGATTCGTGATTAGTGATTAGGAGTTCTTTATCGGTTTTACCAATTACCAGTCACTAGGCACAAATCACCATAGTTTTCTTGGATCCTGGATTTTGGACCTTGGATTTGTTTTTCCCCGCGTCTCCCGTTCTTCGCGTCAGTTCTTTACCTTTGGACGTTAGACTTTGGACTCCTTATTACAGTCAGCGTTTCTCCAGCATCCGGCAGGATAATAGGAACGGGCAGATCCCCGAGGAGACCGCGAGCAAGGGAGATCGCTTCGTCCACGCCGCTGGCGGGGATCATCCCTGTCGACCTGACGTCCTCCCGATCCAGGCTGCTCACGAGGATTGTCGGGGTGGTCCTGGCCCTGAGCCAGGTTGAAAAGGCGGTCTGACCGTTGATATGGTATTGCCGGTCCAGTTCCCTCAGCCAGTCCTCCTCGGTCCTGCAGAGGGAGAACCACGAGAAGAAATCATGGTACCCGGCACCCTCACTACACTTGGCAAAGAGAACCACTGCCCCTCCGGGTATAACCGACATGTGGGCACCATACAAACACTTGTGGGCCTGGACCATGTTGACATCCTTCGGAAATCCGCCGGCACTTCCGATAACCAGACTCGATGGGGCCGGGATCTCCTTCCGGTAGAACCGGTCGTGGGCCCGGCACGCCTCAGCGTGGGATTGTCGGAGATCTCCGGAAAAAGCGTCGATGATCCTCCCCCGGGGATCGGTGATCGTGCTGAGGAGGAAAATGGGGCCAACGAAAGAACACGCCTGAAGCATCTCCCGGTGTATGGGGTTGTCTTTCAGGACTCCAGGGGCAAGGGTGCCCCCGAGTTCCTTCCTCCGCCATGAAACGACCATCCGATGGTGACTCTGGCAGGAGAGGCGTGACGCCACGCCCGGCAGAAGAACCTTCCTGCCTCCCCCGTACCCAGTGAAGTAATGGTATGAGATGCCGCCCGTCAGGATCACCCTGTCAGCCGCAGCCACGTTCCGGTTGATCTGGACGGGGACCCCTCCGTCCGTAACGCCCAGGGGAAGGTTCTCCTCGATGGAATCCGGATCATGGTTGACAACTTTGAACCGGTCCAGGACCCTATCTCCCACCAACTTTTCGATTTCCTTTTCGTCAAGGGGTCTGTGAATCCCCAGCGCCACGACCACAGTCACATCCTCGGCCCTGATCCCGCTGGATATCAGTCGGGAAAGAAGAAGCGGCAGGTAGGTGTCCACTCCCGCCCGGCGTGTCAGGTCCGGTATGACGCAGGCGATCTTTTCCCCGGGACGAACCAGGTCGTGCAGAGCCGGTGATCCCACAGGTTCTTCCAGGGCCTTTTCCACGGCCTCCCGACCCCCTTCGGCATCGAAAGGTCCCGGCTCCACCCGCAGGGCCCGGCCGTCCCACAGGTCCGGCAGTTCAAGAAAATCTTCTCCGTAGGGAAGGAACATAAGGAGTTCAGAGTTCAGAGTTCAGAGTGCAGGGGGCTAGCTGGAAGTTTGAGGTTTGAAGTTTGAAGCTGCGGTTTGCACCTCTTGTCCCAAGGAGCCCTGAGGGAAGTGGGACAAACTCTGAACAGCTTTTCGCGCTGGACCCGCCTACACTCATCACTTCAGGGCAATATGGGCTCAGCCGTTCGGGAAGTTTCAGGCCAAACCACCTCGAAACGATCGCCGAACCATTGAAGCAGATAGGTGGGAGGGCGATTCTGGTTCCGAAACGGGCCCCAGTCGTCAAAAGAGACCGGACCCATGGGGGAACCGGTCCGCGTCCGCTTAAGAGATTTGGCAACCTCCTCCCGGTTCATGGGGTCAACACTGCGCAGGGCCAAGGATGCCGCTACAACAGCCGTGTAGGCCTGGGCGCCATGATAGTCCGGTTCCATTCCAAACCTTTCCAAATAACGATCCCTGAAGGAAGAGGCGGCCTTATTCCGTCCCCCCCACCAGAGGGCGCTGCAAAAGACCTCCTCACACGCTTCCCCGCAGGAAAGAAAGGCACCCGCCGCGGCCGATGACGGAACGAGGTTGATGAGAGCCGTCCGGGGAAAGGCATCGCCTATTTCCATCATGATCTTCGCGGCATCCGGGGGGAAAGCCGTCAGGAAGATGACATCCGTCCCTTCGGTTTCGATCCCTTCGATGATCCCGGCCAGATCCGTGGTTCCGAACCCGAACCTGCCATCGTATGCAACTTCCCACCCTTCTTCTTTCGCAGCAACCCGGATGGCTGCGGCCATGGAATCCCCGAAACCGGATCTCTCTGTCACCAGAGCAACCTTTTCCGGCCGGATCCCCGCGCGTGCGAATTCCACCGATGCGGCACTGTAAAGGGAGCGGGGAGGAGCAACCCGGAAAACGTAGCCGAAGCCCTCACTGGTGATGCGATCCTCCGACCCGGTGATGACAATCAAAGGGGTGTGGTTCCTCTGGCACAGTTCCGCGGCACCCCACACGGTCCCGGAAACACCTCCTCCGATGACCATGGGGTAATTCTTGTCGGTGATGAAGTAACGGACGATGCTCCTGGCATCTCTGGGGCGATCCTTCGCGTCACGGATATCCAGTTCGAGCACCCGGTCCCCACCCGGGCCGACTCTCCGATTCACATCGTCGAGGGCCAGGAGCATGGCGTTTTTCTGAATATGCCCGACAACAGCGTTCTGGCCGGTGAGGGGCAGGAAAACCCCGACCACGGGGACTTCAGCCAACGCCGTCGCCGCCACCACCAAGGAGGCGATGAAAACGGAACCCCACACCATAGGAAGGAACGGGGATCTCCGGTTCATATCAGCGGGCATCTTTTCCGGCCACCCGCGAGGATGACGGCCAGCTTCATGGCCTCGATGAGGCTTCCGGGGTCGGCAAGGCCTTTTCCGGCGATGTCGAAGGCGGTACCGTGATCAACGGAGGTCCTGATGATGGGCAGACCGAGGGTGACGTTGACCCCCGATTCGAAGGCAAGAAGTTTAAGGGGGATGTGCCCCTGGTCATGGTACATGGCCACGACTGCATCCGATTGGCCCCGATACATCTGCAGAAAAACAACGTCCGGCGGCAACGGACCCTCCACCTCAATCCCTTTCTCCCTAGCTTTTTCAATGGCCGGGATAATGATCCTTTCCTCCTCGTCCCCGAACATCCCGTTTTCCCCCGCGTGGGGATTAAGGGCCGCCACCGCGAAACGCGGCACCCGGATCCCCATCCTCCTCAGAGCATCGCTCCCCAGGTCCAGGACCCTGCCGATCCTCTCCGGGGTGAGGAAACGGGGCACATCCGAAAACCGGATGTGAGTTGTAACATGCAGAGCCTTCATGCTTCCCGCGGCCAGCATCATGACCGTGTCCGGGGCTTTCGTCCTTTCACCGAGAAGTTCGGTATGCCCCGGATACATGTGGCCGGCGAGGTTCAGGGATTCCTTGTTGATGGGTGCTGTGACCACCGCGTCAACCGCGCCGGCAAGGGCCAGGTCGATCCCTCTGACGATGCACTGATAGGCACATTCCCCCCCGTGAGGGCTGATTTGGCCGGAGGGCAGGGACGGATCTTCCAAACCGACATGGAGCACAGGAACCTCCTCGCTGGTTGCCCTGGCTTCCGATACGGACGAAACGACCCTGTACTTTACAGGACTTCCCGCCTGGAGGGCCCCCATTCTTAATCTTTCCACATCCCCGATCACAACGCTTGCCCTGCGATACTCCTCCTCCTCAAGAGCCTGGGCAACGATCTCCGGGCCAACCCCGGCAGGATCGCCCATCGTCACAGCAAGAAAAGGGGCGGTATTTAGCCGGTCTGTTTCCTTTTTCCATTCGGTCATCGGACCCTCGTGTTCTCCTGTCTGGTTGCTAACGCCCAACTAACTGCCGTGGCCGGATCGGGCCGTCTTTCCTATCCCAATGCCCCGATAGCAGCCTTTATCCTGTCGAGCCCTTTTTCGATGTTTTCCATGTCAGTGGCATAGGAAAGCCTTGCAAAGCTGTCGGCCCCGAAGGCGATACCCGGGACGATAGCTACCTTAGCTTCGCCGAGGAGGTAGTCGGCAAAATCGGTGGAATTCTCGATCTTTTCCCCTTTGAACGAGCGTCCATACAGCCCCGAGAAGTTGGGGAAAGCGTAAAACGCTCCCTTCGGGTTAAAACAGGTCACGCCGTCCATATCGTTGAGGCGACCCACGATATACCGCCGGCGCTTGTCGAACTCCTTGACCATCATCTCAACGAAATCCTGGGGGCCTCCCAACGCCTCTTCAACCCCCGGCATGCAGAAAGAAACCGGGTTACTGGTGCTCTGGCTCTGGATCTTGGTCATGGCTTTGACAAGTTCCACGGGACCAGCGGCGTACCCGATCCTCCATCCGGTCATGGAGTAGGCTTTAGACAGCCCGTTTACCACCACAGTCCGATCCTGCATCCCGGGGACCTGGGCAATGCTGAAGAACTCGAAACCATCGTACACCATCTTTTCGTAGATCTCGTCGCTGACGACGTAGATCCCCTTTTTCACGCTGAGGGCCGCGATCTCCTCAAGGCGCTCCCGGGGGTATCCCGCTCCGGTGGGGTTGCAGGGACTGTTAATGACCAGGGCCTTGGTACGCGGAGTGATCGCCCTCTCCAGATCAGCCAGTGCGGGCACAAATCCGTTCTCCTCCGTGCTGTCTACGATGACCGGATCGGCTCCTGCCAGGACCACCTGAGGGGGATAGGAAACCCAGTAGGGGGCAGGGATGACCACTTCATCCCCTTCCTGAACCAGGGCCTGAAAGATATTGTAAAGGGTATGTTTGGCTCCGCACGAGATAATAATCTGGTCACGGGTGTACTCAAGCCCCTGATCCCTCTTCAGTTTGGCTGCCACCGCGTCCTTCGCGGGCAAAGTCCCGGGGACGGGTGTGTATTTGGTCATCCCCTTCCCCAGGGCGTCCACTGCCGCACGTTTGATATGCTCGGGTGTGTCGAAATCGGGTTCCCCGGCGCCGAACCCGATAACGTCCATACCCTCAGCTTTCATCTGCTTGGCTTTTGCGTCGATGGCCAACGTGGGGGACGGTTTGATCACCTTGACCCTGTTCGCAAGATCCATAGCGAGCCTCCTGAAATGTAATTTCAGATTTCATCCGCCTTCGCCAAGGTTTCGGCGGACAAGAGTTTCAAATTTCAAAAAACCAGTGATTAGAGGTGCATGATCAGTGATTGGAAAAAGCCAGTCACCGGACACCCCTGCCGAATAACAGTTCCCGTCCCGCAACTTCAAACTTCAAACCTCAAACAAATATTTTCCCCGCAACTTTCCCACTCTCATACTCTCATACTTTCAAACTCTCTGTTCTCAATCCTCAATTCTCAACCGTTTTTCCCGTCTGTATCGCGGTGATCGCCGTAACGTTGACGATATCGTCCACACGGCATCCCCTGGACAGGTCGTTGACGGGTTTCCTTAACCCCTGGAGAACAGGACCGATAGCCTTCGTATGGGCAAGCCGCTCCACAAGCTTGTAAGCGATGTTCCCGGAGTTGAGATCCGGGAAGATCAGAATGTTGGCCCGCCCTTCGAGGGGGCTGCCGGAAACCTTCATTGCCGAGACTTCAGGGACAATGGCGGCATCGAGCTGGATCTCTCCGTCGATGACGAGGTCGGGTTCCCTCTCCTGGACGATGCGTGTTGCCTCGGCTACCTTCCGGGCGTGAGGATGGTCGGCGCTCCCATGCGTTGAGAAAGAGAGCATGGCAACTCTCGGCTCCAGACCGAGAAAAAACATCCCGCTTCTTGCCGATGAGATGGCGATCTGTGCCAACTGGGCCGGGGTTGGATCCGGGACGATTCCACAGTCGGCGAAAATAAAAACACCATTTTCACCGTATTCGGCCACGGGCATGACCATGATGAAACAGCTGGAAAGCACCTCGACGTCCGGGGATGTCCCGATGATCCTCAGGGCGTTGCGCACAACCTCACCCGTTGTGGTGACAGCACCGGCCACCATCCCGTCGGCGGCCCCTTCCCGGACCATCATTGCACCGAGAGCAACAGGCCTCTGGAGCTCGGCATCGGACTGCTCCCGTGAGAGCCCTTTCCTTTCCCGGATTCCGTGATAGGCCCGGGCAAGTTCTTCCGGCACCCCTTCCTTCAGCGGATCGACAACTGTGATTCTATCCGGGTCAAGGCCTTTTTGAGCAGCCACATTCCCGACGGCCGATACATCCCCGAGAACGATGGCCCGCGCCAGTCCACCGGAAGCGGCCAAAAACGCTGCCTCAACGACCCTGGGATCATCCCCCTCTGGGAACACGATCCTTGGACATGCTTCGCGCGCCCGCCCCCGCATGGCGTTCAGGATATCCTCCCCCAAACGAACAGCAAGCTCCGCCGGAGGCGCCGTTGAGGAACCGTCCATCATCCCATCCCCTTTCCCGGTTTTCGAAGCCTATTCCCCCTTTAATCTGCTCCTGAGCCTTTTCTCGACACCCGGAGGGACCATGCTGCTGACATCCCCCCCAAGGCTGGCGATCTCCTTGACGAAACTGGAGCTGAGGTAGGCGTGATCCTCGGTGCTGATCATAAAAAAGGTTTCCACCCCCGGCGCCAGTCTCCGGTTCATCAGGGCCATCTGGGACTCATACTCGAAATCGGAAATGGCCCTGAGGCCCCGGATGATGATTTTAGCACCGTATTCCCTGACTGCATCGACGAGGAGTCCGTGAAAACATTCGACCCGTACCGCTTCATCACATGCGTCCACAGCCTCTTTGAGCATCTGAACCCGCTCTTCGACCGTAAAAAAAGGCGATTTCCTCGTATTGGCGGAAACCAGGACAATCACATTGGGGAAAATGGAAGCAGATCGGCGTATCAGATCCACATGTCCGTTGGTGATCGGATCGAAAGTCCCCGGATAAATGGCAACTTTTTTCAATCAAGCCTCCCCTCCGCCCGACAGGTGAAAGAAGGTCAGTGCGGTGTTACCGTATTTCCTGTTTTCAACGACTCGTATGGAAGCCGGTGGAGTCACGGTATCCCAAGGGCCGTGTTCCATTACGATCAGGCACCCCTGCAGGGATTTAGCACGTTTAGACAGTGCCATCAAGGTCAAAGTCGCCTCGTTGCCCCCGTAAGGGGGGTCCGCGAACACCACATCAAAACCGCCGTCAAGGTCACCGTTTCTCAGAAAGGGAAGAACGGGAGACCGCATGACGGTGGTCTTCCCCTCAAAACCGCATGCCGCGATGTTGTCCCTGAGGACCCTCCGGACAAGGGGGTTTTTCTCCACAAGAACAGCAGCGTCCGCACCACGGCTCACAGCTTCGAGCCCCATCGCACCGGTACCGGCATACAGGTCCAGGACCCTTGAACCGGAGATCTTTTCACCGATGATGGAGAAGACCGATTCCCTGACCCTGTCCGGGGTCGGTCTCGTCCTTAGCCCCCTTGGGCATTTCAGCCTGCGGCCCTTGGCAATGCCGGAAATGATACGCATCAACTAAGGTCCAAGGCCCAAAGTCCAAGGTCCAAAGTTAAAAACTAAATAGCTGCTGTATTCACCCAGAGACAGCATAATGTTTTCTTTCTCCTTTGGGCTTTGGTCCTTGGCCTTTGGTCTTTCTTTTCAGAATGGCGCAAAATCTTCCCCCGGGGCAAGGGACCCAATATAGGCAGCGAGGAGCGCGGATGCGTGCTCCATGTCCTTCAGGTCCACAACTTCCACCGGAGTGTGCATGTACCTGTTGGGGATGCTGATGAGCCCTGCGGCAACCCCGCTCCGGGTCAACTGGATCACGTTGGCATCCGTTCCCGTGGCCTTGGGGGCCGGTTCCACCTGGTAAGGGATCTTCTTTTCCACAGCGATTCCCGTCAACTTTTCGAAAACCTTCCGGTTGATGTTCGGCCCTCTCGCGATCACGGGACCCTTTCCAAGGGAAATGTCCCCCATCTGGTTCTTTTCCGTGAAAGGGTGATCTGACGCAAAGGTCACATCGATGGCAATCCCCACATCCGGATCGATTCCATGGGCGCTCGTCTTCGCTCCCCTGAGCCCGATCTCCTCCTGAACCGTGGAAACAGCGAACACACCCGCCTTGAGGTCAACTCCTTTCAGGAGCCTGAGAACTTCTGAAACGGTGAAGCTTCCCGCCTTGTCATCGAACCCCCTGCCCACAACCCTGTTCCCGGCAAGCACATCAAGCCCCTCAGGAAACGTCACCGGATCGCCGAGGGAGACATTTTTTTCGGCCTCCTTCCGATCCTTGACCCCGATGTCGATCCAGAGCTTATGCCATTCCAGCTTCTGGGTGTCACGCTCCTTGGGATCCATGAGATGAATGGGCTTTTTCCCGATGACACCGGGGACGTCCCCATCGGACCCGTGGATCAAGACCCTCCTGGCCGGTGCAAGATGAATATCCACTCCTCCAATACTGGAAAAGGAAATATATCCTTCGTCGGAGATGTGTTTAACCATAAACCCGACCTCATCGCTGTGTCCGGCCAGCATGATCCGGGGACTGCCTCCGGGGTTTAATACTGCGATACAGTTCCCGTGGACATCAACCTTCACTTCATCCGCAAAAGGGGAAGTTCTTTCCTTCCAGATCTTCTGGGCGGGGCCTTCGAACCCCGATGGACTTGGTGCCGAGATGAGATTTCTGAGGAAATTCATGGATTCCTTGCGCATTGGAGCTCCTTTCGATCCCGTTCGAAAAATATCAACTTCGCTTGTTCAAAGTTCAGAGTAATAAGGGTTTAAGACCCAAAACCCAAGATCCAAGAAAAAACCAGGTGATTAGGGATTGGAAACTGGTGATTGGGAAAAAAATCACGAATCACCAATCACAAACCCTCAAACTCTCAAACTTTTTATTTTATCAGGGAAAGAATATTGCCGGAGAACAGATCCTCCCTTTCCCCCTCGCTGATCTTCAGTTTACGTACCCGGTCGATCCCCCAGGAGGGGCTTCCATACGGATAATCGGAACCCGAAAGGAACTTTCTGGACCCGTACCGGTCAATCAGCTCCTCGGTAATCCACGCCAGGCTCACGTCGAACCGTACGTTAGGCCTGTCTCCCACCGCAGTCAGGACGGGCTCCGTTCCACCGTTCAGGCCCCCCAGGTGAGGAATGATGATGGGAATATCCGGATACAGTTCAACGAACCGAACGGTGACATCAAAGTGTTCCTCGAAGTTAACCGGGATTTCCATTTCGCGGACCTTGTCCATTAAGGACTTCATCCCCGCTTCCGTCAAAGCCTTCCTGATCTGATCGTCCCCCAACCCCAGAGGGCCTCCGCCGAAATCGTGGGCCGGGGTAAACCAGCAGTGCCACTTGACCCCTTTATAGGGCAAAAGGACCTCCGGGTCCGGCAGATCCGGGAACGGCCTGTTCCCGCTGTAGGCGTTGCCCCCTATATAGAAAAAGGGGATGTGCTCCGTACGCCGGGCTACCTCGAGAACATACCGGTTGTCATCGGGGATATCGGAGCTCTCCGGGTCGGCAAAGATCACAGCCCGTTCAACTCCGGCGCTATCAAGAACCTCCTGGACCTGTTCGATGGGAAGGTGTCTCCGGCCAATATGAACGTGCGCATCGATAATCCGCATGGGGCCCTCTCCTTGTTTTCTCACGTTGAACGTTTAACGTTGAACGTCCTGTCAACTTCAAACTTTCAAACCTCAAACATCAAGCTTCAAAAACCCAGCCGTTCACCAATCACGAATCACCGGTCCCCTGTTTTGATTCTCAATTCTCAATTCTCAATCCTCAATTCTCAATGGTCAGCTATTCTTCTTCAGGGAAGTAGGTCGCTGATGCCGTGTCGGACTCGCTGACCGTGACGGACCGAACCCGGACATGGGATATGGCTTGCTCCTTCGCGGTCTCCCGGCAGATATACCGCGCAATGTTCTCCGAGGAGGGGCTGTTTCCGGAAAAGGCAGGATTTTCGTTAAGATCAGTGTGGTCAAGACCACCGAGTACGGAATTCAGGATCCCTTTAAGAACCCCGAAATCGACTATCATCCCGGAACCGTCGGGCCGTTTGCCCTCCACCGTCAGGACCACCCGAAAATTATGCCCGTGCATCGACTCACACTTCCCACCGCTCCCCACAAGCCTGTGGGCAGCGGAAAATCCTCCGCTTACCGAAAGGCGCCAGGTCATGGAATGGGATCCTCTTCCGGTGTCGATATCGAGAGGTGATATCTTTTCTTCAGGGAACTTAACCACCGCTCTTTTTCCATCTCGAAGGACTCTCCCACAAGGTCGGATTTTATGTTTTCCCAAGCCTCGAACAAGCCCACATTCCCCCATCGTCCGGGATCCTCGGCATAGGCCCTCTCGATATCGGAGGGAACGACCTTTACGAGAAACCTTATCCGGCTTTCCGTGTAAAGGGAGGCCAGAAAGGCCTCCTTGAACCGCCCGAAAACGTCCCCCTCCTCGATACCCCATCTCCTCATCTTTTCTTCCAATACCCTCGGCCCCCCTGCCCCGGCCAGGTATCCGGCGAAGGCATCTTCGGCCTCTCCTTCGGCCAACCGGAACCCCCCGAGGTCGTCAAGCTCCCTCATGATGAGAAGGCGATTCAGATAGGGCTCCATAAGCCCGAGAAATCCTTTGCCCCCGTTGACCGCCGCCTCCAGGAGTCCGAAATCCTCCTCCATCAGAACATCGGAACGGAGAATAGGGATACCGTCGATCGTGGCCACGATCCCATCTACCCGGATCCAGCCTCCTTCCGCAGGTTCGGCAGCGGCCAAACGGAATGGAGGCAGCATCAGGAGGATAAGGATTACAGGCAGTATGTTCCTGAATAGGGGTTCCATTTTTTTCCTTGGAAAACAGGGGAAAATTCTAAACATGCCGGACCGAAGTGTCAATGAACCAGAGTCAGCCCAGCACCCTGTCGAGTTGACAGGGTACTATCGCGTCGGGTACTTTAAGCGCCATGAAATTAACCTGCGTCCTTTGCAAAAAGGAATATATCTTCGACCCCGCTAAGATTCCCGATGGGGGCTTCAGGATCGGTTGCGGCGTCTGCGGCACCAAGTATAACGTAACCCTCCCCGACGGCTGGAGAGAATTCAAGGGACAGGGACAGACTGCCCCGACCGGCGCCGCGGAAGCAGCCGATGAAGACCGCTATGTCCTCATAGCCGATGACACCGCCTTTTTCAGGTCTCTGATGTCCGACCTTCTCACCAAGCAGGGGTTCAAGGTTAAAACCGCAGTGGATGGCCGGGAAGCGATGGAGATCTTCAACGCGTCCCCCGAGTCGTTCACCCTCCTCATGCTGGACCTTCAGATGCCCCGGCTTTCCGGCTTCGGTGTCCTGGAAGAACTGAAAAACATGAACCGTCCCCTGCCCCCCATCATCGTAATGACCGGTGTCCACGACAGCCATGAGGATATCCACATCGTGCGCCAGATGGGCGCTTCCGGCTTTCTCGACAAGAGCCTTGACCCTTCCGTCGCGGTGGACCGGGTGAAAATGGTACTGGAAGAACATCAGAAAAAAGTACCGGGTACCTAATTCCTGGTCCTGGTAAACCGCAAAGACCTCAAGACATAGTCTTAACACTCCCCATTCCCATTTCCGTTGAAAGGGACGTTCCACGTTTGGGACAAACACATTCAATGTTAAAAGTTCCACGAAAACAGCAAAACTCCGGGTTCCGAGCGGAGTCGAGGGATAGATGCCTTATTTAACCGAGCCGTCCCCCCCTTAAAAAGCGTGGCCGATGGAAAAATGCCACCGATACCGGTCATCAGCATCCTGGTCAGCAGGATTCAACTTGTACCCGTAATCCAGGCTCAAGGGACCGATGGGGGAGGACCACCGCAAGCCGGCACCTGCGGAACTGCGAAGATGGAACCCCTCTCCCCCCCTTTGCAGCCAGACACTTCCCGAGTCCACAAACCCGACCCCTCGAAGAGTCCTGTAGACCGGATAGCGGAGTTCCATGTTGATGTTAAGCATATAATTTCCCCCGATGGGCTCGTCGTCGGCATCACGCGGGCCTAGTCCGTCCAGGGCGTAACCTCTGACCGAATTATGACCACCCAGGAAGAAACGTTTGCTGATGATCACTTCCTCGCTTCGACCATAGGAATTCACCGTTCCCAATCTCAAGAGCCCCGCGTAAACCAGGCTGTTTCCCATATCGACGTACCGGTGCGACGCCAGTTCAAACTTGATGTGTTCAGCCCTCGAGGCCACTTTGCTAGAGGCTAGTTCCAGCCGGATATCCCCAAGAAGGCCGGACCAGGGATCCAGAAAATCGTCCCGGCTGTCGAATATCGCTTCACCGAAAAGGGCAGCCACGTCGGTCTTTCCCTCATCGTCCGAGGAAAGCTGTGCTCCGGGTGAAACATCGAAAAGTCTAAGCCCCTCAAACACGTATCCAAGGCTTATCTTGGTTCTTTCGGACATTTCCCGCGTAAAATCCACCGCGGCGGAGTAGGCGTCCCGGGAGTAACTGTCCCTTTCTTCGACGATGTCAGACAGGGACGCGGACATGTCAATGGGCCGGGAAGAAAACCAGGGATGGTTGTATACCAGCGATACCCGTCGTTCTATGGCGCTTGTTTTCCCTTTCAGAGTCAGGGAACGGGCCATCCCCGCGACGTTCCTGTGGGTCACGGAAGCCTCTCCCCGGAACCTGTCTTCACTCCCGTACCCAACCCTCAACCCGATGACATAACGGGGCCGTTCCCTCACCGTCACGATAATATCTTTCCGCGAGGAAGGCTCCTGTGAATCCGCGATCCGGACATCGACGGAACTCATCACCCCCAATCTGTAGATCCTTTCCTGCGCTTTGAGGATCTTGTCCTGGGTCAGGACATCGCCCCTGGTCAGGTCAAGGACCATGCGGATGATCCGCGTGCTCACATTCTTGTTCCCAAGAACGATAACCGTCCCGAGATGCACTCTGGGCCCCTCATGAACCGTCAGGACGATATCAACCCGGTTATCCTCCTGCCGTACCGGTTCAGACAGGCTCACGGTAGCGTACAGATATCCGTCGGCGGAAAGGTCGCTTAGAATAGCTTCCCGCGCCCTTTCCACGGCCTCCGGAACGTAGGGATCGCCGGGGTTCACCTTAATTAATCCGATGTAGTGGTCCGGGTCCCTGGAATCGCTCCGGACAGCCAGTTCCCTGATCATCGTACGGGGGCCTTCCCGGACATTGATGCCGATCTGAACCTTATTGACATCTCCCGCGGGGATGAAGTTCAACGGATCCAGGGAGACCTTAGCCTCCAGGAACCCCTCATCCTTATAAGCCCGCTCCAAAGCCTCCACTTCCTCTTCGAGATCGGCTTTGACGAAGGGCATGCCGCTCCCAATCAGGATCGTTTCCCTCATCTTTGCTTCCGGAAAGAATTCCACTCCTCTTATCTTAACGGAGTCTACGGTAACAGGTGTGCCGGCGTTCAGTATTATCGTGATACGTCTCTCGGAGGAAACCGGAAAATCCTCGGTCCAATCTGTGACTGCAAAGGGGTACCCGATCCCTTTGTAATGGGAGATCAGTTCCTTCTCGAACTTTTGCCTGGAAACCTCGATGCTCGATCCGGTCCGGAAAATTTTTTTCATCCGTTTGACCACCCAACCCTCTTCTTCAACATCCGGTGTCCTGACGGAAAGGAAGAAAAGGGGACCCCGGTCTATAGTGAAGGTGACGATCGTCCCACCCGGGAACTCAGGGTCGGGAGCCAGGCTGTAACGGATTTTTGAAGCCAGAAAGCTTTTCCGGTGAAAATAGCGTGAAAGTTTCTCCACGTCTTTTTCGACCGTCCGGCCATCGAGCTCTTCCCCGGGCATGGAAGCCACGATACTCAGGAGCTTCGTTCGGGAAATACCCGCGTTCCCGTTGAGACGCACGTCGGAAACAACCCCTCCAACCCCCTCCCGGATCTGGAATACAACCTTCCTCTGATCACCGCCGCCGGATTCAACCCGAAAAGATACTTCACATTGGAGAAAACCACGCCCCGCGTAGTAATCCCTGATCCTCCGGGCATTTTCCCTCAACCTCTTATCGGATATCTCCTCCTTTCGGGAAAGGTCAGTGTTCCGGAGGAGTTCCCCGTCCCGGATAGACAGGTTCCCTTCGAAGAGGATTTCCGAAAGCCAGGTGCGCGGCACAACCTCGTAGAGGATAACCACACCATCGGGTGCCCTTTTCGCGAGAACCGTCACATCCCTGTAGCGACCTGATAGGTAAAGGTTTCTGATCCCCTCGCGGACAGCTCCGGGATCCAGGGCTTCCCCCTCGTGCTGAGGCAGAAGGGCCCTAACTTCTGAACGCGGGATATCCGTTCCCGCAACTCTCACCTCGAGGACCGGGACGCCACTGAACGCAGCGAGGGATCCTTCCCCACCGGAAAAACCGGCGGGGGCGCTTAACAGAATCCAGGCAGCCGCTGCGGCAAGACAGGAAGTCATCATGGAATCTGGAATTGGAAATCGAGATCGAGGCCGAAGTCCTCCTCCCCCCTCTGTTCACCGATAAGGGAAAAGGAATCCGACAGCCTGTATTTGAGGAGCACCTCCTGCTCCTCGCTTGTCAGGACCGGCGTCGAGTACATCAGGTAGACACTTTCGCTCAATCTCTTGTCCACCTGGATCCGCGTGGTCCGTTCTCCCGTGGATGTGACCGCTGATGGGTTGATGATAACCCTGTCAAAACCGGTCAATCGCCGGACGCCGGTTTCAAGAGAGCCTCTGAGTTCTCTTGTCAGGAGCAACGTCGCCTCGGCGGCCGAGCGGCCGGTCCTGGAAGCGAAAGCCTGCTCACCCACTGCCCCCCAGGTCAGGAGAGAGACGATATCGATCTCGCTCAGGGAGGGGGATGACAGAAGGTCGAGCTTGAATTTTTCCGGGACCCCCGTCGCCAGCAGGTCAACGATATATTCCGTAACGTTTCCCTCTCGGTCCAGTCCGGTTACCTCAGTCCGCCCTGAAAAATCGAAGGCTGGTTCGATTCTGGCGGGGTTGAAAAAACCCACGGATCCGCTCGTAACGTCAAACACATGCCCCCGGTATACAATGGTGCCTTCAATGATCTCAATCCTCCCGACAAGCACTGGTTTTGCGGCGGTGCCTTGTAGATGGAGATCCCCGTTGGCGGTGCCCCGGAGGAGTTTGATATCCACATCGATGGGTGAGGCCGTCTCCATTCTGATGTCCAGGATCAGCCAATCTCCCCTTTCGGACGCTTCGTCGTTCGGAGTTAAGTTTTTTGGCGCGTTCATCCCCTCCCCTATGAGGCTTATCAAGTTTTCAATGTCCACTTCGCGCGTGTACCGGCCCTCATCCATGCTCACGGTTCCACGCAGGATCCCCCGGCCGTCTGAAAACCGGAGCCCGATATCAGCCCGGTTGATGGTGTCAAGCCCTTCGGGGAATCGAACGGGGACCGATTCGGCTTTCCAATTCAGCTCACCCTGGACCGGTTTAAAACTCTCCAGGACAAGGTCCCCTTCCATGCGGATTGTTCCTCCTCCGGATTCCCCGGTTATCCCGCCGGACCGCAGGCGGTTCCCCACGATCTCCAGTTCACCCGTCAACCCCCGGACGGGAAGGTCGAAAGGGATGGATGCGACACATTGGGCTCCCTGAAGCCGGATGGAACCGTTCAGAACCGGTTGGGAAAGAGTACCGGTCACCTGAAGCTGAACCAGTGCAAGACCCGAGAACTGATGGACGGAGGGCTTCAGGAAAGAGAAGCCCCGGAGGTCAACGTTGCCCTTCAGGCTTCCCTCTATGGCAGCACCCGGAGCGATAAGAAGGGTCCCGGCCACCACCGACTCCCCCGACCAGAGGGTCGCATCCAGAAACCGGATTCCAACCTTCGGGGAATAGGTAAAATTGATGTTCTCATCCGAACGGAAATTGATCCCCCTGATCTTCAGATCACCTCGACCGATGGTCCCTTTCACCCGTGTTTTTTTCAGGCTCTTCAGAAAACCGGAGGCCTGCGCTTCGGCCAGGAGGGTCATGGAAACGGCATCAGCAGGAATTCGTACGCCAAGGAGATCGTTCAGGGCTTCTCGGTCGGCTGTCTGCAGGGTCCGGATAGTGCCGGAAAAAGGGAAATCCCCTCCCAGGCTGGTCTTTGCATCAGCCGTGAAGATCCCATCAAGGAGATTGGCGGTGGCCGTCAGTTCCCGGTCCCGGATCCGTACACGGGCATCCCCGCTCCTCCATGTTCTCCCCTCAAAGGAGGCCTGATCCCAGGACATTTTCGCCTGAACGTCCAGTTCGCTTCCATCGAGTTTCCCCTGGACGGTCCCCTCCACATCGACGTTGCCGGCGAGAAACACCTTAAGCTTCCGAAGGTAGCGAACGTCCTCGAGAAGAACCGGATCACCGGAACGAAACACGGCTTCGTACCTTCCCTTCGAGACACTCCCCTTTCCCAGGATGACCCGTTCATTCTTCAGAATCCGGACCTTATTCAGTTTCAGGGTCCCGTTTCCAAACGTACCCTCCGTCTGGATCTCGTCAAAATTCTCCTCAAGAACAGCACCTGACCGCAGAAGGGCCCGGCCGTCCGCTTCCCACCCCGATGGACCGGACACGGCTTCGACACGCCCATCAATCTGGCCCGAAAGAACGGCCTCGAAACCGGCCGAGTGCATCAGATCCTCCACATTTCCTTCCGAAATCTCCACTACAAACCACTGCTCTCCGGGTTTCCGGCTCCAGGGGAAGCTCCCCTGTCCCACAAGGGAGGATGATCCCGTTTCCAAAGAGAGCATGGGGAGGCTTACGCCTGCCCTGTCGATATCCAGATGAGCTACCATGAGGTCCGCTGAAAAACGCCCCAACTCCGGCTTTTTTACGGTGGCGTCGATCTTCCCTTCAACCTCTTTCCATTGACCCCCAACTTCCCCGTCCAGGGTCACGGAACCTGTTATCCCACCGGCTACGGGGAAAACACCCCACCGCCCGAGGTCCGTTTCCTCAGCAAAAACCCTGAGATCAGGGCCTCCGGCCCTCAACGATCCGGTCACCCCCAGATGGAGGCTACCCGTTTCGAGAACCAGATCAAGACCTTCAAGGGCAGCCCCTTCGTACATGCCCGTAAGACGGAACCTGGCCGGGGATGTCCCCTCCGCGCCTAACGGCACTTCAATCTCGCCCTCCATGGCGATGGAGGTGCCTCCCCCGGAAAGGTTCCCTGATACCATCAGGTCAGCGTTCACGGAACCTTCCAAAGAAAGGGCCCCCCCGCGGACCTCCTCTATCAGTTTTGAAAGGGGATAACCATGGGCTCCCGCCACCAGTTCGTATGGAAAACCTGCCTGAAAGCGAAGTTCCCCATGTCCCCGAACAACCTCTTTCCTGTACACAACCCTGGCATCGGCGATCCGACATCCGGGCAGGCCGATGGATATCCCCGCCTCGAGGTCGTGAAGGTCCCGGCCGGCCACATGAAGATCCCGTCCGCGCAACTGTCCTTTGAAAGAAGGGTCAAGAGGGTTCCCGCCCACATTCCCATCAAGGCTGACTTGCCCCCCTGTGCCCCCCGGCAGCCATGGTAGCTGATCCAGATCCACAATAAGGGAAGCCTCCCCGTGGAATTCACCGTTTTTCAGGAACGGCAGCTGCCCGGAAAGGTTCAAGTTGAGGGGCCCCCCGGAGATCTGGACCCCCTTGATACGAAGCTCCGCCGGGGTGTAAACGAGGTCAGCGCGAAAGGAACGGAACCGGACCGGGAAACCTTCCCCCAGTCCCCGCCAGCTGACTTCTCCTCCCCCTGTCCTTATGGTGGCATTTCTCCAGCTCTTCGGGGTGAAACGTCCCCGCGTGACGGAAATAGCCACATCTTCCATTTCCAGGGCCAGGCCGTACGGTTCATCCGAAAAAGAGACACCTCCGCCAACAAGGATGATCTCTCCGATCTCAAATCTCATGGGAAAGGAAGGTCCCCCGTCACCCTCTCTTGCAAGCTGGAACGGGGATAAAGGTTCGATTCGGACTGTCCCGTCGTGTTTTCTCGTTACATCGAGAGAAACCCCCTCAAGCCGAACCGTTTTCAGGTACAGGGTCCCCCTGAGGAAAGCATAGGGATCGACAGATATGGAGAGTCTGGTGGTTGTGACGGACCTTCCCGTTCCATCGAGATCGCTTAAGGTGACATCCGTAAAGGTCACCCTTGTCAGGAACAGGTTTCTCTCAAAACCACCCAGCCGGACCTTCACCTCAAGGTGTTTTTCCAGCTGCCCGACGATTGCATCCCGAATCCACCGGTCCACCTCCGGGCTGGTTGCCAGCCCCATGCCGATGGTGAGAGCTGTAAGCACGAGGATGATGAGAAATGCCAGGATACGTCTCTTCAAAGTAGGCCTAATGTCCCTGCGGGATCGCGCTGCGAACGGCTCAGCCGCCGTCTTCCCCGGCAACGGCCAGACCGAGAATTCCCATTATCTTCTGGATATCCATCCACACATCACGCTTGGCATGCGGGTTCCTCAGAAGATACGAGGGGTGGTAAGTGGGGACAAGGGGGATCCCGTTATACTCCAGGACCCTGCCCCGCAGCCGGGAAATCCTCTCCTCGGTTCTCAGAAGCGTTCTGGCGGCGAAACTGCCCAGAGCGCAGATGATCCGCGGATCGAGTATATCGAGCTGCCTCTTCAGGAAAGGTTCGCATCTTTCAATCTCCGAGGGGAGCGGATCCCTGTTCCCCGGCGGGCGGCATTTGATCACATTGCAGATGTATACCTGTTCCCTCGACAAGCCCATGGCGCCAATGATCCTCGTGAGAAGCTGGCCGGCGCTCCCCACGAACGCCTCTCCCTGAATGTCCTCCTCTCTTCCCGGTGCCTCTCCCACGAACACAAGTTCCGCATCGGGGTTTCCGTTTCCGAAAACAAGGTTTTTTCTTCCCGTGGAAAGGGGACACCTCCGGCAATCACCGATCTCGCCCCTCAGCGCTTCCAGGGCGGCCCCCTTTCCCAAAGATTGGCTGCAGGGCTCTCCCGGCCTCCCGATTCCGGGGAACGGCTGATATTCGAGACCGATTGATTCCAGGTAGATCCTCTTCAAGTGGGACATATGCTTCGCGTCATCCTTCTCTTCCCCGGCTCACTTCTTCAGCCAGAGTTTAAGGGCGCTGTCCAGGATCTTTTCCGCCATCACCCTTTTGGACATCTTCGGCAGGTGCTCCATGTTGCCGTTGGTATCGATAATGGTGCCGATGTTGTCATCAGAATGAAAGCCCGTATCTTCCCTGGAAACATCGTTGGCGACGATGAGGTCCAGGCCCTTTTTCCGGATCTTCTTTTTCGCCTGGGCAATAACATTTTCGGTCTCCGCGGCGAAACCGACGAAAAGCCGACCCGCCTTTAAAGGGGAAACCTCCCCCAGGATATCGGGGTTCCTCGACAGTTCGAGAATCAGGGAATCTTGTCCTTCCTTCTTGATTTTTTCCTTGTTTGTCCTCACGGGTCGGAAATCGGCCACTGCAGCAGCCATAATGAGCCAGTCCGAGCGGGCAAGGGCCTCTTTCACCTCGCTGAACATCTCCTGCCCTGTTGTGATGCTGATCCTGGACACCATGGGGGGGGCTGCCAGTTCAACCGGACCAGAGATCAGGGTCACATCCCCTCCTCTGCGGGCCGCGGCTTCTGCCAGCGCGTACCCCATTTTTCCGGAGGATCGGTTACCGAGGAAACGCACCGGGTCAACCGGTTCTCTCGTCGGGCCAGCGGTTACCAGGATCCGGATCCCCCCCAGGTCGCCTCCGGACAAACTTTCGACAACAGCCTCCACGATCCTCTCAAGACCGGCCAACCGACCCGGTCCCTCCTCACCGCAGGCCAGTTCCCCTTCCTCGGGAAGAACGACCGTCGTCCCCCTCGACCTCAGAGTCTCGATGTTTTCCGAAACCGCGGGATGGGACCACATCCTGGAGTTCATGGCGGGGGCGATTACCATCGGGCATCGGATGGCGAGGGAAACGGTGGTTAACAGATCGTCGGCAATACCCCGTGCTGCCTTTCCGATATAGTTCGCGGTGGCGGGCGCAACCACGAAAACATCGGCAGCCTGAGCCAGTTCAATGTGCCCGATGGATGTCTCTTCCGTAAGGGAGAACATGTCAAGCGCCACCAGGTTTTTACTCAACGTCCCCATTGTAAGCGGTGAGATAAAACGGGTGGCATTTTGGGTCATGACCACGGACACATCGGCGCCCTCTTTCACAAAGGCCCGAACCATTTCAGCGGCCTTGTAGGCACCGATCCCCCCCGTGACGCCGAGCAGGACCTTCCTCCCCTGAAGCCTCTGATCTTTTCCCTCATTCATCCCTTTTTCCCTCCGGATCATCCAACCGAAAAACAAGATCCTAGTCTTGAAGGAACAGGTTCGTGGCGCGTTCCCTTCCAACCGTGGTTGCAGGTCCATGGCCCGGATAGACCGGTGTGTCATCTGACAGGGAAAGGATCTTTTCCTTTATGGAATTGATAAGTGTATCATAATCGCCCCCCGGGAGATCCGACCTGCCAATGGATCCCGCGAACAAAGAGTCCCCGGAGAATACGCCTATGGATGTGACAAAAGCTCCCCCCCCAACAGTATGTCCCGGGGTTGAAAGAACATGGATCTCCTCATCCCCGACCCGGATCACATCCCCTTCCTCGAGGATCCGGTCGGCAGGCGGGGATTCCTTCTCCTCCAGCCCGTACAACCGGGCTGCCAGGTGTGCCAACGGAAGGTCGGGAGCGTCATCCCTGGGGATCATCAGGGGAGCCCCGGTTTTCCTGGTCAGGGTGCCGTTGGCGCCCGTGTGGTCGAAATGGGCGTGGGTATTGAGCACCGCAACCACTTTCCAAGGCCTTTTCCCTATGACGGAAAGGACAGCGTCACCGTCCCCGCCGGGATCAATGACCACCGCTTCTCCCGAAACTTCATCTCCTACGATGAAGCAGTTGGCCTGGAGAGGACCAACCATAAGATGTTCAACCCTCAATGCACTCATAATACCCTTTCTTTCTGATCCAACGATGCTGACACTGAATTTCAAATTCCAGATTTCAAAAAAACAGTGATTAGTGATTCGTGATCAGTGATCGGGGAAAACCAGTCCCCCGTCACCCATCCCGAATAACAGATGGCGTCTCGCAACTTCAAACTTCAAACCTCAAACTTCAAACCCTCAAACTTCCAAACTTTCAAACTTTCAAACTCTGACCTTCTGCACTCCATTCTTCTCGAGTCATCAGGACTCAAGAAGAATGGTCACCGGACCGTCATTTACGAGAGATACTTCCATATCCGCCCCGAACTCACCTGTCTTCACGGGAACTCCCAGAGACCGGAGTGATGTCGTAAACTTCTCGTACAGGATTTTCGCCGGGCCCGGCGGGGCGGCTTCCTCGAAACCCGGGCGGTTTCCACCGCTGGTATCGGCCATCAACGTAAACTGGGGGACCACCATCATCTCGCCCTCGACAGCCACCAGCGGGAGGTTCATCCTTCCTTTATCATCCTCGAAGATTCTGAGGGAGGACGCCTTCGCAGCGAGGCGGGAAGCATCCTCATGGGTGTCGTTCCTGCCGATACCAATAAAAACAAGGATGCCGGGTCCGATGGACCCGATCAATTTTCCCCCGACGTGGACTTCACACCGGCTGACCCTCTGGAGCATCGCTTTCAGAACGCGGCCCCTTCCAGCTGAAGCAGGTACTTTTTCAGATCGATACCGGATGAAAAACCCCCGATACCCCCATTTCCCGAGATAACCCTGTGACATGGGATGATCAGGGGGAACCGGTTGGCGGCCATAGCCTGGCCCACCGCGCGCGCCCCTCCCGGGGATCCTACCTGGCCAGCGATCTCACCGTACCCCAGGGTTTGACCGAGGGGGATGTCCTGGACCCTCCTGTAAACCTTTCGCCGGAACGCTGTTTCCCCCTTGAGATCGGCCTCAAGGTCAAGGAGAAGATTTTCACCTCGGAAGTACCCGGAGAACAATACGGCGGCTAGGCACCCGGAGGGGCGTGTGCGAACCCTGCCCTCGAGGTCAAAATTGACCCCCAGGATCTCTTCCCCGGGACCCGTGTAAACGACGATTTTCCCCAATTCAAAGTCCACTGTAAAATAGGAGTCGTCCATCACGGGCTCGAGCGGTTAACGAGTCTCTTTTTCAACGTTTTCAGACCGTTACATCCGAAAACATAGGATGCGATGAAGTATACACCAATCCCCAGACCCAGACAACCGCACAACCATCCGGCTCTTTGGGCAATAGGGATCGCCATCCAGGACACGGGCCGGGCAACCAGGGAGACAGCCCCAAACATGACCACAGCGGCCCCTAGGGAACCGATGGTCTCCCGGAAAAGACCCGAACCCATCCACACTTTTCCAACCCGCCGGGTTAATGACCGCGCCAGCAGCAGAAAATTGAAAGCGGAAGCCAGAGAGGTGGCCAGGGCCAGGCCCGAGAATCCCATCGGCCCCATGAGCACTATGTCCAGAACCGCGTTAACGAAGAAAGCCATCGCCGCAGCCGTAAACGGGATCCTCGTATTCTTCAGGGCGAAAAAGGCACGGGCCAAAATCTTGACCCCGATGAAAAACGGGAGCCCGGCGGAATAATAGAGCAAGGCCTTTCCTGCTCCCAGAACATCCACTGCGGTGAATGCGCCCCGACCGAAGAGGGTTGCCATGATCGGGTCCCGGAGAACCATGAGTCCAATGGCGGCCGGAAAGCCGACAAAAACCGTCAGGCTCAGGGCGAAGGAGACCGTCTTTGAAAAATCGTCCCGGCGACCATCTGAAACCTGGCGCGAAAGGGTTGGGAGGGCGGCCGTCGCGAGAGCGATTCCGAAGACACCCAGGGGAAACTGCATCATCCGGTTGCCATACCAGAGATAAGTGATGCTTCCGGTAGGCAGAAAAGAAGCCAGGACGGTGTCCACAAGGATGTTGATCTGATAAACGGCTACACCCAGAATGGCCGGCCCCATCATCACTCCCACCCGTTTTACCTCCGGAGTGAACATTGGAAGCCGTACGGGGGGAGCGGCGTTCATGCGCCTCATCGGTGGGTACTGAATCAGCAGCTGGAGAACACCTCCGACAAGGACTCCCCATGCGAGGGCAAGAACCGGCATCGAAAGGGACGGAGCCACCAGTAGCGCAAAAAAGATAATGGAGAGGTTTAAAAGGGCCGGGGCGATGGCAGGGATGAGAAAATGGCCATGGCTGTTTAAGATACCCATCCCCAGGGCGGCGGCGCAGATGAAAACCATGTAAGGCAGCATCCATCTGGTGAGCAGAACAGTCGTCTCAAAGATCCTGGAACCTGGATCAAACCCCAGGGCGATCAGGCGAACGATCCCCGGGGCAAAAAGAACCCCGGCAATGGCCAGCCCGGTCAGGGAAAGAAGCAGAATGGAAAACATGTGTCCGGAAAAACGCCGCGCTGACTCTTTACCGTCTTTCTGAATGACGTCGGTATAAACAGGTATGAAACTGGCCGCGAGGGCACCCTCACCGAAAAGCTGTCGCGCCAGGTT
This sequence comes from uncultured bacterium, assembly GCA_965603295.1. GTDB lineage: Bacteria > BMS3Abin14 > BMS3Abin14 > BMS3Abin14 > BMS3Abin14 > JAFGWO01. The sequence goes on along the minus strand of CBFDCL010000002.1, from coordinate 22,752 downwards.
GGGGATCCGGAAAGCGACAAAAAAGGCGTCCGCCCAGAGAGTTGCACCGAGCATGGACGCGAGGACCGCATCACGGACCAGCCCGAGAACCCGACTGACGATCGTAGCTCCCCCGACGACACCCGCGCTGCGCACGATGGAGGTTTTGTCAACGTTTCCTTTTGCCTTGTTCATGTTGACAAATCTGTCCTTTTCTGGTTATTTGCAATCTTTCGCCGTATCAGTGACGATATTGAACCAGGAGGTAATAATTGGCAAGCCACAGGTCCGCCATTAAGAGAAACAAGCAAAACAACAAGAAAAAGCTGCTCAATCAGGTGAGGCGCACGAGGATAAAAACGCTGACTAAAGAGGTGCTTTCAGCCGTTGAAAGCGGTAACCGGGAAGAAGCTTTGGGAGCCCTCGGACGCGCCGTCCCGGCCATACAAAAAGCCGCTTCTGCCGGGACCATCCACAGAAACACAGCCTTCAGGAAGATTTCCAGGCTATCCAGAAGGGTTAACTCGACGCCCTCACCGGAATAGGTTGAGTAAGAGGCGGTCCAGCACGATCCCATTCGGGATCGTGCCCCGTTTCAGTTCAAGATCGCAGTCAGAAAGGGTTCTCATACCTTTGATGAGCCTTTCCTCAGTCGCCCGCCCGATATGGCGGGCGAACTTGTCTCGAATGGCCGGATAGTTTTTCCCCATCTTTTCGGCCGCATTTTTTGGCGACAGACCCGAATCCAGCAGTTCCCTGCCCCTGATAAGTTGTCTGAAGTACCAGGCAAGCATATGGACCAGGTATTCCGGCGGATTCCCGTCTTCCAGGAGTTTCCTGCCGGAGATGATCGCCTTTTCACGGTCCCCATCACCCACGGAATCCAGGAAGTTGAACACGACCTCAACCCCGCCGGGGACACTTACCGAAAGATCCTCTCGGGAGATCCGTTCCCGGTCACCGGAAAACAGGACCACTTTGTCTATCTCCGTTGCGAGGATGGACATATCTCCCCCGGTGATCTGAACGAGGATGTCGGCCAACTCCCTTTCAATGGACTTTCCGGATCGGGCAAATCGCGCCGCGACCCACTTGGCCATCGGCCCCGGTGGTTTTCTCAGTTCGGACGATCGGGCCAGGGGAGAGAGGGCCCTGAAAAGGGCGTCTTTCCTCTTCAGCTCCGAGGAGGTCATGAAAAGACATGACGAAGGGTTCGGGTCCTTGAGATATTCGATGAGATGTTCGGGCTCATCGAGGGACTGAACTTCACGGAGCACAAGCAGACGACGGTCCGCGAGAAAAGGCATGGTCTGGAGGAATTCAATAATAGGGGTGATCCCGGTTTCCCAACCGTAAAGCATCAGATAATTCATATCCCTGCTTTCCGGTGGGACAAGCTCATCGCGAATCCGTTCCTCCTGTTCCCTTAACAGGAACGGTTCCTGAGAGATGAGAAGGATCGCTGGATCGTGTCCCTTTGATCCCTCTCGAACCCGTGCCATCAGGGGGCTGCCTCGAGGCGCTCGAGAACCTGTTGGGCGGCGGTGTTGGCGAGGAGCCGAAGGGCCGCAGCCCGGTTCCAGTCCAGGGTAGCGGGGTCATCGGAATAGGGATAGGTCTTTGTTGCCGCCTCCTTGCCGAAAGTCGCTTCGGATTCCCGGTCACTCTGGACCTTCCAGGAGACCTCCATCCTCAAGCTCTGTCTGATGGGAACTCCGCCGGAACTGATCGCCGCAACGGTTTCCTCGAACCGCGTCACAACAACCGTGAGCCGATACTTCGAATGAGGGTCAAAAGACCCGAAATCCCGAAAACCCTGCGCCAGGATACGGTCCAGCCCCGGTTCGGAGGTAACGTTCCTCACTTCCTCGAGGGCATACCCCTTCCCCGGGAAAGGATCAACAAACCGATAACCGCACGACACGGTCAGAAGAAAGAACAGGATGGATGTCAATACGATTAGACGTCGCATTATCGCAGTACGATGGAGACCAGTCTGCCTGGCACAACCACCAGTTTGATGATTTCCCTGCCTTCCACCGCCTCGCTAATGCGAGGCTGGTCCAGGGCTATCTGCCTGAGAACCTCCTCGGAGGTGTCGGGAGAGGCCTCAAATCGGGCCCTCACCTTACCGTTGACCTGGACCACCATTTCTACCCGTTCACTCACGGCCAGTTCCGGGTCGAAGGCGGGCCATGGGCTGTGAAATACGCTGTATTCCATCCCGACGGCTTCCCACAGCTCCTCAGCGAGGTGGGGGGCAAACGGCGCCAGAAGGAGGATCACGGTCCGGATGGAACTGGCGGCGAATTCCCGGGATGATCCATTTTTGGCCCCGTCCTCCGAGAGGAAGCGGGTCAGCTCGTTTACGAGCTCCATGATGGCCGCAAGGGCCGTATTGAACTGGAACCGGCGTTCGATATCCTCCGTAACCTTTTTCACCACCCTGTGCCCTGTATGGAGGAGGCCCTGGGTACTGGCCTCATCCGCACCCAATTCCTCGACGGCCGAGTCCCCGAAAAGGGAAAGATTTTCCATAACCAGGCGGTGAACCCTGCCCAGGAAGCGGAACGCCCCTTCGACCCCCTGATCGTTCCACTCCAGCTCCTTTTCCGGTGGAGAGGCAAACAGGATGAAAACCCTCGCCGTGTCGGCTCCGAAACGATCCATCATCTCCTCGGCAGGAACCACATTCCCCATGGATTTGGACATCTTGGCGCCATCCTTGATAACCATGCCCTGGGTCAGGAGCCTCGTAAACGGTTCGTCGGCCCTGGTCAGCCCCAGATCCCGGAGACCCTTCGTAAAAAACCGCGCGTAAAGCAGGTGCAAAATGGCGTGCTCAATACCCCCGATATACTGATCAACCGGCATCCAGTAGTCGGCTTTCTCAGGATCGAAGGGAGCTTTGTCGTAATGGGGATCCGAATACCTGAAAGGGTACCAGGAGGAGTCGATAAAAGTGTCCATGGTATCGGTTTCCCGGCGGGCGGGCCCAGAACAAGAGGGGCACGCTGTTTCCATGAAAGTGGGAGATGTCGCAAGGGGGTTCCCTTCGCCGGTAAAACGAACATCCTCGGGAAGAAGAACGGGGAGATCCTTTTCCGGGACAGGGACGGCTCCACAGGCATCGCAGTAAACGATGGGAATGGGTGTCCCCCAATAGCGCTGTCGGCTGATAAGCCAGTCACGAAGACGGTAGCTCAAATCGGCCTGACCCCAACCCTTGTCCGCCATGAAGGATATGAAGTCCGGCATTGCTTCCCGATTGCTCCTCCCGTCGAAGGGACCCGAATTGACCATGATCCCGTCGTCCTCGAAGGCCCTGGTCATTTCCGACGGATCCATTCCCCCTTCCTCGTCCCGGATCACCACGCGAACAGGAAGATCATATTTCCGGGCGAATTCGAAGTCACGCTGGTCGTGAGCGGGAACGCCCATGACCGCTCCCGTTCCATACTCCATGACAACGTAATCCGCCACGTAGATGGGGAACTCCTCCCCTGTGGCCGGGTTGATGAAAGTCCTGCCGGTGTCGATCCCCTCCTTTTCCTTCGTTTCGTCGGTCCGTTCGATCAGGGTTCTGTCAGCGACGGTTTGAGCGAACTGGAGAACCGTCTTTTCCGTCTCGGTGCCCCGAACCAGTTCCGCCAAAAGAGGGTGCTCGGCGGCCAGAACCATATACGTGATCCCGAAAACGGTATCCGGTCTTGTGGTGAAAGTGGAGATCACCTGTTCCGATCCGACGACCTGGAAATCGATTCTGGCGCCCTTGCTCTTCCCGATCCAGTTGCGCTGCATCACCTTGACCCGGTCCGGCCAGTGTTCAAGCTTGTCGAGGTCGGTCAGCAGTTCGTCCGCATAAGCTGTGATCCGGAAGAACCACTGCTCCAGGTCTTTCCTCTGGACGGTGGAGGCACATCTCCAGCAACCGCCCCCTTCCACCTGCTCATTTGCAAGGACGGTCTGGCACGAGGGGCACCAGTTGACAGGTGCGGACCTTCGGTAAGCGAGGCCTTTTTCCAGGAACTTCAGAAAAATCCACTGGTTCCACCTGTAATATTCCGGCTCGCAGGTGGCAAGGGTCCGTCCCCAGTCGTAGGAGAAACCCATCCTTTTCTGAACCTCGACCATTCTTCCGATGGAAGACCGGGTCCATTTTGCCGGATCGACTTTCCGGGTGATGGCGGCGTTTTCAGCGGGCAGCCCGAAGGCGTCAAACCCCATGGGATAAAGGACGTTGTAGCCCTTCATCCTTAAAAAACGGGCATAGGAGTCCCCAATGGCATAGTTCCTCATATGACCCATGTGAAGGTCGCCGGAGGGGTAAGGAAACATCTCCAGGCAGTAAAACTTTTCTTTACCAGGGTCCTCCTTGACACTATACAGGGTCGTATCCTCCCATTTCTGCTGCCATTTGGCCTCAATATCGCGAGGTGTGTACCTGGGAACGGACATGCACGTATTCCTCCCAAATCGGGGTGAACAGCTGAGACCCCCGGGATGTTCTTTCCTATTTAAGGAGTCCCTGGACCGTCGAGAGAAGGATCCCGGACTGGATAGGCTTGGTAATATAGGCATCAGCGCCGAGGGCCATTGCCCGTTCCTTATCCTCCTTGGCTCCCTCCGTTGTGATGATAACGATGGGGATGTTCTTGTAGGAATCGTTGGATCGAACCAGGTTTACCAGCTTCAGGCCGTCCATGATGGGCATATTGATGTCGGTGAGGATAAGATCGACTTCAAACGATGAGAGTTTCTTGAGGCCATCCACCCCGTCCGAGGCTTCAATAACCTCAGCACCGGGAATCCTGTTGAGGGCGAACCGGATCAACTGCCTCATTGTGGGTGAGTCCTCGATAACCAGGAAGCTGTAGGTCGCCATGGGATTACCCCCTCGATTCTATTGGGTCAGAAGATCCAGAAAACCCTGATACGTGCTCAGTTTCCTCCTCGACTCGGAAAAAAGCCGGGAACTGAAGATAGCGGTGGCGGCGTGCCCCGCAAGAAGGGTAAACAGCTCGAAATCCACCGGGTCAAAGCTTGTTTTCTGCTGCAGGAGGCGGAAAAGCGCGATCACCCCGATAACGTCATCTTTGATCGTTAAGGGAATGCATACGAGCGGATCCGAGAGCCTGTCCTTCAGGTCATCCGAAGGGTTTTCATTGAAATAACTGCGGCTCAACTGCGCCGTCCGGCCAATAGAACCCTCCCCCATGACTGCCGGAGGGATATCCGCGGGGGAAATCCCTTCCGCGGCCTCAGGGGTAAGGGTTTTCGCCTTTTTATCCAGGAGGTAAATACAAAACACCTCGGCTCCAATCAGGTTGATCATGATCTCAAGAATGATCTGAAGAACATCCTGATAATCGAGGGTGGAATGCAGCTGGTAGCTTGCCACGTAAAGGTTGGCCAGGTTGTTATTCTGTTCCTCCACATCGACATATCTCTTGGCGAAATCCATGTTCTCGGATTCTACCTTAAAGAGCTTTTCCTCCAGATCCTTTAACCTTTCCTCGTAATGGACGAGCTGGTCCGTTACTTTTTCGACCTCGGGGCCGGAGGTGCCGGAATCGGGATCCTGGAGCTTTTCCTTGAGGCTCTCCTCGAGCTGGATCACCCGGAATCTCAGGCGTTCATTGTCCCTCAGAAGTTCCTGGGTGAATTCCTGACCCTTCCGGAACATCTCCAAAAACTCCTCGCCCTTTTCCAGGAGGCCAGGATTCTTTCCATGGTCGTCCTTGCTGTCAAAGCTCATTTCGCACTCCCAACGGTTCCGAGGGGTTATCGATCTCCCCTGGTGGGGTTCCATTACAGGGGAACGTTTAGTTAGTATCATCGCTCCTGGCATTTTTCAAGCTGGTCAGACCGACGGAGTATTTCAGGATCTTTTTGCCGATCCCGTCGAGATGCAGGACAGCCTGGGCGGCACCGGATGAGACAGCGGCCCTCGGCATCCCGTAAACAACGGCAGACTCCTCGGATTCCGCAATGGTCATCCCCCCCGCCTGGCTGATCTCTAGCAGGCCCTGGGCACCATCGCTTCCCATCCCGGTAAGGACAACCCCTATGGCAGTGGAACCATAGGCATTGGCCGCGGACTTCATCGAAATATCCACCGAGGGGACATATCGGTCACCATCTCTTTTCCGAACCACCTTTGCCACACGGGTATCGCTACCGCTGATGACGAGGTGAAACCCGCCTGGAGCGACGAGGACCCGTCCCGGCAGAAGGGTGTCCCCATCCTCAGCCTCCTTGCAATTCAGGGATGTGTTCCTTTCAAGACGCATTGCAAACTGGCGCGTGAAGACGGGAGGCATGTGCTGGACCACGATCACCGGGAACGGATAGCTGGCCGGAAGTTCCATAAGAACCCGCTGGATGGCCGAAGGCCCGCCGGTGGATGCCCCAACGACGAGCAGCCCTTCCCCATGCCTCACTGGGGACCGTGCCTCGGCAGTCTCCGGCAGCCCGGGTTCATGCTTCCGGGTTTTCAGCCGGTTGAGGTAAGGCCCGAGTTCCTTGCCGGCGATCGCCCCGATCTTCTCTAGCAGTTCGGCCTTGATCTCCACGATCCTCTCGGATGCGTGCCGCACCGGTTTGAGCACGAAATCCAGGGCTCCAAGATCCAGAGCCTTGAAAACGTTCTTTTCCCCCCCCTCCGAACTGACCACGATCACCGGAAGGGGACGGTTTTTCATTAGCCATCTCAGGAAGGTGAAACCATCCATGCGGGGCATGTTGAGATCAAGGGTAATGGCGTCCGGAGGATCGGTCATGACTATCCGAATGGCTTCCTCCCCATCCGACGCCGTCACAACGGTCTGAATCCCTTCCAATTCGAAAAGCATGCTCCGGATCATTTTCCGGTTATAGGCGGAGTCATCGACGATGAGGACCCGGACACCGTCCCTTGGTCTTTTTTTCTGCCCGCTCATCAATCCCCCTGCCCCGGCTTCTGATAAACCATCACCCTGGCGAGGTGCTTCAATCGGAAAACGGTGGTAATGTTCATAAGGGATTCGGAATGCCCCAGGAGAAGGTATCCATCGGGAACAAGTTTCCGGAAAAACGAGTTGACCGCCCGCGCTTTGGCGCTGGTGTCGAAATAGATGATGACGTTCCGGCACATGATGATGTCACAATCGCCGATAAGGCCCATCATCTTCTCGTCCATGAGGTTCATGTTCCCGAAATGGACCATCGACCTGATCGATTCATCCAGGGCATATTTCCCGTCCTCCATCTTCTGGAAATAACGGGTGGCGAAATCCTCATCTGTGGCCCTGAAGGATGACTGGGAAAAAACAGCCTTTCTCGCGGTGCGCAGTACCCTCTGGCTGATGTCGGTCCCAACGATATCAACCTTCCAGGAATTGTCAAAGAGCCCTGACTCACGGATGAGGATGGCGAGGGTATAAGGTTCCTCACCTGTGGAACATCCGGCGCTCCAGATCCGGAGTCTTTTGGAAGAACCGTTCCTCCTCGCCAGTTCAGGCAGGATCTCCTCTGCCAGGGTAAGCAGCTGGTTTTTCTCCCGGAAGAAATAGGTCTCATTGGTCGTGATCACGTCGAGCATGGCGCTGATCTCGTCAGCCCTGTCCTGATGAAAAAGGAGGTAATGATAATACTTCAGGAAGGAATCAAAATGGTGTGCCCTCAGACGGTTCTGGAGCCTGCTTTCCAGCAGAAAACGGTTGGTATCATCGAAATACAGACCGGCATGTTCGTATACTAAAGAGGCGAGAAGCCGGAACTCCTCGTCTGACAACTCAATGCGATCGGCATCACCGAAATTCATCTACTGTCCCGTTACGAGGTGGGAGCGTGCGGTTTCCCGAACGTGTCTGTCCGGGTCTGAGCCCGCCGCGTCCGCCAGGGCTTTGCGTGCTGCCGGGTCTTCCTTCCGGGCAAGGGCCTGGACCGCAAAAATCCGGATTCCGGGATCGTCATCCAGTATTGCTTTTAAGAGCAGATCAAGGGCTTTAGGGCTTTCAATCCCTCCCAGAATCCCGCAAACGCTTCTTTTCAACTCGAGGCTACCGCTTTTGGAAACGTCACCCAGGATGTCCAGGGCTTTTTCCTTCCCTCCGGATGCCATCTTCCCCAGCGCGTCTACCACCGACATTTTCATCATCAGGTCGTCTCCGGCCAGGTGTTCCCTGAGGTCTTCCGGCCGAGCGCCGGGCTGGGAACCGAAAGAGGAAACGGCTGCCGAACGCACCCAGGGATCCCGGTCGTAGATGGCCGATCGGAGGGGCTCGAGGGCATCCTGGGAAGTGACAACCTCGAGGGCCATGGCGGCCTGAACGCGGACCTCGGGGCTCTCATCAGCGAGGCAGTTCACGATGGTTCCGGCAGCGGATTGTTCCCCGGAAATTCCCAGGCATTTCACTGCAACCGTTCTGACGGAGGGTTCCTCATCCCGCGTGGAGGCAAGGCACAGTTCCAGCCATCCCGGTGCCCGGATCTCCATCAGGATCTTGAGCACGAGGACCTTCCCATCCGCATCCGAACTTTCCAGCAAAGGCCTGATCAGGCGGTCCACCTCCAGAGGCGACTTCAGTCCCAGGGTGATCAGGGCATTCGCGGCCGACTGAGCAACATCTCCATACTCGTCCCCGAGGAGAGGCAAGAGTTGCTTGACCGAATCGCTGTTCCCCAGGACGGAAACAGCCCGGGCTGCATCTTTTCTCACGTGTCCGCTTTCGTCATGGAGCATCCTGAAAAGGATGGGCAGGGATTCGTTATTTCCCAGCCTCTCCAGGGTTTGAACGGATTTCCTCCTGACGAGAGGATCGTTGTGGGTCAGCATTTCTGGAAGAAGGGCCGAATCCCTTCTGGCAATGGAAAAGATCGCCAGATCCAGGTCCGGCTGAAGGGTTTCGTTCTCGATCAACGCAAGGACCGCCTGCAGGGACCGTGAACCTCCGATCATGCCGAGGACAGCCATGAGACTCCGGATCACCTCGATCTCCTCCGAAACGGCCAGTTGGTCAATAAGATATTCCCCGATTTTTTCGTCCGCGGCATGGGAAACTGCGTCCGCAAGTTCGCGGGCCTTTTCCAGTTCTCCCCCAATGGCAGTCCGACGGTATATTTCCCCGGCGGCGGTGAAAGCGGCTTTGGTGGCACCTGGGGTCAGCCCGGGAATCGACGCCACGAGTTTGATCCCATCCCCAACGGTGCCAAGGAGTCCGATACCGGTAATAGCGGGCTTGGAAAGGATCGTATCTCCCAGATACCGGAAAAAAACCGGCAAAGCTTCCGCGCTTCCGAGTTGAGCCAGGGATCCAAGGATGCTGAAAAGAACCCAGTCATCGGAACCCTCGATAGCTGCGATCAGATCACCGGAAACCGAAGGGTCTCCGATGGCCGCCAGAGCTTCCGCAGAAGCAGCCCTGATATTGTCCCCCGGGTCCTTCAGGAGAGCCAGGAGGTCCGGCAATGTGGACGGATCACCAATGTTCGCAAGGATGTCCACGATGAATTTTCTTATATCCGCCTGCCCGGTCCCCAGGTGTCCGACAAGAAGGGGCGCCACAAGGGTCCCCATCCTCTCGAGGACTTCCACGACGGAGTTCCTCAGGGAAAGTTCCCGGGAGGGGTCCATCAGGAGAACAAGACGCCCGATGAGGTCCTCGTCCGGTTGGATCCGGGAGAGGCCTTCGATGGCCTCCTTACGGACCCGCCAGCTCTCGTCCGACAGGGGCACGATCAACCAGTCAAGGTCCTCCGGAGCAAGGTTTTCCTTGATGCGCTCCATGGCCTGGCGTCTTTGTTCCTCATCGGGAGAGGACATCTGCTGGATTAGAGCCCTGCGCTCCTCCGGCCCCATAGACACCTCCATCATGGGATCTCGATCCCCCTTGATCGCAGAAGAAGCTCGATCTCCTCCCGAAGAACGCTCTCCGCAACCCCTGAAGTTCCCTGGAACTTCTTTTCCAGGAGCGCCTCCCCTTCCCGGAGGTCCTCACCGAGGACATTCAGGAGTTGATCGGGTTCGGTGGACCGGATAAGGTCCTCGTTGTAAAGGGCGATATCCCCGGCAATCACACGGCACATCCTCAGCATCTCCTCCTCCAGGGTATTCCCCGTCTCCGGAGGCCTGTTCTCGATCTTCTCGAGCTCCCGCCTCTGAAGAACCTGTTCGTCGCTCAAGGCGGGCATATGGGAAGGGTTCACGGGTTCTTGTTCCTCGCCTCTCTCTTCGAGAAGGCGCCGGATTTTTGAGACAAGCAGATCGGGGAGATGATGCCTCTCAAGGTAGTCGTTCGCCCCGTAAAGGGAAGTCGGGGCCCGTTTGTACCTCGTTGCATGATGGACCGAGGAAAGCAGGATGGAGGGGATGTCATTCCTGCCATCTTCCTGCCGTATCCTGTCCAAAAGCTCGAACCCCATCATGTCCGGGAGAAAAACGTTGATAAGGAGAAGGTCCACTGTGTTCTCCCTTATCGCCTGGAGTGTTGCCTCCCCCGTGGACACCGCAAGAACACGGTACCCGTTGGTCTCAAGGATGCGCCGGATCAGCGCGGCCAGTTCCTCCTCGTTGACGACGAGGAGGATACAGGAGGCCCCGTCATCGGCCGGTGCGGTGGACCCGTCGGGATGAGACGAAGACGGGAAGGGCAGAAGGGATCCGCACGCCCTGCAGGAAAAGGAGGACACACCGGCAGGGACGCGTTCCGTATGCACCCTGTAAACCCTGTCACATCCCGAGCATTTGACGATCACACTGGTTGTATCTGATCCCTTGCTCGAATCCATGCCGGAACCCTCTCCGAATGATGGGACTTTGGCCAATTATTTTCGGCTGCCTGGTAGAAGCTCCGCGCCCACGGCCTGGTCCACTTCCTCGAGGGCAAGGATCCTGACCAGGTTCAAGAGGATAATCAGCCGGTCGTCCAGTTTACCCACCCCCCGAAGAAACTCCCCTTCGACGCCCCCTAGGATCTCCGGAGGAGGATCGATCCGGCTGATGGGGATATTCAGAACCTGGACCACACGGTCGACCAGCAGCCCAAACAGGTGTTCCTGCCATTTGACAACGACAATGCGGTTTTCACTGTCGCGCGCCCTCATGGACAGGCCCAGACGCTTATCCACATCGAAAACCGGGATAATGGTCCCCCTCAGAGACAGGATCCCCTGAATATAATCCGGTGTCTTTGGAACCTCGGTGACTTCCCTCGGCCGGATGATTTCCTTGATATCCATGATGTTGAGAGCATATTCCTCCTGACCCAGCATGAAGGTGAGAAGGTGAAGCTGCTCTTCCTCCTCCTCTTCCTCCTCGTCCCTGTGCTGCCTCATGAGGACGCTTTCCAAACCCGAAAGGCTATCCGCAGTGGAAGCCTTTTCCACCACAATGGACTTTTCTTCCTCGACGGGGGGGATCTCCTGTTTTTCCGGCTTCCCTGGAAGGATACCTGCCCCCTCCCCGGAATCGGGTGATTCCCGCTCGGGTCCGGTCTGCTCAAGGTCCCCAGGACCACTCTTCACCGGTCCCTTCCGCTTTTTCCGGGCCGCCGGAGCGTCCGTGTTCTTTTTCCTGCCCTTGGCCTTTTTTCTTATCTCAACAAGATCCATCGCTCTCTCCCTGCTGGCCCGCCTATGACCCCGGTTCCAGATCCAGATCCTCCACCACATCCAGTATCAAATCAGGACCTATACGTGAAGAATCCTTCGAGAATCCCATAAGAAGCGCATTGGACGCGATGTTGTTGATAACCCTCGGAAGCCCGCGGGAATATCGATAGACAACATCAATGGCCTCATCGGTGATCAGGTCGGGATCTCCTCCGGCAGTCCAGAGCCTGTGCGAAATATAATTTCCCGTATCCTCCCTCCCCATGGACCCAAGATGGTACCGAATCCCGATCCGCTGACTGATCGCCGCAAACGAAGGATGCTTCAGACGTTTCCGAAGCTCCGGTTGACCGATCAGAACCAGGGAGAGAAGGTTTGCTTCGTCCAGCTGAAAATTGGTCAACAAACGGATCTCATCGAAGGTTGCTTTCCCCGGTATCAACTGGGCCTCGTCAATAATGATCACCGGGCACTTACCGTCCTCGTAGCATCCGTACAGGGCGCCGTTGACCTCTTCCAGGAGATCCGCCCGAAAATAGGAGGGCGGTTCGACACCCAGCCTGCGGGCGATTGTCCTGAGGAACTGGTTCGGTGACAGCCTAGGGTTGATCAGAAGGATCGGGATAAAGCTCTCGTCCAGAGAATCGATAAGGGCCCGGCTTAAAAGGGTCTTGCCCGTTCCAATTTCCCCCGTCAGAACCGTCAACTCCCTTTCCTCGGAACCATATTGGAGACGGGCCAGCGCCTCCTTGTGGATCGGGCTCCGATAGAAGAAGGCCGGGTTGGGGGTTTTGTCGAACGGTTTTATGGAGAAACCGAAATGATCCAGGTACATCCGTCAGTTCCTCTGGCTCAGGGTACCGAGCCTGATAGCCTCCATCATCAGTCCCGCGACATCGAGGACGAGGATGGTGGACTGGTCGCCCAGTTCCGCGGCTCCCGCAAGGCCAACGGTCCCGGAAAACGCCTCACCGAGAGGTTTGATCACGACATCCTGCTTAGCCAGGAGCTCCGTTGCAACAAGTCCCATTGTCCTGTTCGCCATACTGATGATCACAGCGAAAAATCCACCCTCGTTCTTTGATTCCGGCAGGCCGAAAAGTCTCTCAAGCCTGATGAGCGGGAGGGTCTGGTCCCTGAGGTTGATCACTTCCTGCCCCTGCATGGTCCTCACCTGCCCCTTCTCTATTTCGATGGTTTCCTGGATTGCGCCCATGGGTATGGCGAAGATTCTTTCACCGTTCCTGATAAGAAGGGCCTGCAGAATGGCCAGAGTAATGGGCAGAGTGAGGGTCACACGGGTCCCCTGGTCTTTTACCGTGTGGATCTGTACTGCGCCTCCGATGTTTTCCAATTCCCTGCGCACCACATCCATACCAACCCCTCTGCCGGACAGTTCGGTGACACCTTCCTTTGTGGAAAACCCGGGCCTGAAGAGGAGGTTGAGAACCTCTTCATCGGACAGCACCTCGTTCTTTCCAACTTCCCCCCGCGCGACGGCGTGCCTCCTCACCATGGCAAGGTCGATCCCCCGCCCGTCATCCGTCACTTCCAGGACCACATGATTTCCCTGCTGGAACGCGGAAACCCGGACCTTTCCCGTCTCGTTCTTTCCTTTGGATTTCCGGGTTGCGGTGTCTTCCACACCATGGTCCAGCGAGTTCCGGACGATGTGGAGAAGGGGTGGAACCATCTCCTCCATTATCATCTTGTCGAGTTCCGTATCGTGCCCGTCAAATTGCAGATCAACTTTTTTCCCCAACCCCCGGGCGATCTTCTTGGAGACCCTCCCGAGCCTGTTGTAAAGCTGCCCCATGGGGACCATGCGGATATCCATGACCGCGTCCCGGAGATCGATCAGCTTCTTCTCAAGGTTCGAGTTGTTCTTTTCGAGGTCCTGCAAAAGGCCTTTCCCCATCGGGGTTCCACCTTCCCGGAGCCTGGCGGAAACGTCGGCATAACCGGACTTTAGGATGATCAGTTCCCCAACCAGGTTCATCAGGTAGTCCAGTTTGCTGATGTCCACCCTGACGGTCTGGCTGAGCCCCTTGATCTCATCCTCGAAAGAATCCCTCTCCCTTGCCCCCGATGGAGGCGCGGGAGCATCGGGGCTCCGGTCGGATGAAGGGTCCGTCCCCACGTAAGGGACCGTTTCGAGGCCTCCTTCAACACTCCCGATCTTTTCCCGGACACGTTTCTCCTTTTCCCGACTCGTAAAATAAAGGGTAAACCCGATATTTTCCCCTCCCCCCATATCGGTTTCCGGTAAGGTGGTGAGAAGCTCCCCCACTTCCCGGATGGAGGATCCCAGTTTCTCGAGTTCGACATCGAAGGTCTCCAGAGGGAAACTGCAGGTGACTCTGAAGAAAGGAATCCCCTTCCCGATATTGTCACGGAAGCGGTGTTCCTCGTATTCGGAAAGCATCTCCGTCATCTTCCCGGGAACGCGGATATAGAACGAAAGGTCCTCTTCCTCCGGGCCCAGATCATTTTTTTCCAGTTTTTCAAGATCGCGGAGGAGTTCAGAAAAATCCACCGAGTCATCACCCGTTCCCTCACCCACGGCCCGGACCATACGGATAAGGATCTGCACACCCTGCCCCAGGAGATCCACAACCTCAATGGAGTAGGGAATCCTGTCCAGCCTCATGCCATCCAGCAGGTTCTCGAGCTTATGCGATACCCCCGACAGGCTCTCCAGATTGAACATGCCCGAGAGTCCTTTGAGGGAATGAGCATGACGGAAAACAGCGTTGATGATGTCGGGTTTCCGATGGTCGTCGGGGCCCATATCCATGAGGGAGCTGATAGCCTCATCCAGGCTATCCAGAATGTCCTCGGCCTCGGCAACGAAATCCTTCAGCGATTGATCCAATGGTATCTCCCGCACCGTCAGAGGAGTTCTTCGACGAAATTCTGAAGCTCTTCAGGTTCAAAAGGTTTGACCAGGTAGCGATCGGCTCCGAGACGCAGGGCCCTTTCTCTGTCAACATCCCTGCCCTCCGTGGTAACCACGATGATGGGAATATGGCTGAAATTTTCACTCTGTTTCAAAAACCTGACGACCTCAAGACCGTTGATGTCGGGCATGTTGATATCGGTGATGACAAGGTCGGGGGTTACTTCCGGAAGCTTCCGGAGCGCCTGGAAGCCGTTGGCGGCTTCGATGACAACGAAGTTCCCCATGTCCTCAAGGGAGGACACAATGAGGGACCTGGTCATCGAGGAGTCTTCCACTACAAGAATCCTTTTAGCCATGGCGTACCACCTCTTCTTCGTCAGGAATGCTGGGTTTTCAGTTTCATCTCCAGAAAGGCCCTGTCCAGGGCGAGACCGACGTGGCTGAGAAAGATATCAAGGGTGTGCGTGGGTTCGATCCCCATTTCGCCCGGGAGGTCATCCCCGTACAGAAGAACCGCCACCTTTCCCATGCTGACGATGGGGCCGAGGTATATCTCCCCCGGGGCATCCCCCCCGAGGGCCTTAAAGAGGTTCCTCTCCACTTCGGACCCCATCGGGGGTCCTTTGTAACTCTGCTGATTCTGGGTCACACGGGAGAAAACCCCCTCGCTGCCCAGGGGCAGGGTCAGGGACCGGACAGCGGAATCGGAATCCCTCCCTTCCCCCAGATCAACACCGAACTGACCAAGCCCCTTCATGTCCCCTTTGCGCACAAGGAAGAGAACCGCCCTTGACACGAAAGCCGAAGCGAACCTGAGGGCAAGGAGTGTGACCTCACCACTGATGTCCTGCCGGTTGAGCTCCTGAACATACGAACTGAGTTGGGCCATGTGGGGGTCGAGTGGTTTGTCCTGGGGGACATCTTTTCCTTCCCACCCCTCAAACGGCAAATCGATCCCGTCCAGATCATCAACGAGTTCCCCCTGGATATCGTAATATTCCTGGGCCTCTTTCGGCATCTCTGGAAGGCCCCCCGGAAGTGGTGCCGATTCTCCGCCGGGATCATCCGATCGTGGAATCAGGGTCTCCTCCTGTGCAGGCATCCGGGCACCGGATGCCTCAGAAAGGGCGGTCTCAATCATGCTCAAGGTTTCGCCGTCAACCTCGGTTTCCCCGGTGGGATCGGAGATCGGGAAGAGCTGGATCCCCGGAATCTGGAACAGTTTTTCCCTGAGCCCCACAGGGAGAACCATCCTGTGAACGAGCCCGACCGGAACGTTGAACCCCAGCTCCCAGATCGTGGAAAGGATTTCAAGACCTCCCATTTTCCTGTCGTCGGTGATTCCGGAGGCCTCAACGTCAAGGAGGAGGAAGGGAGTGACCCGGTTTCTTCTCAGTTCTTGAATCCTGGTGAGGCCGTCTGCGCCGTTTTCGTGAACCAGCAAGGTGATCCCTTTCCCCTTCACGGCGTTGGCGATTCCCGCCGCAAGAGTTCTGCTCAGCCCAATGAGGACCACCGTGCCATAAGGAGGACCATCCAGGGGGGGAAGAACCTCCGGAACCGAAAACTCCTCGAGCTCTCCTGTCAGGTCCGGGGGACTTCCTTCGGGAACCGGCCATCCGGGGGGGGAATCCCCAACCAACTCCTCTCTGTCACCGACCATTTCAGGTACTTCCGGGGACCGTGTCTCACCGTCCGCATTCACCTCCGATGCTGCCCCACGCCCCATTTCATCCTTTCTGCGGGCACCTTCCATCACGAGGAACTGAGCCTCGATCCCCTCGTCCAGGAAAAGTGGGGCCATTTTTTCGAGTGCGGGATGCTCTTCCTCTTTTTCAATAAGCTGAAAGCTGAAGGTTCCCTCCTCCCAATGGAAGAGGGAAAAAACCATTTCTTTCACCCGGTTCTTGAGGGCCTTCTGAAACGCATCGGGGGAGATCCCCAGCTTTTGGTCAAGGATGTCCCTGACCTGCCTGGCGTTCGCACTCGATTCCAGTTCCCCGCGCACGGCCTCCAGGTGGTCCCTGTTTACAAGGCCGTGATGGATGAGGAGACTCAATAGGCCCTCTTTCTCATCCGAGCGTGCGGCATAGATGATCATTCCGGACCTGATGTAGATATTGGCCTTGTCCGCGGGGGATTCGAGCCTGAGCAGACCCGATCTTTTGCTGAGACTCACGATCTGGAGGATCTCTCCAACGGAAAGATCTTCCAGCCTCCCGACGAGGCTCATCGTGGGATCAAGAAACGCCGACGGGGTATTCGTTCCGCCCGAATTTGCCCGTTCCCGGCTCACCTTCCCTCCGCCAGCCTTTCGACAAGGGGCCTCGGCAGGCCGACTTCCAGCATCTTTCGCTGGGTAGCACCGAACTCGTAGGGCACTCTGATAAAGGAGAACTGACCCCGGTCCGTATCCAGAAGCCCGAAGCACGCTGCGGGATTGCCGTCACGCGGCTGGCCCACACTTCCCACGTTGACCAGGTACCGGGACCCTTCCTCGATGGAAAACACGTCCCCGGGGACCACATTCACATTTCCTCCTCCGTCCATACCTACGGCCACGGGCTGATGGGAGTGTCCGACGAAGCAGAAAGCACCTTCAAAGAAGGTGAAGTTCATCTCCGCATCCCAAAGGGAAAAAATGTAATTCCATCCTTCAGGATCCTTCGGGTTGGCGTGAACCAGGGTCACCCCTTCCCGGCTTTCCGTCATGGGCAGGGATCGAAGAAACTCGATACATCCTTCTTCCATCTGTTCGGTGTTCCAGATGATGGCGTTCCGGGCGTTGGGGTTAAAACTCTCGATGTCCATCAGCCCCAGGGCAGCAAAATCATGATTCCCCATCACGGCCAGATCCGTGTTGTCGACCACCCACCTCGTGCATGCATTGGGATCGGGACCGTACCCGACCACATCACCGACAAAGTAGATCTCATCAACACCCAGTTCGAGAATGGACTTTTCCACAGCCTGAAGGGCCTCGAGGTTGGAGTGGATATCCGAGATGATAGCGGCTCTCATTTCTCAGGATGTCCCTTCCGCACTTTCCGCCTTCCCGACGGCAGACTGCGTCCGTTGCTTGTCGGGGAAAAAAAGCGCTAAGGTAAAAGTTCCCTTTATCTTCATGGATCCCAGAACACTCCGGATGTCCTCGGCGACCCCTTCCCCCTCATCCCCTCCCAGAACCGCTCCATCCACGGCCACATCCCTGGCCCCCACATTCAGGGCCGTCTCGAAGGCAGCACGAAGTGCTTCTTTACGGAGGTCGCCGTCAAAAGCTCCCACAGGACCGAGACCAGTGAGGATTGCCGTTCCCGCTGGGACTTTGCCCTGGGTTGCCAGAATCGTCAGCTGGCCAAACTTCAGGAGATTTTCCTTCCTTTTCCATAAGCGGCTCACGGTCGCGTTGCATCTCCAGTCCAGCAGGGCGACGTTGCCGACTAACGGCCTGATATCACTGTGATGAAACAGGAGAAGGGCATCACCTCCGAAACTCAGGCAGTTGCCGGCCCGAACCCGTATCTTCATCTATGAATCCATCTCCAGGTCCAGGCGAACCCGGTCCAGGATTCCGTTAACAAAAGTGCCTGACTCGTCACCACCATACTTTTTGGCCAGTTCGATCGCTTCATCCAGGATCACCCGGACAGGTATCCCCCCTCCGCCGGTGAGCTCGGACACAGCGAGTCTGAGAACGTTCCGGTCCACAGCTGCCATCCTGCTTATTTCCCATTTGAGGCTGGCATCCCTGATGAGTCCGTCGATAGCATCTAGACGATCCAGGGTCCCTTCCACGAGTTCAAGGACAAACCGTTTAGAATCCGCAGGTATCTGCCCCCATTCCTGTGCCCTTTCGCACACCTCTTTCGCGGATCCCGGGTTCAGGTCCATGCTGTAAAGGATCTTAAGAGCCGCCTCTCGACCCCGCCTGCGTGCACCCATCGGGCACCCTTCAGATCTTTTTCATCAGGTCAGCCATCTCAATGGCGCCGAGGGCGGCCTCGAAACCCTTGTTGCCGGACTTGGCCCCCGCCCTGTCCACAGCCTGGTCAAGAGTATCGGCCGTGATGACACCGAAAGTGATTGGGATCCCGGCCTCGAGGGAGACCTGAGCAATTCCTTTCGTCGCTTCCGAGGCGATGAAATCGAAATGGGGCGTCTGCCCACGGATGAGGGCGCCAAGACATATAACCGCGTCATAAGACCCCGCGGCGGAAGCTTTCTTTGCGGCCAACGGGATCTCGAAGGAACCGGGGACCCTGATCACCGTGATGTCGGATTCGGCTGCTCCGTGCCTTAACAGGCAGTCCATGGCACCCTCCACCAGTTTGGACGTGATGAAATCGTTGAATCGGGAGGCAATGACCGCCATTTTCAGCCCCTTGGCGTCCAATTTGCCCTCTATGGTCCGGAAACCTGACATGATCTCTCCTTTCAGGCCCTTAAAGTTCCCCCAGAAGGTGCCCCAGCTTCTCCTTCTTGGCCTTGAGATATCTGATATTCTCCCGGCGGGCGGTTACCTCGACGGGGATCCTCTCGACAATTTTCAATCCATAACCCTCCAGCCCCACGATCTTTTTGGGGTTGTTGGTCAGGAGCCTGATCTCCCTGATCCCCAAATCCACCAGGATCTGGGCCCCGATCCCGTAATCCCGCAGGTCTGGAGCGAAACCGAGTTCGAGATTGGCCTCCACTGTGTCCCTGCCCTGTTCCTGAAGTTCATAGGCCTTCAGTTTATTGGCGAGACCGATCCCTCTGCCTTCCTGACTCATATACAGAAACACCCCCCGCCCCTCTTTTTCGATGGCTGTGATGGCGTTTTCCAACTGTTCTCCACAATCGCACCGCAGGGAGTGAAACACGTCCCCGGTCAGGCATTCCGAGTGGACCCGGACGAGGACCGGCTCTGGCGTATCGATCCTTCCTTTCACCAGGGCCACGTGATCCTGGCCATCAATCTCATTCCTGTACGCCTTGACAATAAAATCACCGAATCGTGACGGGAGGGTTGTTTCGGCAACCTTTGTGACAAGCCGCTCATGCTTCAGAACATATTTCAGGAGATCCGCTATGGTGGCGATCTTCAGGTCGAATTTCCGTGCAACGACCCTCAGTTCGGGCATCCTTGCCATGGTGCCGTCCTGGTTCATGATCTCACAAAGGACCCCGGCCGGCTTCAGGCCGGCCAGCCGGGCCAGATCCACGCTTCCCTCGGTCTGTCCCGCGCGCACAAGGACGCCGCCCTTGCGGGCCTGGATGGGAAATACATGCCCCGGCCGATCCAGGTCGTCGGAGCCGCAACCGTCCTCCATAACAGTCCTTATGGTATGCGCTCTGTCGGCAGCGGAGATTCCGGTGGTCACACCGGTTTTGGCCTCGATAGAGACGGTGAATGCGGTACCATATTTGGCCGTGTTCCTGGAGACCATTTGAGGCAGATCCAGTTCAAGACACCGTTCCTCGGTTAGGCTGAGACAGATCAGACCCCTCCCGTGCATGGCCATGAAGTTGATGATCTCAGGGGTTATCTTCTCGGCCGCGACGACGAAATCGCCCTCATTTTCGCGATCCTCATCGTCAACCAGAATAACGATCTTGCCTTCCTTGATATCAGAAAGCGCCTCTTCAATAGTTGAAATGGGCATACCGATACTTTCTAGTCCACGATAAAGCCGGACTTCTTAAGCCTCTCCAGAGTAATGCCTCCCGCTTCGCCGGGCTCTGCCAGCTCACGGACCGAGGACATCACGTATTTTAAGATCAAGTCGGGTTCCAAATTAACAAAATCACCCATTGTTTTCAATCGAAACGTCGTTTTTTCAAAGGTTTCCGGGATGAGCGCCGCTGTGAATCGCCCTTCTCCGACGCTGACCATGGTCAGGCTGACCCCGTCCACCGCAATGGAGCCTTTACCGACCAGATATGACGCGAAATCGTCTGGAGCGGAAACAACCAGCAGGTAGCTTCCCCCTTCCCTTCTCAGTTCGTCGATCCGGCCTTTCCCTTCCACGTGCCCGGAAACAAGATGGCCTCCCAACCGGTCCCCCAAAGCCAGCGCTCTTTCCAGGTTGACCCCGTCCCCGGGTTTTGCACTGGAGAAGGTCGTTTTCCCAAGGGTTTCCGCGGAAAGGACAGCAGAGAACACGCCTGGTCGGGTATTATCAACCGTAAGACACACACCGCTCACGGCAATACTTTGTCCCGGCACGGTCCCATCGAGAACAAGGGCGGCCTCGATCTCAACCCGGGCGCCCCCGGCCCTTTGCTCAATCCGGGCGATGCGGCCCGTTTCCTCTACGATCCCCGTAAACATGATCACCCCTTATCTGGCATCCGCCGTAATTCGGACATCTTCCCCGACGACCCTGCAACCCCGAAGGTCAAAAGAAACCGCGTTTCCCAGACCGGCCACATGCAGATCCATGACGGAGGGAAGCCCGGTATCTCCCAGCAGCTTCATGGCCAAAAAAAGTTCCACCCTCCTCACAGCAGACCTGGCCAGAAACCAGGTGGCCGTCTGAGCACCTCCCTCGACGAGGAGATGCAGGACGCCAAGGTCAACTAGGCACGCGGCCATGTCGTTCCATCCGAAAATCCCGGATCTCACGGGCAGAGTGAAAAACCGGACCCCTCTTTCCTCAAAAACCCTCTTTTTCGAAACCGCTATCCCCCGGCGGACGAAGACAATCGTACGGCCGTCCGAGGCTTCCCCCACGATCCGGGAGGCAGGGGAGATCCTCAGTTCCGGGTCAAGGACCACACGCAGCGGCTGCCCCCCGCCCCTGATCCCCCGGACATTAAGCAGAGGATCGTCCGCCAGAACTGTCCCGGCGCCCACAAGAACCGCATCGACCTGAGACCGAAGCCGATGGACGGCCAGCCTTGCCCTTTCCCCTGTGATCCACCGGGAGTTTCCGGAGGCATCGGCCGTGCGCCCGTCAAGGGTCGTGGCCAGTTTCAGGGTCACATAGGGAACGTTCTCCCGTGCAAAGTGCAGGAAAGCTCTGTTTATCTCCTCCGCCTGCGTCCTTCCGAGGCCTGTTTTCACCTCGATCCCGGCATCCCTGAGTCGCCTCAAACCTTTCCCCCTCACTAGGGGATGGGGGTCCTCACAGGCAATTTCCACCCGAACGACCCCGGCCTTAAGGATCGCTTCCGTGCAGGGAGGGGTCCTGCCATGGTGGTCGCAGGGTTCCAGGGTGACGTACAGGGTGGAGCCCCTCGCGGCCTCACCCGCCATTTCCAGCGCCACGGCCTCGGCATGGGGTTCCCCGGGTCCCCGATGCCAGCCTTCACCGTAAATGCGGCCTTCCCGAACAACCACAGCCCCCACCATCGGGTTGGGATGGGTGAGCCCGACACCCCGTCGGGCGAGCCCCAGGGCCCTGGTCATGAACCTTTTTTCGTCCCCGTCTTTCACTGTTCTTTCCCGCCGAGGAGGTAAGCCTGGATGAAATCATCCAGGTCCCCATCCAGGACGGCATCCACATTACCCTTTTCATGGCCCGTGCGATGATCCTTAACCATCCTGTAAGGTTGAAGAACGTAGCTCCTGATCTGGCTGCCCCAGGCGATCTCCTTCTTCTGTCCCTGGAACTTGGCCATTTCGTCCTCTTTTGCCCTCTTTTTTAGCTCGAATATTCGGGCCCGAAGGATCCTCATCGCGATGGCTCTGTTCTTGTGTTGAGACCTCTCGTTCTGGCAGGAAACAACGATCCCGGTGGGGATATGAGTGATACGGACGGCCGAATCGGTCACGTTGACGTGCTGCCCTCCCGCGCCGCTGGAACGGAAGGTGTCGATTCTCAGGTCTTTCTCGTCGATCTCAACCTCCAGCTCCTCTTCTACTTCGGGAAAAGTGAAGACAGAGGCGAAGGAGGTGTGCCTCCTGCTGCTCGCGTCATACGGCGAGATCCTGACGAGCCTGTGGACCCCGGTCTCCGCCTTGAGATGGCCATATGCGTAGGATCCTTCCACGGCAAAAGTCGCCCCCTTGATCCCGGCCTCATCACCATACTGCAGGTCGAGCATCTCGATGCCGTACCCTCCCCTCTCAGCCCAGCGCGTGTACATCCGTAGGAGCATCTGGGCCCAATCCTGCGACTCGGTACCCCCGGCTCCCGGATTGATGGTGACGATGGCGTTCCTCGGGTCCGCTTCGTCTCCGAGGATGGAGCGAACCTCAAGGTCAGCGAGGGATTTTTCGAGCTCCCTGAGCTGCGGGGCCGACTCCCTGAGAAGATCCTCACCCTCATCCTGACCCTCCTCGATGAGTTCGG
>CBFDCL010000001.1:0-65225 GCA_965603295.1 uncultured bacterium | reverse complement strand
GCGATCAGGTGGTCGAGATAGTGCCCGTGCAGACCCAGGATGAACTGGTCGATCTGCTCATAGAAAAGGATCAGGAAAAGGGGAATATACCAGTATCGAAGGAAGCGGATGACAGGGTGCGTCTTCCCCGAGGCGTACCGGAGCCCGAAAACGACCAGTCCGGCCGAAACGGAATGAACGAGCACGTTGATCCACCACCTGTCCACCCCTTTGTGAAAAAAGGTGACAAACAGGGATATCCCCACGAGGTAGGCCAGAAAAACGGTGTCCTCGGGGCGAAAAAGCTCATCGTTCAATGCAGGGTCCCCTCCGGCTTCAGTTAAAGCGGGTTCGTAAGTGCGGAAAATAACAGATGCCGAGCGGAGGGTCAATTTGGTCGGATCCGGGATCGGGCTTAAGCCCATGATGGCCTTAAAACACATATTGTGAGTGAAATAACCCAGAGAAAAGAATGTCTCCAAAAGGAGGGAATCATCATAAATCCCCGGATTAAAAAGATTTAATCGGTAAATCAAAAATGAGAGGGAGGGAACGGTTTTTGCGCTAAATCGTTTCACGGGCGGTGCTGACCGGACCCAGAACCACGAACCCGCTCTGTCTCCATTGGACCTCCGGGGGCTGCCCCGAGGCGGGAACCTCCTTCTTGATCGCCCCCGCTGCAACTGGTGCGGCGGGGGCAACCATTTAAACGGATGGCATCGGGCCATCCGTTTAAATGGTTCAGCATAAATCCCGGACTGTATCTTTAGGTCTTTGGCCTTTGGGCTATTCTCACTTCAGTCTTGGATCCACGGCGTCCCTCAACCCTTCGCCCACAAGGTTATACGCCGTGACCGTCAGGAAGATGGCCGCCCCGGGGAAGACGGTCAACCACCAGGCAAAGTCGATATACTGTTTGGACTGGGAGAGGATATCTCCCCAGGAGGGCGTCGGCGGGGGAACGCCGAATCCAAGAAAACTCAGGGACGATTCCGTCAGGATAGCCCCGGCCACCCCGAAGGAGGCTGAAACGAGGACCGGGGCCAGCGAATTTGGCAGGATGTGAAAAAAGATGATCCTCAGGTTGGAAGCCCCGATAGCTTTCCCCGCCGTGACGTAATCCAGCTTGCGCTGCTTGAGGAACTCCCCACGCACCAGGCGGGCCACACCCGTCCAACCCGTAAAACCGATAACAGCCATGACCATGAAGATATTCCTCGGCAGAAAGGCCAGGAGGGCCAGGATAAGGAAAAATGTAGGGAAACACATCATCTCTTCGATGATCCGGCTGATGACCATGTCCACCCGCCCCCCATAGAATCCCGCCAGGGCCCCGAGAAAGATCCCGATGACCGTGTAAATGGACACAGCCACGAACCCCACCGAAAGGGAAACCCGGGACCCGTGGATCATCCTGGCCAGGATGTCCCGTCCACGATCGTCCGTGCCAAGAAGATGATCTCGGTCCGGCGGCATCAGGTTTGCCGACAGGTCGATATCGGTGGGCCCGTGCGGGACAAGGGGCCGGAGGGACCATCCCCGATCACTTTCGGCGGATTGATCCCAGACCAGTCGTGCCTTCTTCGACAGGGCGGGAAAAACCAGATCACTGTCCACGACGGCAGCGATAGGCCGGCTGCCCGCAAGGAATGGGGCCAGGATGGCCAGAGCAAACAGGACAAGGACAAAAAACATGCCCGCAAGGGCAGCCGGATCCCGCCGGAACTGTTTCCAGATAAGCCTGGTGTAACTCTGTTTACGGTTCCGTGGGATCATGGTTCCCCTTCGTATGTGATCCGGGGGTCCACCCAGACATAGAGCAGGTCCGAAACAAGGAGCCCCAGCAGGGTCAGGATCGCCGAGATGGTTGCGATCGCGAGGACTACCGGGTAATCCCTGGAAAGGACCGATTCAAAACCGAGCTGCCCCATCCCGGGGATGGAAAAGATACTTTCGATAATCACGCTGCCTCCGAACATCCCGGGCAGCAGATATCCCAACAGGGTGACAATGGGAATGATGGAGTTTCGAAAGGCATGCTTGAAGATCACCAGCTTTTCCGGAAGCCCTTTGGCGCGCGCGGTTCGAATGTAATCCTGGCGGATAACCTCGAGCATCCCCGCCCGCTGATACCGGGACAGGGCGGCCAGCCCTCCATAGGTGAGGCAGAAAATCGGCAGGACCAGGTGCCAGAGGTGATCCCCGAGGCGGGGGAAAAAGGACGCGCCCTCCATCCCGGGGGAGGAGATGCCGTAAACCGGGAACCAGTCGAGGAAATCCCCCCCTCCCAGAAACATGATCAGAAGGGTTGCCACCCAGAAGTTGGGCAGTGAATAAAGGAGGAACAGGACCACCGTCGTGGCCCGGTCGGCTACACTCCCCTGTTTGACCGCGGAGAACACCCCCACGGGGATGGAGATGAGGTAAACGAGGAAGATCGAGATCAGGTTAAGTTCAAGGGTTACGGGAAGACGCTCCATGATTTTCGTCAGGACCAGCCGGTGATCCTTGTAGGAATTCCCGAAATCGAAGGTTACCACC
This sequence comes from uncultured bacterium, assembly GCA_965603295.1. Classification (GTDB taxonomy): domain Bacteria; phylum BMS3Abin14; class BMS3Abin14; order BMS3Abin14; family BMS3Abin14; genus JAFGWO01. The sequence goes on along the minus strand of CBFDCL010000001.1, from coordinate 62,705 downwards.
CTCCGCAGCCAGATCCCGTAACGGACCCACAAGGGCTTGTCGAGGCCGTAAAGGGCTTTGGTCTGCTGGACGATCTCCCTTGTTACCTCGTCTCCCATATGACCCTGCTCACCCAGGCGGAGCTTCATGGCGGCCGGGCTCCCGGGCGCCAGCTGGATCACCAGGAAGGTAATAAGGGTGATCCCCAGGAACGTGGGGATGATCAGCCATAGACGCCTTATCAGGTATTCGCGAAGATTCATAAAAAGGCCGGTTCAGAGTTCAGAGTTCAGGGTTCAGAGTCCAGAGAATTGAGTGCAGAGTGCAGGGTGTAAAGTGCAGAGACAAAGCAAATCGGCAACTTCAAACTCAAAACCTCAAACTTCAAACCGTGATTCTCAATCCTCAATTCTCAATTGTTCTTACCCTCTGCACACTGCACTCTATATCCTGCACTCCGGAGATCAGCGGTACCGCTGATCCTTGCCCCGCACCCACCATTCGGTCGTATCAATCCCCAAGGGGTAGACATTGACGTTGTTAAAACGCCTGTCCACCGCCACCAGGCTTTCACTGACAAACAGGAACGTATATGGCTGCTGTTCGTGGAGAATACGATGGAAATCCCGATAAAGCTGGATCCTTTTTTCTTTGTCAAAGGTGATCCTGGCCTCCTCAATAATCCGGTCCGCCTCTTTGTCTCGAAAACCCACATGGTTCGAACCTTTTTCGGTCTGGCTGGAATGCCAGACCTGGTAGGGATCCGCTTCCACGGGCAGGCTCCATCCCAGGGTCACAGCATCGTAGGTGCGCTCATCCAGCACCTTGGTAAACAGGGCCCATTCCAGGGGGCGGATGGTCATCTCGATCCCGACTTTGGACAACTCTTCCTTGAGGATCGTCGACAGCTGTTCATGGAACAGGACTCCGGAAACGATGGAGAACTCGAACCGGAAAGGCACACCGTTCCGGTCCAGGATACCGTCGCCGTCCGAATCCTTCCAGCCGGCCTCCGCGAGCAGGCGGGCAGCCTTTTTAGGGTCAAAGGGCCACGCCTCGATGCTTTTATCGTACTCCGGGCTCTCATAGAAAAAACTACCCGTCACGATCCTTCCGAATCCGAAACGCAGCCTTTCCAGGATTGCCGGGCGATCCACGAGCATGGTCATTGCCCTTCTCACCATGGGGTCTTCGAAAAACGTGCGTTTTGAGTTCCACCCGATATAACTGTAGCCGGGAAGGTAGTACTTGTGCTTGTTGAACCTCCTCTTGAACCTGCTGTTCTCGGTCTGTTTAACCCACTGGACAGGGGTGAGACCCATGAGGTCCATTTCCCCGCTCTTTAACACCTGCAGGGCAGCGTTATCGTCGGTGATGATCCTGAACACGATCCTGTCCAGGTGCGGTTTCTCCCCACGGTATTCGGGGTTCCTCTCCAGAACGATCTCCTTGCCGGTTTCCCATCGTACAAAACGGTAAGGCCCGCTTCCCATGGGCTCCCGGCCCGCAGCATGGGTGTTAAATTCCCCTTTTTCAAAAATGTGCTTAGGAAGAATAGACTGGCCCCCGATCATCTCCAGGGATTTGAAATAGGGCCCCGCGAAGGTAAACCGCACCGACCTCTCATCGAGAGCGTTGACACCCACAAGATCCTTGAAATAGCTTTTCAGGTGAGGACAATCCACTTTCGGGTCAACAATGCGATCAAAAGTGAATTTGACATCCTCGGCCGTAAGGGGAGTCCCATCCTGCCAACGGACGTCGTCACGGAGGGTGAACAGGTAGCTCAAACGATCAGGTGACACTTCGTAACTCTGCGCCAGTAAAGGCACAAGGCCGAGGGTCCTGTTGTCCCTTTCCAGGAGGCTTTCGTAAACATAGGCGTTGATCGTGCTCTCGTAGACGTCTGTAGCGGTCAGGGGGTTGAGGGTGGCCGGTTCCGCCCTGATATGGCGGACCAGCCAGTCACCGTCTTCGGGAGCTCCCTCAACCGCCGCCGGAAGCAGGGCGGGAAGCAAAAAAACGGCCGTGAGAATCAGGAGAACAATCAGAGGGAATGCGTGAATCCTTGACACAGGTTCCTCCTTATCATCATAATGTTTTAACAATATATCAACCCGGCCCCGAACAAAGGAAAAACCATGTCCCTGTCCGAAAGAAAAGAGGTTCTTGTTAAAGCTCTTCAGGACCCGGAAGACGCTGTTCGCACGGCCGCTTCCCGCGCCCTTGACCGCGTTGAAGGGTTGGAACGCCTCGGTTACATCGCCCGGACCGCCGCAGAGGGGGACAAACCCGACCGGCTGCGGGCCATATACTTCCTCGGCTTTCTGAACACCCCGGAATCGGTGGAAAAGATGCTAACTTTCCTGCTAGACCCCGAACCGGACATCCGCGTTGCGGCCGTGAAGGCCATCGGTCTTCATCTGCCCGAGCGCTCCTTCATACCGCTCCTGGGAGCCCTGGAAGACCCGAACCCATCGGTGATCCAGGTAGTTATGGAAACCCTTTCCCTTTTCAGGGATCCCCGGATTACAGAGTTCATCCTTCCATTCCTTCAGGGTGAGGATACTGAAACCGCGTGTGTCGCAGCCAAAAGCCTGGGCCGCAACGGTGACCCCTCGGCGGAACCTCACCTTCTGAAGATCCTTAAGGAAACAAACGACCCCTTTCTTAAAACCAAAATCGTGGAAGCCCTGGGGAACCTCCTGCCCGGTCCCGAATAAATTTCCGGTTTCCGGATTCAGGAACCGTTCGGAACCCCAAGGTCAAGTCCTGGAAATTATCGCGACAGGTTCGCGTAAGAACCGAAGGAAAGGGCAACCGATATTTCCAGACCGTAAAGGGCCGGATCGACAACTCCAGCCACAACCCTCCCCGCCGCATCAGGTCCATTCAGGTCCAGGATGCGCCTACTGCCGAAAGGATCACCATCCCGGTCGATGATCATCCTCACGGAAAGGGCTCCCGAATGCTCCCCGCCCGTGACAACAACGCCAATCTCGTTGCTCGAGAGCCGGATGACGGATCCCGGAGGAAACGGTCCAAGCAGGGCGAAAAGGGCATCCACGTGAACAGGGTCGAACCTGCGGCCTCGTTCTTTCCTCAGATAATCCATAACCTCGACGGGGTTCAAGGCCACCCGATAGGGACGAGCCGCCGTGGCAGCGTCGAAAAAATCCGCAACCGATACCAGACCGGCAAGGGCCGGGACATTTTCCCCATCTTCCCGAGCCGGGTAGCCGCCCCCGTCGTGAAACCTGTGATGGTTCTCCACAGCCCCTGCCACATCCTCGGCACCGCCCATCCGCCGCACAACTTCTCCCGAATAGTCAGCGTGGGATTTCATCTCCTCATTTTCCCGGGGGGTCAGAAAGCCCGGCTTTTGAACGATCCCAGGGGGCACCCTCGCCTTTCCGATGTCGTGCATTAACCCGGCGAGGGCGGCCTTCCTGACATCCTGTTCGCTAAGCCCTTTCTGGCGAGCGAGGAGAAGGGAAAGGATTCCCACGTTGACACAGTGGCCAAATGTATAAGAGTCGTACCCTTTTTCACCAAAAAGATGAGGGGAAAAGGCCTCACGGGTTCCCGAAATTTTCATCAAGCCTTCAACGAGACTTTCCACATCATGCAGGGAGGGGAACCCGCCTCCGCCCACTTCATTGAAAAACTGCTCAACTCTCCCCACCGCATCCTCGAGGGTCTGGACATCCCCTTCGGCCCCGTCCCCATGATCCTGCCGGGGTCCTTCCCTCCCCAGACCGATATTCCGTATCCCTTCCCTTTCGCACATCTCCTGGAACATTTCCCTGCTTCGTTCCCTGGCATTCAGAACCTCGGAAAGCATGAGGAACTCATCCTCGGAAACACCTTTCCGGAAAAACAGGTCGTCGATCCCGAAGCTATCAAGGACCTTCATAAAGTTCCGGGAATAGGGTGTCGGCTCGGAGAAGGAATATTCGTCCAGAAAAAGGGTCCCGTTGACAACCCGGACCCGGACCTCGGGAGCTTCCTCCAAAATCTGGCCGAGGAGATCAAAAGCGCGCTTTGACACCCCCTTAACCGATGGGTGTTCAGAGGGGTAAATAGCGATGTTTCTGACAGCGTGCTCAAGGAACTTGATGATGCCCCTGTATTTCTCGATCTTTTTCGCGTCCTGGCTCAATCCGAGCCCCTTTCGATCGGGTTCAAGATTCAAGATTCAAGATTCAAGATTCAAGAAGAACACGTTGAACGTTGAACGTGTTTCCAACTTCAAACATCAAACTTCAAATCTCGGTCTTCCTCCGCGTCCCCGCGTCATCGTGTCTCCGCGTCGGACTTTCCCCTCTGCACCCCCTGTCCCCCGTAGCCTTGGCGAAGGGGGATGCACTTTACACTCTGCACTGACCTGCAACTTTCAAACTCTCAAACTCTCAAACTCCAACCAACTTCTCTTCTAGATACCAGACACCGTGCACTGCTTACAAGCCCCTCCGACTGTCGCCTCGTTGCAAACCTTCTGCACTTGCTGTATTTTTTCATTTTCTCCGCCAGATGCCGGGGTGACCCGTTCGCAAAACCAGGAGAGGGCAATGAAACGGGAAAACAGTACTGAGAACAGAAAAACGGTAGTGAAAACCGATCTTCCGGGGGTTCTCCTTTTTCGACGGGGCAAGGTTCGCGATGTTTACGACCTGGGCGAGCACCTCCTGATCGTAGCCACGGACCGGATCTCCGCCTTCGACGTGATTATGCCCAACGGGATTCCTGACAAAGGGAAGATCCTGACACAGATGTCACTTTTCTGGTTCCGTTTCACCGAGGACATCGTGAAAAACCATCTTGTTTCCGCCAAGGTGGAGGATTACCCTCCTTCCCTTCAGAAACACGCCCCGCTGCTGGAGGGTAGAAGCATGCTGGTCCGGAAGACGGATCCCTTCCCGGTGGAATGTGTGGCAAGGGGGTACCTGGCGGGAACCGGATGGAACGATTACCGGGAATCGGGGGAAGTGTGCGGCATCCCCCTCCCCGACGGCCTGCAACAGGCACAGAAACTGGAAGAAACCATCTTCACCCCTGCCAGAAAAGCCCACACGGGACATGATGAGAACATCTCCTTCGCCCAAGCCGCGGAAACAGTTGGGGCCCAAACCCTCATAAAGCTTAAGGAGATCACTATCGCCGTCTATGAAAAAGCCGCTGCTTTCGCCAGGCAGCGAGGCATCATCATCTCCGACACCAAGTTCGAATTCGGGGCCATCGACGGGGGATTGCTCCTGATCGACGAAGTGCTGACACCCGACTCCTCCCGGTTCTGGCCGGCTTCCACGTACAAGGTGGGAACAAGCCCCGAAAGCTTCGACAAACAGTTTGTCCGGGACTACCTGGAGGATCTGAACTGGAACAAAACGCCGCCAGCCCCCACTCTCCCGGACGATATTGTGGGTAAAACGAGGGGGAAATACGTGGAGGCGTTCGAACTGCTCACGGGGGAGAAATTCCAAGTTTGAGAGTTTGAGAGTTTGAAGTTGGAATCACGTTCAACGTTCAACGTTAAACGTGGAGAACTCTGTTTGAAGTTTGAGGGCTTGAAGTGGCGGGATTCCCGCCACTTCAAGCCACGGTGAAAATGACAAGCCCCCTTGATTTTCCCGTACGGGTCACTTAGGGTGGGAAGATGCTTGAGGAAACCGCTTCCGTCATAGCTACAGAAGGGAACCGGGCGAGGGTGACACTGACTCGATCCGAAGCCTGTGGGGCTTGCAGCGCCCAGCATATTTGCCATCCCACCTCCAGCAAAATCATGGAGATGGAGGTTCTCAACACTGCAGGAGCTCAGGCCGGAGACAAAGTGATCATTTCCCTCCCCCCCGAGGAGCTTCTGAAAGCCTCAGCCTCGGCCTATCTTATGCCAGCGGTAGCCGCCGTTGCCGGGGCCGCCATCGGCTGGTCCCGTTCCGGAACGGATACCGGGGCTATCATCGGATGTGTGGTTGGACTGGCACTGGCCTTTACCTGGCTTTTCGTCCTGGACAGGAAGAGAATGGCTCCGGCACCGTTTATTTCCAGAGTTCTCGAGAGCGGGAGGACAACCGGATGACGCTCATCAACAACGTCAAGGACGCCGATAGGCTTGCGCGAACCATCATGTCCGACATCGCCCTTTACAACCAGGAAAAAATACGGAAGAGCATAAAAAACGATTCCCTGTTCACGGATATAGCCGACCAGTTGGAGGAAGGGCGGAAGCTTTACGAGTCACGGGTCGACCCCGAAATGCCCGGGAGATGGGTTCCCTATAACAGGGCCATCGTGGACGTCCTGGTCAAACGCTTCGGGGACATCGATTCCGACATCTGGTAACCCTCCCCATGGGGAGATCCCGTTTTACCGTGACCTCTGAGGAATCGGGTGAGCGTCTGGACGTTTTCCTCGCCCGGCATCTTTCCGAACTGTCCCGTTCCCGCATCAGAAAACTCATCGATGGCGGACATGTGCTTCTTGATGACCTGCCGCCCAAGGCCGGCGTTCTCCTCCGGCCCGGAAACACGATCATCATCGACGTTCCCGCTCCTGAACCGTCCGGAACCATCCCGGAACAGATCCCTCTGACCATCCTTTACGAGGACGCCCATCTCATCGTCATCGACAAGCCGCCGCACATGGTCGTCCACCCGGCCCATGGGCACTCCTCGGGGACGCTGGTCAACGCCCTTCTGCATCACTGCCGGGACCTTTCCGGCATCGGAGGGGTTACCAGGCCCGGGATCGTCCACAGGCTCGACAAGGGGACATCCGGCGTCATGGTGGCGGCAAAAAATGACCTGTCTCACCATGCTCTTGCCAGACAGTTCAAGGATCACACAATCAGCCGGGTTTACCTCGCGGCCGTCAAGGGTGAGTTGGGAAGTGACACCGGGCTTATCGAAAAACCGCTGGCACGCCACACGAAGGACCGCAAGCGGATCGGGGTCCGGGAGGACGGTCGGAGGGCCCTAACAGAATACAGGGTCATCGCGAGGCGCTCAGGGATCAGTCTGGTGAAGCTTTCGCCGGGAACGGGCAGGACCCATCAGCTCAGGGTCCATCTGTCTTCCATCGGGCACCCCATTCTGGGAGACACAACCTACGGAGGATCCACGCGATCGCTGCACCGGGGTGCTGGCCGGGGAGGCTCCCTGGCGCGGGCTCTGACCCGGCCCGCCCTTCACGCCCTGGAACTCCATTTCGACCATCCGTCCTCCGGGGAACGGATGGCCTTTGAGTCCCCTCCCCCCGAGGATCTGGCCAGCCTGTTCCAGTGGATCAGGGGTGAGACATCATGACGGTCCTGCGGTCGCCAACGCTGACCCGGGCCGGTTTTGACCACGGTTTCGGAATGAGGCTGTCGACACCCGTCGATCTCCCTGGAAATGTTCATATTCTGAAACAGGTCCACGGGGAGAGGATTGTGGTGTTGACCGCAGGGCGCAGGGCGCCGGGCGCTGAGCACGGAGAAAACCCTGATCTCGTGGTGCGAGACCTCCCGGAGGAGCCGTTTCGTTTCGACGAAGGGGATGCCCTTGTAACGGACATTCCGGAAGTCCCCCTCGGCATCCGAACGGCGGACTGTCTTCCCATCCTGGTGGGGGATCCGTCCACAGGCGCAGTGGCCGCCATCCACTGCGGGTGGCGCAGCCTGGCCCTTGGTCTCGCCGCCAAAGGGACGAGGGCCCTGCTAAAACTGACGGGTTCGAAGCCGGGGGGGCTCGTGGCCGCCCTCGGGCCCTCCATCGGCCCGTGCTGCTACGAGGTGGGGAAGGATGTCCAAAAAACGCTTTGCCCCGGTTCAGGGGCAGAGGGTCCCTGCCAACGGCGGGGGAACGGGCTGTACCTTGACCTGGCGTCAGGGGCGAAAAACCAGCTACTTGCCGTGGGGATTCCACCTGGTTCCATTGAAAGGATCCCTGGATGCACATCCTGTGACGAAGACCGGTTCTGGTCCTGGCGGGCAAGGAGGGACGGGGAGAGGATGGTGTCGTTCATCAAGGCCAGGGGGAGAAAAATTGAGAATTGAGGATTGAGAATTGAGAATAAAAACCGTGATTGGTGATTGGTTGGATGTTTTAGGTTTGAAGTTGCCCAGCGCAGTCATCGCGAGGTTAACCCGACCGAAGCGATCTCAAGCGTGACTGAAAGGAACTACAGGGAATCTTTTTTATTTTTTAATTAATGAAAACCTGAGAATTTGCTTGTCCTCCGGAGCTCTAAAGAGCAAGGGGGAAAGCTCTGCCCCCAAGGTTGCCCCATGATGTAGCTGATCCTGTGGCTTGCAGCCCTCAATCTCCGAACGTCAGGCAGTCAACTCCTCAAAACATCGACACCCCACCTCGTGGTCGTTCACCATTCCCACTCCCTGCATGAAAGCGTAGCAGATAGTGCTGCCCACGAAGGAAAAACCCCGTTTTTTCAGCTCTTTACTCATGGCGTCGCTCTCAGGGGATGTGATCGGGATATCCGAAATCTCCCGGATCCGGTTCACGATGGGCTTGCCGCCGACAAAGCTCCATAGCAGGTCAGAGAAGGAACCGAACTCTTCGATCACCTCAAGAACTGCTCTGGCGTTTTTTCGAACCGAGTTGACCTTCAGACGGTTACGGATAATGGCGGGGTCTTTGAGGATATTTTCGATGTAAGCATCGGTCATCCGGGCACACTTTTTCATGTCGAAATCGTGAAACAGTTTCCGGTACCCGGCGCGTTTCCTGAAAACGATCTCCCAGGATAGTCCCGCCTGGGCACCTCCGAGAGAGAGCATTTCGAACAGTTTCCGGTCATCGCGGACGGGGACGCCCCACTCCTCATCGTGGTAGGCAACCATCTCGGGGCTGGCGTTTTCGACCCACTGGCAGCGCTTGATCATGATCCGCAACACAGCTTTCCACGTTCAACGTTAAACGTTTAACGTATTTTCCCTTGGGTTACCATCCAATCACCAATCACTAATTACCGATCACCGCTTTTCCGTTGGACGTTAAACGTTAGACCTTGGACGGCCTTTCTGAACTGAAATTGCCGGGAAGATAGGCAATCAGTTTCCCCGCCGCCCAGGCATTGACGACTCCTGTCACGATGGCCGCGGCCCCCATGACCGGGAGGAGGACCAGGAGCGCGGGGGACCTGACGTAGAGCAGGGAAGCGACAAGCAGCTGCCCGAGGACATGAGCGTAGGCGCCTCCCAGGCTGACACCGTAGAGGCTGAAGCGCCCAGCGAGCAGAAGTGGGATCATGACAAGGAGGCTTGCGGCCGCCCCAGAGGCCGACAGGACCGCCGTCGGCCCGATGAGCCCCCCCCAGAGCAGAGCCACCAAACTTACTCTGCCGACGGCCACCCACACCCCGGCCGAGACCCCCATCGTGGTGAAAGCCACGAGGGTCATGATGTTTCCCAGGCCCAGACGCACCATGGGAAAGGGGTTTGGCAGAGCCCTCTCGAGGGAAGCCAGAGCGAAAGCACCCGCCACCATCAGCGCCAGGGCGGCGATCCTACCGGGAGATCGCATCAACACCACCGCTCCCTGCTACCTGAATATGAATCCGGTTCGGCAGGCACAGGATGATCTCGCCGGACTCGTCAATGGGGCCCATCCCCTCGCAGATCTTGAGCGGACAGGGAGCGTTCTGAAGCCAGGCCTTCCCGTCCCGGACCATGAGGACAGCCTCTCCCAGCGGGCCATCGATGGGATGGGGCCCTTCATCGGTAAGATCCACCTCAAAAACGGACCCCGACGTCCTGACCACGAGGGTGTCGCCTTTGGGACCGGCCGGGATCAACCGTGGGGGAAGGAACGTCAGGGCGATCAGGAGGACCAGCAGGACCCCGTCCGCCCATCGGGGACGGGTCAGGCGAATGGATCGAGTTCCTATTTCAGACCTCATATCTCAAATCTCAAAAGGCAATTTCAAATTCCAAATTTCAAAACAGATCCAAGATCCAAGAAAATTTCGGTGATTTGTGACCAGTGATTGGTGATTGGAAGAACAGCCCAAAGCCCAATGCCCAAAGGCCAAAGAAATGCTGCCTTCTGGATTCTGGCTCCTGTCTCCTGAATTCACAACTTCAAACCTCAAACTCTCAAACTTTCAAACTTTTTTCTCAATCCTCAACTCTCAATTCTCAATCCTCAATTCGCTTCTCAAACGGGATCTTCGTTCCTATGCCCAACGTCAGGTGATAGGTACCGTCCTGGGAAATGATGATCCCCTCCACATCTTCCCAGGCCTCCAGCAGACCCAGGCCCCTTTCGGGACCCATCACGAAAGCGGCTGTGGCCAGGGCATCGGCAAGAGCGCAGTCATCCGTGAGGACTGTCACACTGCGGACCCCTGACCGTGCGGGATGTCCGGTGGTCGAATCGAGGATATGGTGATACCGGACACCGCTCACCTCAAAGTATCGCTGATAATCCCCCGAGGTCGCGACGGAGACCTCGTTAACATCCAGGACCCCCGCCAGATCCTGAGGGTCATCGGGATTCTGGATCCCGATCTTCCAGGGAATTTTCCCCGGCTTTTGACCGAAGGACCTCAGATCCCCGCCCGCGTTAACGATCCCCGAGGGGACCCCCGCCTCCTTCAGCACTTTGACCGCTTCATCCACCGCGTACCCTTTGGCCACACCGCCCAGGTCCAGCCACACCTTCATCCCATCGGGACAGCACCCTGTCTCCGGGATCCTTTGGTACCCGGAACGGGAAAGGGCCTCTTTGATCTTCTCGTCATCGGGCACTTCCGGATGACCGGTGGCGATCCCCCACAGTTCCACCAGTTCCCCCAGAGTGGGATCAAAAGCCCCCGAACTGGCCACAGCGACGGACAGGGCCGTTTCCATGACGAGAGCGGCATCACCGGTAAGAAGGGCACCCTTTCCGTCCCTGATGGCCCCAAGAAGGGAACCCAAGCCCTTACTATGAGATGCCTCTTCCACCTCCGCCATCCTTTCGAAGGCCCGGCCCACCGCCTCGGCGGCCGTTTCCTGGTCCCCGTAGGCGATCACATCGACGAGGGTCCCCATCAGGAAGCGGGTCTCACGAACGGGCTTTCGCGAACCGGAACACCCGGAAACCAGAAAGATAACCGTGATCAGAAGGCAGAATATTCGGGGGAAACGGGAACACCCCGGAAGGGAATCCGGGAACCTGTCAATCATCATCACCAAGGAGCCGCCGGATGTTCTTTTTCAACTCATCGAGGTTGGCTGTCTTGACAACATAAGCGTCCGAAGCCCAGATGTTGAAATCGTTCCTGTACTCCCCGTAGGCCGTGGACATGATCACCGGGATTTCCTTGTCCATTTCCCTGATCAGGTGGAGGACCTCAATACCGTCCATTCCCGGCATCCGTATGTCGAGGGTGATCAGATCCGGCCGGTCCACCTTAACCTTGTGGAGAGCCTCATCACCATCGGCCGCCGTGATGACACGGTAACCGTCCTCCTCGAGTTCTTCCTTGTACAGGAAGCGGACACTTTCCTCGTCGTCCACGACGAGGACCGTTTTTCTGTGCTCCTCGCTGGTCATGATCGTTTACTCTTCCGCTGGAGTCCAAGGGGCTAAAGGCAGATATATGCTGAAAGTTACCCCTTCACCACATCGATTGTCCACCCGAATTTCGCCGCCGTGCCCGGATACGGCTCGTTGGGCAATGGCGAGCCCCAGACCGGTACCGCTGGCCTTCGTGGTGAAAAACGGCTGAAAAACCTTTTTGAGATCTCCGTCGGTGATGCCCTGACCTTCGTCGGAGATATCAATGACAATAAAATCACCCTGCTCGGTCTTCCCCACGCGTGCTGACAGCCTCACTTCGCTCCCCTCCGGTACGGCCTCCCCGGCATTAAACAGGATATTGATCACCGCCTGCTTGATCTGGCGTTCATCAAGCAGGATCTCCGGGATATCCCTCTCGAACTGCCGCTTTAGCACAACCTGTTTCTTCCTGAAATTCTCACTGAAGAGTTCAGCGCACTCCGACAGCAGGGCGTAAAGCCTGGAGGGCTTTCTTTCTGTCATCCCGTAAGTGCGCGTGTAGGACATGACGTTTTCCAGTGTCCGCTCGAGCCGATCCACTTCCTGGATGATAACTTCGGCGTATCTGCTCCCTTTGTGATCCCCGGAAAGCTGCCTCTTCAGCCTGCGGGCAAACCCCCCGATGGAAACCAGGGGGTTCCTGATGTCGTGAGCAACGGAGGCGGCCATCTCTCCCAGGGCAGCCATCTTTTCCCACTGGATAAGCTGGTTCTGAAGATCGAGGAGTTTACTGCTCAAAAGATCCACGGCCTGGGCACGGGACGACCTTTCCATGGCCAGCGCTGCCTGAGCCGCCGCGGTCACGAGCAGACGGAAATCGTCCAACCGGATGGGGCGCATAGTCCTGTAATTATCCACCCAGATCACACCGAGCACAGCCTCGTCGGAAAGAAGGGGGGCCACCGCGAAACCCTGGACGTTGCCCAGCTGCGTTATCACATCGGAACCCAGCAGATTGTGGTCCCCCGGTATCCTCATCCTGAAAGACTTGCGCTCGAGGACCGCCCTCGACAGAACCCCGCCCCCCGGCTTTACGGCGATTTCAAGACCGGAAACCACCTCATCGATGTTCTGGTGAATGATGCCAAAGGAATCCGCCGGGCTCGAGGTCTGGGCGTTGATCCCGGAAACCGGAAGAGCTTCCACACCCATGGCGCCCTTGAGGACACTTTTCCCGATATTATGCATGAATAGAAAAGCGCGATGGAAACCGAACCCCACGACGTTGGTAACCGCTTCAAGGATGGACCGCAGGACCTCCTCTGGGTCACTGTGATCGAGGGCCACACGGCTGATCTGGTGCAGAAGGGTCAGCTCCCTGACCCGCCATTCGAGGGATCGGGATATCTTGAGCACTTCGGTCTCGTTGCCGATGTGACGAAGGGACATTATTCCCACGCGGAGAAGCGCTCTTGCCGTTTCCCTTTCGAGGCGGGAATAGGGTGAGGCCCCATGGCCGTCATCCCGATCGAAAAGGGTCAAAACCCCTCGGCTGCTGCCGTCGGTGAACGGAACGCACAACAGGTTTCGCCTGACAGGAGCGCCATTTTCCCCGGTTTCCCGGTGAAGGTGATCGATAACAACGGAACGACCGCTTCTAAGGGCCCGCTCAGCGAAAGGAAAGTCGTTCGGGACCCCGATAGCCTTTATCCCCGGCATCCCGCTGGCAAAAAACGCCTTGACTTTCAGGATCGAGCTTTCCTCCATCCGAAGCATGGATCCGGACGATCCCGTCAGAGTAGCCGCGGCTCTGGCAATCCGGGCGAAACAACTGGGAACGTTCCCCGCAAGGCTGAGGTCTTCTGAAACCCTCAGGAGTTCTCCCGCCGCCTCGTTTTTGCGCATCTGGTAAAGTCTGGAAAGGCTGCCCCTGATAAGGGGAGCAAGGGATGCGGAAAGATCCTGGATCTCCCGAACCATCCGGGGAGGGACACGGCTCCGATCAGCGAAACCGGCAACGACAATGGCCACCGGCCGGTGCCGCCACAGGATGGGCACCGCAACGGCGCTCGTGAGATCCTCCGCCTGAACCCTGGGAAATGGAGGGGGTCCGCCCTTTCCAGAGGACCAGCGATGGACCACCCCGGAAACAGCAAGACGATGGAGGTGTTGTTCAAGGGGCAAATCGGGTTCAACCGGTCCCTGAACTCCCGGCCCGGCCCATGCCCTTAGCTGAAAACCGTCGGACGCAGAACCCCTGACGAGAATCTGGCACAGATCCGCCCCGAGAGTCGCCGCAAGGGTGCGGGCGGTCCTTAACAGCTGGACCCTGGGTTCCGCGGAGACCTGAAAGGCCTTTAAAACCTCCAGGGACAGGTTCCGGTACCGCGTTCGAAAAAACATGATTCATCCACGGTCGTCAGGAAGACGGATCGACCTGACCGTTTCGTCAGGCGCAGATGGAAGAGGAAAAGGTGTGGGGGGCTACAGGGGAAACCAGCCCTGTTACAGGTCAATTCAGCTCTTCTGGAGTTTCTCTTCCTCTTCCTGAAGGATTTTACACTCGATACAAAGGGTTGCCACAGGACGGGCTTCGAGCCGTTTGAATTCGATCTCCTCGCCGCACTCCTCGCAGAGGCCGAAATTCCCTTCCTCGATCTTTTCCAGGGTACGATCGATCTTGGTGATGAGTTTCCTTTCACGATCCCGGATCCGGAGCAGGAAGTTACGGTCGGTCTCCATGGATGCCCTGTCCGAGGGATCGGCGAACTGGGCCTTTTCCTCGGTCATGCCGTCCACAGTCCTGGTGGCCTCAACGATGAGTTCATCCCTCCAGAACTTGAGTTTCTCTATGAGTGCTTGCAGCTCTTTTTCCGTCATCATCCAATCCCGTAATAAAGATAACTTTCCCTGATACTGTATTTCGGTCAAGGTGGCAAGGGGAAATTCCTGAAAAAAGACGACCCCTGATGGAACCGATTTCGACCCTGGCTCACAACGCAACCCTCGAATCGCAACAGCCTCTCCATCCTGGGCAGCGTAACCTCCGGTCGGAAAATCGGCATTCGCGAATCGGCCCACTTTCCTGCCCCTTGACATGGGCCGCCACGACCGGATATCTACACTACCATGGATAAAAGATATTTCTACTCCATTCTTTTCGCCCTTTCCCTGACGTTCATCCTGCCGGGGTGGCTGGTGGCGGACCCGGCCTTCCCCACATCCGGCACCGACGCCCAATCCCTGGGCAGAGGGGGGACGGTCATCGCCTCCCCGCCGGGAAAAAGCAGCGCTCTGGGCAACCCCGCGACGTTGACCCCTGACGGTTTTTTCGCCCTCGGAGCAGAGTACCTCAGGGATAGAGAAGCAGATAAAGGAACCTGGGTGGTCTCGGTAGTGGACACAAGCTCTTCCGTGAGAGGAGCTCTGAACTATTACTCCGACCCTCAGTTTACCGGCTTCGAAAAAAACCTCTGGGGCGTCGCCTTTGCCCAGACACTTACCCCCTTCCTGACCCTGGGAGAAAGTTTTCACATGGGGGAATACACCCCGGAGACAGGCAGTAACCGGGACTTGTCCGCCGCCGACCTGGGGTTGCTGCTGAGCCTGGGTGAGCACGTTTCCCTCGGGTACATGGCCCGGAACCTCTACCGCAGCGACAGCGATCTTCTCGAAAGAACGACCGGGTTCGGAGCTGCCTTTCATCTGCCGTGGACCCTTCTTGTCACCGTGGACTACGAGGAGATCCCTTTTACAGGCGGCGAAGAGGACAAAAGATCCGGCCTCGAGTTCAGCCCGTTTACGTGGCTCACCGGAAGGTTCGGCTACCAGGACCTCGCCAATGGAAAAATCTACTTTGCCGCTGGCGTCACCTATTCCGATGTCAACGGAAGCCTTGATGCCGCTGTCCTTTACAACAAGGACACAAAAAAGACCGACCGGGTCGTTGTCGGGTTCACGATGGGGATGTGAAAAACAGCAATAAGGTTCAAGTGGAAAGGGGAAAGGGAAATCAAACAGGGCCAATCCTCTTTCCACGTTCCACCCTTCGACAAGCTCACGGCCTCCCCCTTTCCACCTTCCCCTTTCCACCTTCTACTTTCTACCTTCTACTTTCTACCTTTTCCTCTCTCCTTGCCCTCTTATGGTGGATAGTGTATTTTTATTGGTTCAATAAAAACCGTAACATCGGAGGATATAAACGAAAATGCGAATCCATGCCATCTCCGTCAGTGAGCGGAAGGGCATCCCCAAGAGAAACGTCACCCACGCCCTTCTCCGGAAAGATTTTGGCATCGTAACCGATGCCCACGCAGGGGACTGGCACCGGCAGGTGAGCCTGCTCGCAAAGGAAAGCATTGAAAAGATGCTTGCCAAAGGGCTCGAGGTCGGCCCGGGGGATTTCGCTGAAAACATCACCACCGAGGGGGTGGACCTTCCCTCCCTGCCCGTCGGCCAGAAACTGCTCCTCGGAAAGGAAACACTGATCGAGATCACCCAGAAGGGCAAGGAGTGCCACGATCGGTGTGCCATCTATGAAAAGGCCGGGGACTGCGTCATGCCCCGGGAGGGGGTTTTTTGCAGAGTTCTCGCCGGGGGCGTCATCCGAACGGGAGATCCCATCGATCTGGAGAGCAGGGGGGGCATCGTTGAGGATTAATGCCGGTGTTCTGACCCTCAGCGATCGATCCAGCAGGGGGGAGTACGAAGATCTCAGCGGCCCCGCAATCATGGAAAGCTTCACCGCCCATCCGGAATTCGATGTCCTGTGGGCTCACCGGGAAGTCCTCCCCGACGAGGAACTCCTGATTACGAAGAAACTCAGAATCTGGGCCGATGAGGACCAACTCGATCTAATCCTGACAACCGGAGGGACAGGCCCCTCCCCCAGGGACAGAACACCGGAGGCAACCCGGGGAGCTTTGGATGTGGAGATACCCGGCATCCCCGAGGCCATGAGGGCCGTTGCCCGGGATCGGATCCCCACCTCAGCACTTACCCGGGGGGTCGCCGGAATCCGCGGAACAACGCTGATCGTCAACCTTCCCGGGAGTCCGAAAGCGGTGCGTGAGAACATGGAGGTGCTCTTCGGCTTCCTCGAGCACCTGCTTCTCAAGATCAAGGGCGATCCATCGGAGTGTGGCTCCGAATAATGCAGGAGCCAGGAGTCAGAATTCAAGAGTCAGGAGAAGTTCAAAAATTCCGGCTATGATTACACCATTTCAGAACCCACTGGCCACTGGCCACTGGCTCCTGGCTCCTGGCTTCTCAACGCGGGAAAACCGTCTGATGCGCGGGATATTCATTACATTCGAGGGAATCGAGGGGTCGGGAAAAACAACCCTTATGGACCTGGTTGCCCATGCCCTTCGGGAGAAGGGGTTTGATCCCCTCCTCTCCAGGGAACCGGGCGGCACCGATCTCGGGATCGCATTACGGAATGTCCTCCTCGATCCCGGGGCAGCGGGGATGGAAGCCGTGACAGAACTCATGCTGTTCGGAGCCGACCGGGCCCAGCATGTGGCTGAAGTGGTCCGTCCGACCCTTGAAGCCGGCGGCATGATCCTGTGTGACCGGTTCTCCGATGCGACCCTCGCATACCAGGGTCACGGACGGGGAGTCCCACCCGAAACCGTGAATGCGGTTGACGGGGCCGCACGAGGTGGGATCCGGCCCGACATGACCGTTCTGCTGGACCTTCCCGCCGAGTTGGGCCTCGAGAGGGCCAGGAGGCGTAACAACCTGGCAGCGGATCAGTCGGAATCGCGGATCGACGAGGAAGAACTGGCTTTTCACCACCGGGTCCGGGAAGGTTACCTCAGGATAATGAAGGAGGACCCGGAAAGGTTCCTGCTCCTCGACGGGGAGTCGCAGCCACCGGAGCTCTCCGAGGCGGTGATCAGGGAGTTAGCAGCGAGGTTTCCCCATGTATTTTGACCGGATAAAGGGTCAGGATGGTCCCCTCGCAATCCTGACAAAAGCCCTTAAAAACAAAAGGATACCTACCTCCTACCTGTTCACCGGACCTGACGGATGTGGGAGGATGCCGGCGGCGGTCGCCGTGGCAGCCGGCCTGAATTGCGAGTCAGGGCCCTTTGCCTGCGGAACCTGTTCCTCCTGCCGTCTCTACGCGGCGGGAAATCATCCCGACCTCCACCTCATTGGGCCGGCCAAGGGCAAAAGGCAGATCCTTATCCAGCAGGTTCGCGAGGAGATCCTGGAAAAAGCCTACCTCAAACCCATGATAGGAAGTAGTTCGACTTTTATCGTGGAGGACGCACAGCTCATGAACACCAACGCTGCGAGCGCCTTTCTGAAAACCCTTGAAGAGCCCCCGGAAACGTCGCACTTCATCTTGATTGCCCCCCACAGGGAATCCGTCCTTCCTACCATCACCTCGAGATGCCAGGTTCTGCCTTTCAGGCCCCTGGGGAAAAAGGTGCTCAGCGATCTGCTGAAGGAAAAGGGCATCTCCGCCGCGGATGCGGAACGGTTATCCTCCATGGCGGAAGGAAGTATGGAACGGGCCCTGTCCCTCCACCGGGACGGGGTCCTCCTGAGCAGCACCGGGGAGTTTGACCGGCTTCTGACCCTCGGCGACCTGGGGCCAGGAAAAACCCTTGATCTTTCTCAAACCTGGAGCAAAAACCGTCAGGAGACCGTCAGAACCCTTGAACTTATGATCCAGTGGTACAGGGACCTTTTGATCCTGTCCGAAGGAGGAAAGGAAAGCCAGGTCATCAGCGCCGCCCACATCCCGGCACTCAGGGAAGCCGTGGCAAAAAACGCGGGATACCCCTTCGATGCCGTTCTCGAATCCATTGAGGACGCTCGCGAAGCTTTAAACGCCAACACCAATATCCAGTTGACCCTGGACAGCCTGCTGCTTACCATCCGCGAGCAAACAGCGTCCGGGGAGAAAAGAGTTTAAGAAAATGGAACCCGAAAACGGCGACAACACTCTTAACGAACCCACAGAACAAACGGATAACGACTCCGGTATCGCCGGCCTGAGAACGGTCCTGGTGGCCGTTCGAGGCCAGAACCGCTCCTCCCATTTCAACGCCGGGGAGCATACCCTCAGGCAGGGAGACGAAGTGGTGGTCCAGACGGAGAAGGGCAAGGCCGTCGGGGTTGTGATGGAGCCTCCCGTGACCCTCGAGTGCCGCGGGTGCAAGGACCTCATTGTGCTGAGGAAGGCGACCCCGGAAGAAACGGAAAAGGACGACGAGAACAGGGAGCTCGAGCGCAAAGCCTTCGAATTTTGCGCCAACACCATTCAGGAGTGGGACATTTCCATGCGTCTGGTCAGGGTGGAATTCCTCCTTGATCGTTCCAAAGCCATCTTTTATTTCACCGCGGAAAAAAGGGTGGACTTCCGGGAACTCGTGAGGATGCTGGCAAAGGAGTTTGGAACCCGGATCGAGATGCGGCAGATCGGAATCCGCGACGAAGCCAGGCTGCTCGGGGGCCTGGGCCCGTGCGGAATGGCCTTTTGCTGCAGCACTTTCCTGAAGGAGTTCGACGCGATCTCGGTGAAAATGGCCAAGGAACAGAACGTGATCCTGAACCCGACCAAGATCTCCGGCGGCTGCGGGCGGCTTCTTTGCTGCCTCAGTTACGAATACGGCCAGTACAAGGAGGTTTTCGAGGGCCTCCCCAAGGTCGGGAAAAAGGTGACCGTGCCCGAGGGAACCGGGAAGATCAGGTTCATTGATATCTTCTCCAGAACCGTGACCATTGACATGACCGACGGCAAACCCATTGTTATGGATATCGACGAGTTGAGGGAGAAACTCCAATGAACGGCGACACCTTTTACGTGACCACACCGATCTACTATGTCAACGACGTCCCCCATATCGGGCACGTTTACACAACAGTGGCAGCTGACGTTATCGCCCGCTACATGAGATCCACCGGCCGGACCGTCATGTTCCTGACGGGAACCGATGAGCACGGGCAAAAGGTGGAACAGGCCGCGAAAGAGCGGGGCCTGGATGCCCAGACACACTGTGATCAGATGGTGGTCCGATTTCAGGATCTCTGGAGACGTTTCAACATCTCCAACGACGACTTCATCCGCACCACGGAGGATCGCCATATCCTGGTGGTCCAGCATTTTCTCCAGAAACTTTTCAACAGCGGGGATATCTACAAGTCCTCGTACTCCGGCTGGTACTGCGTACCCGACGAAAGGTTCTGGACCGAGAAGGACCTGACTGACGGCAAATGTCCGGACTGCGGGAGAGAAGTCGTTCAGATCGAGGAGAGCAACTACTTTTTCCGAATGAGCAAATACCAGGAATGGCTCACCCGCCATATCGAGGAGAACCCCGACTTCATTAGGCCGGATTCACGGCGGAACGAGATCATTGGTTTTCTCAAGCAGCCCCTGGAAGATCTCTGCATCAGCCGCCCCAAGAGCCGTCTCCACTGGGGTGTGGAAATCCCCTTTGACAGGGAATACGTAACCTACGTCTGGTTTGACGCCCTTATCAACTACGTCACGGCCTCTGGCTACACAACCGATGACGACCGGTTCCAAGCCCTGTGGAAAAACTGCACCCACCTCATCGGGAAGGATATCCTGACCACCCACACCGTTTACTGGCCCACGATGCTCCAGGGGGAAGGGCTTGCCCCTCCGGCCCGTGTCTTTGCCCACGGCTGGTGGACGGTAGAGGGGCGCAAAATGTCCAAATCCCTCCGGAACGTGGTTGAGCCGAACATGCTCACGGATGAATACGGGGCTGATCCGGTTCGGTATTTTCTTCTCAGGGAAGTTCCCTTCGGACTGGACGGGGATTTTTCCCACTCCGCCCTTGTTGGCCGGATAAACTCTGACCTGGCCAACGATCTGGGAAACCTTCTCCAGCGCTCCCTCGGCATGCTGGAAAAGTACAGGGATGGAGTTATACCTCCCTCCCCATCCGATGGGGAGGGGGACGACCTCTCCCGGAGCCTCCAGGCGGCTGCCGGAACCGCGAGGGACGAACTTGCAAAACAGATGGGGAACCTCGCTTTCGACCGTGCTCTTAAATCTGTCTGGGAATTCATCAGAGCGGCCAACAAATATGTTGATTCGGCTGCTCCCTGGGCCCTTTTCAAGGAAGGGAAGGACGCGCAGCTGGACTCGGTGATGTATTCCCTTTTCGAAGCCATTCGGCAGGTGGCCGTGATGATCACCCCTTTCATGCCGGAGACCGGCCAGAAGATGTACCGCCAGCTCGGTATCGCCCAGGAAAAAGAGCTCCACGCCGTGACTTCCCTCGACGTGTGGGGAGGCATGCCAGGGGGGACGAAAGTTTTCAGGGGGCCTTCCCTGTTCCCGCGCATTGAGGAACTGCCGGAGATCCCGGTGGGGGAAAAGGAAACCGAGAAGGAAGAAGAAGGAAGGGAGAAGAAAGAAACCATGGAAAACGTCATCACTATCGATGAGTTCGCCAAAGTGGAGCTCGTCACCGGGAAAGTCCTCCAGGCCGAGAACGTCCCCCAGTCTCAAAAGCTGATCCGAATAATCGTGGACACCGGGGTTGAGCGCCAGATCGTGGCAGGGATCGCCGAATTTTACAAACCCGAGGAACTCGTTGGCCTTTCCATTGCCGTCGTTGGGAACCTTGCCCCCGCAAAGCTCATGGGGGTCGAGTCCAACGGGATGCTCCTGGCCGCCCACGATGGGGAGAACCTCTCTCTGGTGACCTTCGACAAAGAAGTCAAGCCGGGGATGAGGATCAGGTAGGCAGCAGTAAGATTCTTGATTCTAGATTCTAGACTCTGAACCCTGACCTATGAACTCCGAACTCCAAACAATGCCCTCCTTTCTCATTGACTCCCACGCGCATCTGGAGATGCGCCAGTTCAAAGCCGACCTGGAGCAGGTTCTCGAACGCGCTCACGCTTCGGGGATCATTCACCTCGTCACCGTGGGGTCGACCCTTGCCGAGAGCAGGCGGGCCCTTAAGATCGCCCAAAAGTACCGTGAGGTGTCTGCCGTGGTCGGGGTGCATCCTCACGACGCCTCGGATGTCGATGACGGGGTCATGACCGAACTGTCCAAACTGGCCGCGAGAAAACCTGTGGTAGGGATCGGGGAGACCGGGCTGGACTTTTTCAAGGACCATTCTCCCAGGCCCTTACAGGAGAAATCGTTCCGGCTCCACCTGGCCCTGGCCCGGGAGGCCGGGAAACCCCTGGTCATTCACGTCAGGGATGCTTACGCGGATGCTCTCCGTGTCCTGGGGGAAGAGGGTGTCGGGCAGATGGGAGCGGTAGTGCACTGTTTCTCCGGGACTGTGGATGACGCGGCGGCTTTCCTCGAAATGGGTCTGAACCTCTCCTTTACAGGCACGGTGACTTACGAGGGAAAAAAGAACCGGGAGTGGTCCGAGAAGGTCCTTTCCTTTGTCCCCCTCGAGCGCATGATGGTGGAAACGGACAGCCCTTACCTGGCGCCTCACCCCTTCCGAGGTCAGAGGAACGAACCAGCCCATGTTCACCTCGTGGCCGAGCGCATCGCCAAGGTTAAAGGATTGTCCGTTGACGATGTTGCCCGCATCACGACACGAAACGCCGTTCGCTTCTTCCGCCTCCCGGTGGATCTGCCTCCCTCGAAAGTTGCCTATACGATACGGGACTCGGTGTACCTGAACGTTACCAGTCAGTGCACGAACGCGTGCACATTCTGCCAGAGAACCATCAACCCGGTGGTCAAGGGCCACGACCTGAGGCTTGAACGGGATCCCACCCCGGAGGAGATGCTCCAGGCCCTTGAACTCGAGGGTTGGCGGACGAGTGAAGAGGTCGTGTTCTGCGGTTACGGAGAGCCCACCATGCGGCTTCCCGAGATCCTCGAAACGGCGGCAAGGGTCCGGGAAAGTTCACCCGCCGTCAGGATCCGTCTTAACACCAACGGCCTGGGCAACCTTTTCCACCGGAGAAATATAGTGGAGGAACTGGCGGGAGCTGTCGATACCGTGTCCATCAGCCTCAACGCCCAGGATGCCGCGACTTTTGAAGGAGTCTGCCGGCCGAGCCTTGGACCGGACCCCTACCGCTCTCTCCTGGATTTTTCCAGAAAGTGCGTCGAGGCGAATCTGGACGTCATCCTGACAGTGGTGCGCCACCCTGACGTGGACGTGGAAGCCTGCCGGAAAATCGCGAAGGACATGGGGGCCAGGTTCCGGGTGAGGCCACTTCACGAAGTAGGTTAAAGGCAGAGTCCAACGTCCAACGTCCAATGTCCAACGGGAAAGGCAGTTGAGAATTGAGAGTTGAGGGTTAGTGTTTGAAGTTTGCAGTTTGAGGTTTCAAGTTGAGATTCGTGGTTTGAATCTAGAGTCTTCATATTTCCAATTAGTTTCTGATCTCTGGATTTTTTCTTGGATCTTGGTTCCTGGATCCTGGATCCGCTCTTAAAGCCGCATTCTTGACTCGCGGGTCCCCCGGTTAGGGAGGAGGGATCCTGCGACGCAGGGACTTTCGAACTCCTGTCTTTTTCTTCATTTCCAGCTCCCTTTCCCGAACGGCTCTCGGCTTCCGGGTAGGCTTCCTCTTCCTCCGGACCCTGCGGCTCTCCTCGATCTTTTCAGCCAGGCGACTCAACGCATCGGCCATATTGCGATGCTGGGACCGGTGCCTGCGTCCGATAACAACGATCCCCGTGGGTCGATGCTTCAAACGCACCGCGGAATCGGTGACATTCTTGTGCTGTCCCCCGGGCCCGGGAGCCCGGAAAGTGTTGATTTCGCATTCTTTTTTGAGTTTTTCAAAATCCATGAGGGAAACTATTTTTCATATTTCAAATTTCAAGAAGCGTTCCCTTTTAAACTATTGGTATCAAGATATTCTTTCAATCATTTTCTGATCCCATTATCTGTCCAGGCAATCCCCTCTTCCCGAAACATTTCCTTATTGTTATAGTCCGTAACCCATGTCTGATTCCGTGCCCGATTTCCTGAACGATTGTACCTCCTGCGCCCGGTGCGTCCCCGCCTGTCCCTTTCTCGAGACCCACGGCTCTCCCGAGGACATTATCTCCAACAGGCCTGACCTTGCCTTCCTCTGTACTAACTGCAAAGGGTGCGACCATCGGTGCCCTCTCGACCTTTCCCCGTCCTCGGCAATGTTCCTGACAAAGCAAAGCCGTATTGAAGCGGGGAAGCTCCCGGATACCGCCGCCAGGGCAATCAAAGGGGCAAAAAGCTTCGCGGAAAGGGGACACAATGCGCCATTTATCCGTTACGATCCCTTGCCGACAGCCTTCTGGCCGGGCTGTTCCCTGGCCGGAACGAGCCCTGAAGCCACCGAGGCCACACGCCGGTTGCTGGAAACGGTCCTTGGTGAGGATGTCGGCCTCGCGATGGACTGCTGCTTCGATCCCCTGTGGCAGATGGGGGACACGGGGCCGGTGCTAGACGCATGCGGACGGATTCGGGAGAGGCTCTCTCACGCTGGCGTCGAGCGACTCATCGTCGGGTGCGCGAACTGCAAGAAGGTTTTCGATGGGTTCATGCCCGGTGTAAAGACCAGCTACGTGATCGAACTCCTTCCGGAGGACATCCTGGATGAACGACCCGACGGTGAGAACCTCTACCTTCACCATCCGTGCCCCTTCTACCACGTGGAGGCGATGGCCGGGAAAACAGGCCGGATCGTAGGCCTTGCCGTAAACGGTGAGATGGAAGAACAGGGGTCCCCCGCCTGCTGCGGATACGGTGGAAGTCTCGCCGCTCAGGATCCGGACCTTGCCCGGCTGTTTACCGAAAAGGCGGTAACGATTTCCAGTGGCACCACCATCATCACCTCGTGCATGGGATGCAAGAACCTGTTCCTGAAAAACGGATCGAAGGCCGGCCACATCCTGGAGCTCATCACGGGTTTGAAACCGAAAAATAAGGCCGTCGGTTCGGCCAAGAAATGGACCAACCGTTTCGCTCTTGCCAGGGGGAAAAGCGTAAAAAAAGTTTGAGAGTTTGAGAGTTTGAGAGTTTGGAAGTTGATGTTCGGGTTTGAAGTTAAACACTGGGAATGGTGAACAGAACAGGAAGAAAAAAGGTGGAAAGTTGAAGAAGGAATAGATTCAGAATCCAAGATTGAACTTCAAACGTAAAACTGATCATCATCTTCCATTCACCAATCACTAATCACCGTTTTCCCTGGCCTTTAGACATCCGGATTGGGGCTTCCGAAAAGCTGGTCTCTGACCCCAAAGATCCACTGTCGTTCATCCTCAATTTTCAACTCCCCCGGCCTGAGCCTGTCCAAGGCTCGATTTTCAACCTTCACTATGGGATCGCTTCGCGCAGATGCCAGCTCGCGATGACAGCGCGGTTATCCAACTTCAAACATCAAACCGTTCCCCAGTCACCAATCACCAGTCACCGGCTGAAATTCTTAACTCTCAATTCTCAATTGTCTTTTTCCCTGCCCCTGACCGAATAAACCCAACACCCAGAACAAGACCGGCAGGACGACGAAAACCAGGGGCAAGACAATGAAAAGATAAGGTTGAACCGGAAATAAAACATGGTAGCTGACATACACCAGGATCCCGCTCAGGAGGTAAGAGCCAAGGGGAATGGTACCGATTTCCCCGAGTTCCCTGGAAAACAGGACAAAATACACGGAGAGTGAGATGGTCGTAGCGGTTGCGGCGCCGAGGACCCCCGCGTAAGGGATCAGGTAGGAGTTCAGGAACGCGTTGAGGATGAAAACCTTCAGGGCGATACGGTTAAGGTCTTCTTCCCGCCCACTGGCACCGAAGAACGGTTCAAGAACAAGAGTGGAAGCAAATAAAAGCAAACCCGGGAGAAGGAGGGAAAAAACCTGGAAAAAAACAGGTGTATCTCCTTGGACCCTGAATACGACCCTGAGAACATGGGGAAAGTAGAGCAGGAACAACAACCCCGCCATCGAGTGAAGAGTGAAAAGCCTGGCTGCGGTCCGGGCGGAATCGGAAAAGATCTCTCCTTGCCCGGAACCCGAAGCCCTGTACACTTTGACCCGATAAAGGGGAGCCGCCCCCAGAGGGATGAGCAGGAAGAAACGGGCCAGAACCGAGGCCTGGGCATAAGACCCCTCTTGAGTGGCAGACACGAACAACCCAAGGATAAAAAAATCCACGAAGAAGAGGACCTTGAGCGCCTCGTGAGTAAAATAATACTGTGAGCCCATCCGGAACGTTTCCCCGACCCCACGGATCCTCTTGAGAACCGCGCCTATGGAAGGCATCCTGACACGCCTCCTGGCCGAAGCCAGGGATGCCGCCTCGGACAGAACAAAACCAGCCATGAGCAGCTCGGGCCGGAAGCGAAGATAGGCAAGGGTAAATACGCTTGCCAGAAAAACAGAGCGTTTGACGAACCCCGCTCGAGCCGCCTCACCGGGCTTTCCCTGTCCGTGGAGCACCGACACCTGAAGCCCTGACCTGAGGTTCAGAGGCACGGCAAGGGCAAGGAGAACAAACCCCGGCCAGGTACCCCCGGCCACTGTTGGGCTTTTCGAAGCCCAGGCTCCGAAAATCAACATCGCCAGACAGCCCGCCAGTCCAGAGAGGAGAACCGCGCCCTTTGCCTCGGCAAGCATTCGGGAAGTATCAATCTGCCCCTCGGATGCCAGTTCCTTTTCGATCCATTTGTCGATACCGACTTCCGACAGGAAAACAACAATCACAAAGACGGACATGAGGAAAGTGTAGACGCCCATCCCCTCGGGCCCGTAGAAACGCCCCACAATAACGAGGGCCAGGATGGAGACCGCAATGTCAACTGCGGATTCCCCAACCGAGAGTACGTAGCTTTTCACTCGTGCCAGGTGGTCCGGAAGATCTCCGGAAGGCTCTTCGGTAAAACCCCGGTTCATGGCCATAGAATGCTCCCGAACGGACCATGAGAAAAGGGGCCTCCTCTCCCAAAGAGAACCCCTCAAAAAAAGCTGCAGCAGCTGTCCTTACACCTCGGCCGACTTGTCTTCCCCGTGATCGTCGCATCGGCACGTCTTTATTCCCAGCAGGTCATAAGGCGGACAGTAAGCAAAGATGGCCGTAACAATCATGGCCAGAGCCACAACACCCAGGACAATGGCCAGAGCACCGCTGACCGCCTTCGAGAAGATCAGGTAGGCAAGAACAACCGCCACAAGCCCCCTGATGATTCGATCGACTGTTCCCATATTGTGTTTCATGGTTCACCCCCTGACGGAAAGGTTACGGGTTGACCGTTGGGCGTTGCGAACATAAACCCTCAACACTCAACACTCAACTCTCAACATGTATCAACCTATGAATATTCCTGTTTATTCCGGATCCTGACTTAAATCTCCTGGCTCCTCCTTCCCTTCCGCCCTCTCTTTCAGCACGGCGTTAAACATTTCAAAACCTTTCACACTCTGCTCAAGAAGAGCACCGGGTAACAGGGGAACCAGGATCCCGGAGAAGACCTCCGCCTGGATGAAACGGGATGACCTTTCGCCTTGCCTCTCGATGGTAAACGAGTGTTTCCCGTCCAGCAGCCCCGGCAGGGCAGTGCGCCCCAACCACATCAGGTTTTTCCCGGGGGTAGCCTCTCTGACAGTGGGCTTAAAAACCATCGTCTTACCGTTCTCCAGGTGAAGGGTAACCTGGATGCGGGCACCGACAACGGTTTCCCCCTCAATTCCGGCAATGAAAGGGTTCCACTGGGAATAGGCCGCAAAATCGGTCAGGTGCTTCCAGATCTCTTCCGGGGAGGCTTCAATATCGATTGTTGAACTGATCTGTTTTTTAAACATCAGGATTTTCCTCGGTAAGTTTGGAATCCAGGAGCCAGGAGCCAGAAGCAAACCTGTTTGATGAGATTCTATTTGCCTTGTCTTGTTCTGACTTCCCCATTCTGCATTCTGCCATTAATTGCCAAAAACTTTCCGTAACAACTCCGTCACCCTTGCTGCCGGGTCCGTCCGGATCTTCTTCTCCTCTTCTCCAACCATGAAGAAAAGACCGTTCAGGGCTTCTTCGGTGACATATCCTTCCAGATCCACATCCACTTTATTCACAAGGGGAAGGGAATTGTACTTGTCGATCATTTTTTTGTAGCTTTTCACCACGCCGACACGGGCCATGGATTCGGTAATTACCGGACGGAAGAGGCCAGTCAGGTCGTCGGAGGTTTTCCCCCGGAAATACTCGGTGCCGGCGGTCTCCTCACCCTTCACGATCCCGTAGGCATCCACCACGGTCATGTCACGGATGGCCCCCACGAAGATGTCCACTGCCTGAGGGGCCGCTCCTTCAGCCGCCCTGTTCATGCTGAGGATGAACTCGTCCACCTGCTTGCCCAGTCCGATTTTCCTCAGGACCGATTCCGCCTTCTCAATCTTCCGGGGAACCGGGATCTTTATGTCAAGGTTCCCGAAATACCCGTTTTCCTGCGAAACGGTTTTCACCGCGTTCTTCGTCCCGATGTCCAGTGCCTCCTTCAGGCCGGAGACAAGGGTGTCTTCCTCGCTCTCCTTCGATCCCGTCACCTGCTTGAGAAGATCGTCAAGGAAACCCGCGGAGGAATTGTGGGCAGGGCCGAGGAGGAAAATTAGGATCAGGATGAAAAGAAAGCTGCGCTTCATGCGTATGGTCTCCTTTAATCAGGAACTTTGCGAAAAAGATACCACAAGGGGGAGAGGTAATCCTAGTCCTGGTTCCGGTCGGAGTCGAAACGGAAGTTTTTGAAGTTGTATATTCCAGAAACGAGAAACCCTTAATGATCCTTTATGCTCAACTCTCCTTTTCTCCTGCCTTCTGAATTCTGATATAAAAAACCTATGCGCCGGAAAGACAAAATAATTGAGTCCCAAGAGGAACTCATCGACATCCTCCGCCGGGGCGAGATCTGTTATCTCTCCATGGTGGACGACGGGAAGCCCTACGTCGTTCCGTTAAACTTTGGTTACTGGGACGACGCCCTTTTCTTCCACTCCGCTCCTGAAGGCCGGAAGATCGATGTCCTGGGGAAAAACCCCGAGATCTGTTTCACCGTTGTTTCCCATTACAGGCTGGCCCGGGGCGAAAAAGCCTGTTCCTGGACGGCCGAATTCCGCAGCATCATCGGCACAGGCAAAGCCCGCATCCTCACCGGACCCGAGGACAAGAAAAAGGGTCTTGCCATCCTCATGGGCCAGTATTCGGA
The DNA here is from genome assembly GCA_965603295.1 of uncultured bacterium. Taxonomy (GTDB): domain Bacteria; phylum BMS3Abin14; class BMS3Abin14; order BMS3Abin14; family BMS3Abin14; genus JAFGWO01. Next base: position 34,084 of record CBFDCL010000001.1, on the reverse strand, counting down.
CCGAAAATATGATTTTCCCGGGATAGACCTCGAGAATGTCGTGGTCATCCGCGTGGAGATCGAGACTCTAAGGGGTAAATCGTCAGACGCGAAGACACAGGGACACGGAGACACGGAGAAAAACCGTTAGGGCCCAGCCGGGTGTTTCGAGGATCACGCGCGACTGAGAACGCAGCAGATGCTAATTGTTTTTCGGCCGTCAAGAGTGCAGAAGGGCAGTATCTTGCACCTGGTTCCTGGTTTCCAGGTCCAGACACACACTAGGAACTGGAGGCATATATCTCGTTAACTTTTCTGGGGTTTATTTACGAGATATATGCCTCCACCGACACACCCCAACCCCATCATCAACTGCATCGTTATAGGATCCCCCTGAGCAACCGCTCCCAGGAGAACTCCGAACAGGGGGGCGAGGAAGATAAAGGCGGCAAGACGGCTCACCGGGTAGGTGTGAATCATCCAGAACCAGAGAACGTAGCTGAAAAATGCCGTAAGCAGAATCTGGTAGGCCAGGGCCCCGAGGACAAGTCTGTCAAGAGTCACCGGCTTGCCCAGGTCCAGGAACAGCCAACCCAGGGCCAGAACGGGAATAGAGTAAAGCAGCTGGGCGAAAAGGGTCTGGTAATGGTCAATGGGCCTCGTGCTGGCAACCCTCTTGATATATAGAGTGGTCGCGGCCCAGAACAGGGCGGCGGCAACCTCCATGAGATCCCCGATCCAGAAGGACGGGGGGAGTCCTTCTGACCGGACTCCGAACACCGATGCGACACCGAGGAATGCAAGGAGAAGGCCCCCGGTTTTCATCGGAGTGAGACGGTCTCCCTTGAGAAAGAAATGGGCTCCGATGGCGGCCCAGATGGAGTGGGTATAAAGGAAAATGATGGCCCGGGATGCCACCGTGAAAGCGGTTCCCCAATAAAGGAAGAAAAAATCCAGACCGAAGAGGATCCCTATGACGATCCCGTGTTTGAGGTCCGCCCCCCGGAGGAGCACCCGTTTTCCCCTGAGTGCCGCAAAACCCCACAGACATACCGCCGCCAAAACGGATCTCAGGGTGGCAGCAATCATGGGAGGAACCCCCTGGTTGCTGAACTTGATGGAAACCATGTTCCCGCCCCAGATGAGGCACACTAAGATGAGGAGTGCCCCTCCGGAAAGAGGTACATGGGATCGGGGATCGGTGGTCATATGGGGTTCTCTATGTGACAGACAGGTTAATTCTTGTCTAGACCGTTTGACACGGAGACGCGGAGACACGGAGAGGGGGGGATCGAAGCTCCTGTCTCCTCAAAGATTTCCAACCCATCCCTGGATTTTCCCTTTTGGGCATCCCAGCGCTTTGCGCCTTTCGCACCGAGGTGATGAAACTATGTCTCATCACTCTCTGGCCACGGGGCAAAGGGGAACGGCTTCTCCTCCGAGTTATAGGTCCAGTACGCGATGATCCGGTAGATATAGACGGACAGCCCCGCACCAAACTCCTTTAACCGGCGATTCTCTTCGCCGGAGAACAGGACGAACAGGAACTGGAGCAGAACCACGATGCCAACGATGACCTCCGCGAAGCTGTAAATCAGGGCGAACAGGAGCATGAACAAGCCCCGCAGCCAGGTTTGCCCCGTAGTAAAATTTTTCCATACGCTCTTTTTCTCGGACATTTCTTGCCTCCCTGTCAATACACCAGGTTTCCCCCTACCGGCCCAATCCGTTCAGGAAAGGTTATCCTTAATCGACCCGGTCTTCAAGGATTCAATGAGGCAGAAGAGCTGTTCAGGGTTCAGTGCTCAGAGGGAAATAACGTTTTTCATTTATTGTTTAACGTTTAACGTGGTTTTCCTGGATGTTGGACCTTGGATCCTTCTTTTCTCTGGACTCTGGACTCTGTTCCCTGGACCCCCCGGATCCCCTGCCTGTCCACCTAAGCTTCAGGCGAAGGAGGAAGCCTGTCGAGGGGTCACCAGTTACTAATCACCTGTGTTTTCTTTGGTCTTTGGGCATTGGGCTTTGATTCCTCTTGGATCTACTGTTGACACGATCCCGGCTAAGCGGTCACACTGAGATCATGAAAAACCTCTTTTCCCGCCACTGGAAGGCAACCGCCATATGGTCTCTTGCAGCCGTTGCCCTTGTCCTTTCCCCTCTACTGCTTTACACCCTGAAACCCGCGCCCCCGGGGTTCGACATCGAAGCCGCACACGTTCCCACCCCCCCCGGGGACATCAGGCTCCTCATCGACGATACGGCCTGGGACCCCACAGCCGGTAAACGGGTCTTTAACCAGGAGATTTTCGACGAGATCCTGGCCATGATCGGGAGGGCGGACCGGTTCCTCTTCCTCGACATGTTCCTCTGGAACCCCTGGAAAGGAAGCGTCCCCGGGGAACACCGCAAGCTGTCTGCGGAACTGGCCGAGGCCCTTATCCAAAGAAAGCAGGAAATACCCGACCTTGACATTATCGTTCTTTCCGACCCGATCAACCGCATCTACGGATCCAGCCAACCGGGATTTTTCAAGGACCTCTTCCAATCAGGGATACCGGTTGTATCCACCGACCTTACTTTCCTCTCGGATTCGAACAGGATCTATGCTCCTTACTGGTCCATCCTTGAAAAGGTCCTAAACTCCCCCATGTTTAAAAAATGGGCCGGGGCTCCGAGGCTTTCCAACCCTTTCGAGACAGGCGGGCCGGAAATATCGATTCTCCAGTTCGGCAGGATGCTCAGGTTCAACGCCAACCATCGGAAGGTGGTGGTCGCCGGTTCTTCAAAAACCGGCCTGGAGATGCTCATCGGAAGCCTCAACCCCGCTGACGGCAGCTCCGCTCATTCCAACATGGCCCTCCACGTCAGGGGACGATCGGTTCTGGAGATTCTTCACTCGGAGCTCGAGGTTCTGCGATGGAGCCTGGAAGGTCAAAACAACCTCATTACCGGGACAACGGATGCCCTGCTTTTTAAGGCCGAGTCCGTCAGAAGGCAGGCAGTTGGCCTGACAGGAGGCACAGCAGCAGCCCCGGGATGGCCGGAAGTCAAAGTGCTCACGGAGGGAGCCGTGGGCCGTTCCCTGGTGAGCCTGTTTGAAGGCACCAGCATGGGGGACGAGGTCCGTATCGCCCTGTTTTATCTCTCCCAGAGGGAGATCGTGGAAGCGATAAAAAAAGCCGTCGAACGGGGCGTCACCATCCGTCTTATCCTGGACGCGAACCGCGACGCTTTTGGAATGAGGAAGATAGGGATTCCCAATCGGCCCGTGGCAGCCGAACTGATGAAACTTTCCGATGAACACGATATCTCCGTTCGCTGGGCCGACACCCACGGCGAACAGTTCCACACCAAATCAGCATCCATAATATACAGGCATTCCGGAAACAGCGTCTTTATTACCGGTTCCGCCAACTGGACCAGGCGCAACATCGGCAACTTCAACCTTGAGGCCGATCTCCTTCTGGACAACGCGCCTCACATCACCGCGGCTTTTAACCGTTATTTCGACACCCTCTGGGATAACTCCGACGGCCTGAGCCACACTCTTCCCTACGAGGACTGGCAGGAAAACGGGCTCAAACGGTTCATCAAAACCGGGGTGTACCGTTTCCAGGAGCGTTGGGGGGCGGGAACGTTCTAAACTCCAAGTTTGAAGTTTGAAGTTCAACCTTGGACCTTGGATGTTGGATCTTATATTGAAATCCGCAAACAAGAGCACCCGTCGTGTCGGCCTGGCCCTGGGGGGCGGAGGGGCCAAGGGGCTGTGCCACATTGCCTTTTTGAAAACTCTCGACCAGATGGACATCCGCCCCTCCATCATTTCCGGTACATCCATCGGGGCGGTGATCGGGGCTTTTTACGCGGGGGGGCTCACCGGCAGGCAAATCGAGGAAATCTTCGACGGGATGGGGATTCGCCGGATGACCGGCATGCTGGACTTTTCCGTTTTCAGCACTCTCGGGGTTCTCAAGGGGAAAAAAGTGGAGGATTTCCTGAGGGGACACCTTCCGGTTCTCTCCTTCGAGGAACTTTCCCTCGACCTTCGCATCGTCGCCACCGACTTCTGGAAGCGCGAGGAGGTTGTTTTCCGGTCTGGGCCGCTCATCCAGGCCCTCCGTGCCAGCATCTCGGTTCCCGTCCTCCTGGAACCCTATCAACTCGGCGGCAGGGTCCTTACTGACGGCAGCACGGTTAACCCCCTCCCTTACGATTTGATCCGGTCCGAATGCGACATCCTTGCGGCCATCGATGTATCGGGGCAAAAAGTCCCGGACGACGAGCACCCTGTACCCTCCATGCTGGAGAACATTTTCTCAACCTTCCAGATCATGCAGGCCTCCATCGTCAGGGGCAAAATGTCCTCCTCGGGGCCGGACATCCTGGTTCACCCCGAACTCGCGAACATCCAGTTCATGGATTTTTATAAAAAGGGCGAGATTTTATCCGGAGTGACCGAGGACGTGAAGAGGTTCAGGAAAGAGTTGAGGGAGAAGCTCGGGCAAAACAATGAGTTTGAAGTTTGAGGTTTGGGGTTGAGATCCGTGATTCAATGCACTAATGCACGGGTACAAATGCGCACAAGGAACTTTTTGATCTGAGATCAATTTTGAAATTTGGAATTTTCTTGCCGGAGAGATTAATGACCGCCACCATCCGCCGCAGACTCATTGAGGGGGAAATCACCGTCGGGGACTCCTTCTCCGTCACACGAACCTTCACCGGAGAGGACGTCCATCTGTTTACCGATGTTTCCAACGACCACAACCCGGTGCACTCCAACAGGGAATATGCGAAGGGAAAAGGTTTGGATGGTCTGATCTGCCACGGGCTTCACGTGGGCAGTCTCATGTCCGAGATCGGGGGCCAGCTTGCCATGCTGGCCTCAGGAATGAACTTTCGCTTCCGCCTTCCCGTCTACTTCAGCGACACGGTAACCTGTACCCTCACCATCGACGAGATGGATGAGCGCGGGCGCGTCAAGTGTTCGGCAATATTCGTCAACCAGAGGGACGAAACGGTTATCGAGGGCCAGTTGTTCGGGATATTGCCGAATGCGGAGGAGCGAGCCCTGCTCGCTCCTCCGAGTGTCTAGTTACTGGTATCTGGAGTCTGGACTGTGACGTACGTGAGGATTCCCGAGGAGCGGTTCCAATAAGCCGCTTTGCATGAAAATACGTTTATCAGCGCAGGAGAATGGGATAAATGGGTCCTAAGTCCTAAGTATACGTGATAAGTTTGAGCATAGTACCCTTATCTCTGAGGACTTATCTCTTTGGACTATGGCGACAAATGATATGTGTGGCAGATACGTACAATTTAAACTTTTCCCCCTCCTAAAACAGGAATTCAACCTCCAGAGTCCGGAGATCCCCCTCCGCCCCTCCTGGAACATAGCCCCCACGCAGGACGTTCCGGTGGTGGTGAACGAGGACGGGAACCAACTCATGCTGGCCCGTTGGGGCCTCATCCCCCCATGGTCGAAAGACCTGTCCATCGGCAGCCGCATGATCAACGCCCGAGCCGAGACTCTGGCGGAAAAACCGAGCTTTAAAGGACCCTTTAAAAAACACCGGTGCCTCATCGCCGCCGACGGGTTCTACGAGTGGCGCAAGACCGAAGGGGGGAAGGTACCGGTCTTCATCACCATGAAGGACGGACGGCCCTTCGGGTTCGCGGGGCTCTACTCCGACTGGACTTCGCCGGAAGGGGAAAGTATCCGCACCTGCAGCATCGTGACCACCCAGCCCAATGAACTTCTCGCTCCCATCCACGACCGCATGCCTGCCATCATCCGCAGGGACAAGCGCGACCTGTGGCTTGACAACGCCGTTCAGGACCCGGAGATATTGTCTCCCCTCCTCGTCCTTTACCCCGCCGGGCAGATGGACGCCTGGGACGTGTCGAAGAAGGTCAACGCGCCGGGAAACAACGGGCCGGAGAACATCAAGGCAGTATCTGGTGCCTAGTACCTAGTTCCTGGTTCCAGACATACAATTTCAAATTCGCGACTTCAAACTACAAACAGCAAACGGCATTCTTGGATTTCCAACCCTCAATTCTCAATTCTCAACAATGTTCCCTCTGCACTCTGAACTTTGCACTCTGAACTGCCTCTCCCGTTGGACCCACCTTCGCGCAAGGCTACGGTGGGCAGGCGTTGGACCAGCTTTCGCTAAAGCTACGGCTTGGCAAGCATTGGAGGTTAGATCCCTCTCTTCCCTCCCCGTCGCCCAGTCGCCCCCTCGCCAGGTCGTCAAACACCGTTTATTGACCCCCGTCAAGGTTTCTCCGCACAAGGCGCGATATACTTTCCATGACAGCAAAAGATATGCTGATACTATTTTGATCTTAGAAAAGGAGATAACCATCATGTTCTGTTACCAGTGCGAGCAGACCGCCCATGGGACCGGATGCGACAGGTTCGGGGTGTGCGGCAAGGATGACGAAACTTCAGACTTCCAGGACCTCCTGATCCACACAGTCCAGGGGATCAGCCAGTACGCCCATCGGGCACGGCAACTGGGGGCCGCGGATCAATCGATCGATCGCTTCGTCATCGAAGCGCTGTTTACCACCGTCACCAACGTGAACTTCGACCCTGACCGGATCGAGGCCATGATCCGGCAGGGCATCCAAATCCGTGACCGCGCCAGAATACTTTACGAGGACGCCTGCGGACAGGCAGGGAAAAAACCCGAGGAGATTTCCGAAGCAGCCGCCTTCTCCCCCGGCCAGGACCGAGCCGGACTCCTCGCCCAGGCCGGTGCGGTGGGGATCACCATACGGCAGCGGGCTGTCGGGGACGATGCAGCAGGTCTCGAAAAACTCATTTTATACGGCCTCAAGGGTATGGCAGCCTATGCCGACCACGCCCTCATTCTCGGGAAAACTGACCAGAGGATAAACGCCTTTTTCCATGAAGCCCTCGATTACCTCACGACGGACCATTCGGCGGATGACCTGGTGGCCATGGCCATGAGAGTGGGCGAAGTCAACCTGAGGGTCATGGAGCTGCTCGACGAGGCCAATACCGGGGTTTACGGACACCCGGAACCAACCCAGGTACGTATCACGCCGGTCAAGGGCAAGGCGATCCTCGTTTCCGGCCATGACCTGAAAGATCTGGAAATCCTTCTGAAACAGACGAAGGGAAAGGGGATCAACGTCTATACCCACGGGGAGATGCTCCCCTGCCACGGCTACCCGGAACTCAAGAAATACAGTCACCTGGTAGGTAATTATGGCGGAGCCTGGCAGGACCAGCACAAGGAGTTCGATGCGTTCCCTGGAGCCATCCTCATGACCACCAACTGCATCCAGAAACCCCGCAAAAGCTACGAAGCCCGCATCTTTACCACGGGCCTCGTGGCCTGGCCAGGGGTCAGGCACGTTGGCAATGACGATTTTTCCCCGGTCATCGAGGCTGCCCTTGAATCGGAAGGCTTTGCTGAGGACATGGAAGCAAAAAACATCACTGTGGGGTTCGGCCACAACGCGGTTCTAGGCGTTGCAGGGGCGGTGGTGGACGCCGTAAAATCGGGCGCCATCCGGCACTTCTTCCTCATAGGAGGATGCGACGGGGCCAAGCCCGGGCGCAACTACTACAGCGAGTTCGCCGAGAAGGCACCCGAAGACACGGTAATCCTTACCCTGGCGTGCGGAAAGTACCGGTTTAACAAGATGGAATTCGGTGACATCGGCGGCATCCCACGACTTCTGGATATTGGACAATGCAACGACGCTTACTCGGCCATCCGCATCGCATCGGCCCTGGCTGACGCTTTCGAGACGGACCTTCACAGCCTTCCCTTGTCCATGATCCTGTCCTGGTACGAGCAGAAGGCCGTTTGCATCCTGCTGACGCTGCTGCACCTGGGGATCCGGAACATCAAACTGGGCCCGACCCTGCCCGCTTTTATCACGCCCGGCGTTCTCCAGGTGCTCGTGGACAACTTCGGCATCGCCCCCATCGGGGAGGTGGACAAGGACCTGGCTGAGGCACTGGGGAAATAATAGTTCCAAGTTAAGGGTTGAGAGTTGAGGGTTGAGAGTTGAGGGTTGAGAGTTGAGGGTTGAGAGTTGAGGGGTCAGTGCACAAGTTCACTGGTGCATCGAGGCACTGAAAACTTTTCCCATCACCGCAAACCACAAACCCTCAACCTTTAACGCTCAACTCTCAACGGGTTTTTTCATCCTGCTAAGGGCCAGGAAGTTCCCCGCGAGGATCAGGACAAATCCTCCAAAAGCCCCCGGATTTCCCCGGTACCCCTCGAACATCATGGACAGCGCCAGGGCCACGATGGGAAAAAGCAGGGTCGCATAGGCGGCCCGGTCGGCGCCGATTCGCCCGATGAGCGTCAGGTACATTCCGAAAGCGAAGACGGTACCGAACAAAGCCAGGTACAACAGGGATGTGACGTAACTGACGGTGACCTCGAAGGTGAACTTCTTCCCGGTGAGAAGAGCGGTGATCAGCATTAAAAGAACGCCGTAGCTCATCCCCCAGGCGTTGGCCTGGATCACCGGAATCCGCACCATCTGGTTGCGAGCCGAGATGATATTCCCCAGTGACGCCGATATCGTGGCTCCAAGGCTGAGCAGCAGACCAAACAACCCCTTATCCGACAGGGTAAAGGCCGCCAGCTCCGGCCTGAAGACCAGGGCGATCCCGGCCAGACCCATAAGGGCTCCCAGGACCACTTTTGGCCGTATGGGCGCACCGATAAAGACCACCCCGAAAAGGATGTTGAGGATGACCATCGTGGAAAAAACCACCGCCACCAGGCCGCTGGCGAGATAGAGTTCCGCCACGTAGAACAACCAGTAATTCAGGGAAAAAAGAAACGTTCCCATCAGAGCCATGAACAGATGGTCCCGCAGGGAAAACCGCATCCGCCTCCCGGTGAGGATGCAGTAGAACATCAGCATCAACGCAGCCAGGGAAAAGCGGTAGATGATCGAGACAAGGGGATCCACCTTGCCGAGCTGGAACAGAATGGCGAACCAGGTGGTCCCCCAGATAAGGACGACGCCGAAATAAAAAAGTATGTTCAAAAAGAAAGTCCCTGGTGCATATAGGTTTAACGTTTACTGTTTAATGTTTAATGTGAATTTCTTCCTGGCCTATGGATCCTGGCTTCTGACGTAAAACTTCAAACCTCAGACTTCAAACCTCAAACCGTTTTCCAATCACCAATCACGAATCACTAATCACTGTTTTTTCTCAATTCTCAATTCTCAATCCTCAATCCTCAATTGTTCTATCCCTTTGGGCTTTGGGCGTTGGACTTTGGACTCGAAGTGATCGATGATCATGCATCGATCACTTCGTAAATCCCCGGCAGATCCCGCCATCTTCCCGCATGATCGAGCCCATAGCCCACAAGAAAGCCGCTGGGGATCGTGAATCCGAGGTAGTCAACCTCCGGCGTGAACTCCTGCCTTTCAGGTTTGTTGATGAGGGCCGCCAGACGCAGAGAAGCCGGGTTGCGCTGCTGCAGTTCGTTCAGATAATAGTGCAGCGTCCGTCCCGTGTCCACGATATCCTCCACCACCAGTACGTGCCGGCCGGCGACGGGTGTGGAGATGTCCTTCATGACCTTGATCCGTCCGGTGGATGCGGTCTCGTCCCCGTAACTGGATATCTGTGCGAAATCGATCTCCACGGGGACAGACATGGCCCGCACCAGATCCGCAAGGAAAACGTAGGCCCCTTTAAGCACGGCCACCACCACCGGGGCCTCACCCCCGAGGTCCCGGCTGATCTCGGCCCCCATCTCCCTGATCCTGGCCTGGATCTGATCAGCCGTCAGAACGATCCTGTAATTGTCCGGTATCTGTTTCATCCCATCCTCCCCTGCCCCGATGTAGCGGAAATGTTTGCGCAAGAATTTTATATTAAACACGCTTAATGTTTAACGTTCAATGTTTAACGAGAAAAACTGGTGATTGGTCATTGATAATTAGTGAACGGTTTGGTGTTTGAAGTTTGAGGTCATAGAGCCCAGTCGGGAGATTAGCGAAGGGGACGCCCTTTGACAAGCTCAGGGCGTGGGGCGCGGGAAGAATAGAGGTCCAACGTCAAACATCCAACGTGAATTTTCTGCAACTTCAAAAATCAAACCTCAAACCTTCCTCCAATCACGAATCACCAATCACTGGTTTAAGTTCTCAATTCTCAATCCTCAATTCTCTATCCCTACCTCCCCTTTCGTTTTGTGATAAATTGCCGGAGAAACGATCCCGTCGCAGTATCGGGAGTCAGCGCCACCGAGGATCACTCAGGAGGTTGAAACATGACGCGACAGATCACGGAGGATCTTTTCCTGGAGCTGGAGGAACTGCTTAACTCCAACCTTGATGAGGTCACGATCCTCCGCACCTTCTGCAACAGGGTCCTCGCGCTGTTCGACGCGGAGCGGGTTTCCATCCTCTCCCTGGACCCCCAGGGACAGAACCTTTCCCTGACCGCCTGGGCCGGTCGCTACCCGGAAAACATGGGAGGGGTGAAAGTCCCCGTGGGAGAAGGTGTATCGGGCTGGGTAGCCGCTACCGGTGACGCCGTCCTGGTCCCCGATATGGACCAGGATATCCGGTTTTCAGCTCAGTTTCAGGACCGATACCGGACCAGGTCGTTTATCAGCGTTCCCCTGAAAAGCCGCGGGCGCCTGATCGGGGTCATGAACGTCACCGATACTACGATGAACGAGGGGTTCACCGAGGAAAACCTCCGGACCCTTAAATCCCTCGCCCTCCAGGTTGGGATGGGGATGGAAAACCTGTACCTGTGGGAGGAGGTCGACCGCATAAGCATCTCCTCGAACTCCCTCTTTTCCACCCTCCAGGAAATCCATGGAAAATCCATGGACATCGAGACCGGCCTGATCCCGGCTACGGTCAGAGGGATGAACAGCGTTCTGGGATCATCCTCTCATATGATCCTCGTAGGCGAGATGAGCAGCAACCGGGCATGGGCAGGAACCATTAACCCGGAAACGGGGACCAACATGTCGGTCATGGATTTCGCCTCCGGCTTCTCCGTGTACCAGTTCCTGGCTGCCGCATCACTTCACCCCCCTTACCCGGACAACGAACGCCTCCGGGAACTGGGGTTCGCCTGGGATCTCCTCAACAGCTCCGGACTTCGCCTCCTCAGGAGCCTTTTGCCCCCGCGGCACAACCTTTTCGGCATTGCCCTTTCGGCGGTTCCGGAGGGTTCCCCCGAGTTCATGGAACTGATGAAGGTTTCCCAGGCCATCCTGACGCAGTTTTCCGGGCTACTCCTGGAGGGGATTTTCGACCGGCTTCAGATCCGCAAGCTCGATCACCTCAAGACGGAGCTCATTTCCACCGTATCCCATGAGCTTCGCACGCCCCTCACTTCGATTCAGGGGTTTTCGGAGTTTCTGATCAGGAGAGACGACATACCCGAACCCCTCGAACGCTACCTCTTCATCATCCACAACGAGAGCAAGAGGCTCAACCGGCTTATCAACGACTTCCTCGACCTCGCCCGCCTCGAGTCGGGACAGTTAGCCTTGACCAAGGAACCGTTCAACCCCCTCGAGATCGCGGAGAACGCCGTCAAGCTCCTCAACCCTCAGGCCGAAGCCAGCAAAGCCGTGGTGAGGCTCCACGCCGAAAAAGATCTCCCAAATCTCATCGCTGACAGGGACAGGGTGGAACAGGCCCTGGTTAACCTCATCGGGAACGCTATCAAGTACGGCGGAACGGGTGTCCACATCGACATCGCCCTTCACACCTCGGACGGGCATACGGTTTTCGAGGTCAGCGACACCGGGCCAGGCATCTCAGAGGAGGAGCTATCCCTTGTTTTCAACCGTTTCTACAGGGGCATCCTCAACGAACCGGCCGAGGAACATTCGGAATCCAAGGGAACCGGGCTTGGCCTTTCCCTGACGAAGGAGTTGGTGGAACAGCACGGAGGCACCATTTCCGCCACAAGCACTCCCGGGGAGAAAACCTCTTTCCGGTTCTCGCTGCCCACCCAGGGTCTCATCAGTCCCCAGAGGGGAATCACAGCCTGGCATCCCGGAGACGAGGAGTTCACCGGTGAGTTGGCCAATCGCCTGTCCGAGGGCAAAACGGTGGGAGTCCTCACCGTGCACGTGAACCCGGCCTCGGGCATGACATCCTCTGAGGACACATACTCATTCGAATCGCTGGGGGATATGGAGGAGACCATCCTCCACATCATGGATGATGGAAGAATGGAGGACAATCTTATCCAGAGCCGGCCCCAGGGAGAGTTTGTCATCCTGACCTATGCATCCCTGGTGGACGGCTACGCCGACCGCCTCATCGAGCACTTCCGGGAACAGCACGGGGGACGGTATGATCTGGCTCTGGGAGCCGCGGTATCCGGTCAGGGTGAAAAACCCAGGCCTGAAAAGCTCATCGCCCTTTCCCGTCAAGCCTGCCTGTACGTGGAAAAAACCATGAAAAGCGGATACATGAAGAACAGGAGGATGTAGAAATGGAGCCAAGTGATTGGTGATCAGTGATTAGTGAACAGTGGTTGGAAAAGATAAAAATTTAAAATTCAAGATTGAAATCAATTCAAGAACCACAAGGTCCAGGAAAACCACGTTAAACGTTAAACAATAAACGATAAACGCACCGTTTGGCTTACTGGCCGTACACATGAGCCCCGATCCACCTCACCCTTCCCATTTCCTCATCCGAAAGAGGCCCGAGTTGGAGGGCTCTCAACCCGCTTTCCAGCTCTTCGGCGCTCCTCGGGCCCATCATGCACAGGTCAACATGGGGATTTGAAAGGGAGAAGCGGTAACAGTCCGCCGCGGTCAAAGGTTCTTCACCAGGGGGCATCCGGTTCGGCTGCAGGAGCTGTCCCCATCGGGTGGCCGTAAACGTCATCACCCCCGGAGGGTTTTCCTTGGGCAGAGAGGAAAAAACATCCCGCTCGGCACCCGTGTGAGCCGCGTTGTAGCGGACCATATAGACGTCGAAGGGAAGGTCAGGCCTGGCGGCCATCTCCCCCAGGAGCATCCGCTTATGCCCCGAGACACAGAGGTGCTTCACTTTTCCCTCCTCTTTGAGACGGACAGCTGTTTCCAGCCACCGTCCCACGGGCTCCCGGTTGGCCCAACCCATGATCAGGATGTCCGCGTGATCGATCCCCAGTGTCCGCAGCCCTTTCTCGTGCCGCCGTTTCATAAGAAACCCGGACCTGTCGTAGGTCTGGAACATGACGACGACCTTTTCCCGTTCCGTGCGGCACAGGTTCTTCAACGCTTCCCCCATGCTCGGCTTTCTCAAAGCACCCCAGTAAAAAGCGTTGATCCCGTGCTCGTGAAAAGCCTTTTCTAGGGCGAATGCGGGCGCTCCATAGGAAGCACCAATGCCCAGGCGACTGACCGAAAGGCCGGTTCGGCCAAGGGTAGTGTGGGTCATGAAGTCCATGGGTATATCCTCTTATTCAAGAATCCAAATCCAAGGTTCAAAATAATCCTGGTTCCTATGACGAATACAGAATACAGAATGCCAAACACAGAAGTAAACCAAAACAGGGAGAGTACATTCCCTTTGAAACGTATCAGCATGTCAATGTGTGGGCGTATCGGGCGTTAAGCACCAGATGTACAGGGGTGTCGGGGGAAGATCAGCAGAGTCTAGTATCTGGAGTCTAGATTCTAGATTCTGGCTCCGCGAGCTCTTCCTGCCATTCCGCGGAGCCATGTGTGTATCGGCAGCATTTTCCTGAACACATCGAAACAGTGATCAATGATCTCCGCTCCGTGCAGCGCGGCTGGTATCGGCGCCTCGGTCCAGACCGTAAGCCCGTTAAACAGCAGGAAGTCCGACAAAGGATGGTCCGAATCGTACCCTCGGGGTGTTCTCTTGTAGTGTCGGCCGCCTATGTTGAGACATTTCGACACGGACACGACCGCCTCAGACAAATCCGAGCCGTGTTTCGGATGGACCACGGATCTCCTGTATTCATGGAGCAGGGTTTTCGAGAAAATGTGGATCCCGCCACCGAGCAGGAGGTTGGGAGGTTCGAGGTGGAAGTAAAAACCCGGGCACTCCATCTTCCGACCCCCACCTTCCCACATAAAAATACCCAGGTGGGTCTTGTAGGGCCGCTTGTCCTTTGAGAAGCGCACGTCCCGGTAAATGCGGAAGATCGAACCGTTGACCCTCGGTTCGGCGACAATGCCGGGGGCATAGGCCGTGAGCCTTTCCCCCATGGCTTCGGTAAAAGCTTTGGCTGGATCAACAATGAACCTGTCGTAATCGTTCCGGTGGGCCTCGAACCAGGCTTTTTTGTTGTTCATCGCCAGGTCTGAAAGGAACCTCACCGCCCCGTCCGGAAAACCGCTGAAAGAGGACACGAGCGGAACCTCCTAAGAATGTGGAATGTAAAGAAAGGGTTGGCCACACGGATCAGAATTCGGCATTCTGCTTTATCTTTTTACAGCGGCCCTGAGTTTCTTGACAAACAGTTCCCGCTCAGCCGGGTCCCCCTTGACCATCTCCTTGATCTTCTTCCAGGCGGAGGAGCAGTCCTTGTACTCGACGCCGGCGATCCCGTGAAGGATTCGGTCAATCTCTTTCTTGTTTCCGGGGGTGATCTCGACCCCCGCCGCCTCCATGACATCTTTCATGTGCCTGAAATAGCAGGACATGGGGAAATCCTCCATTTGAGATTCGTCATATTCAACTTGGCGAAAAGGAGTTTGGTTGAATTCCTATAGTGTCGATATATACGCAAGCCTCCATTTAAATGCTTTGTACTAAGCTTTATCGCTAAGTCGCCCAGTCGTCCGGTCTCCCAGTCGTTCCTCATCTCACATTCGACCCCACCAGATTCAGTTCCACGAACCCGGGTTCCTCCTCGCAGTTGGGATAGAGCTTCCCGACAAACGTCTCCATGTGGGGTGTCCGGCGGTGGTTCTCCTCGGATTCACTGTCCTCAAAGGTCATGACGTGAAAGAAGGACACATCATCCCTGCCCTGATAGGCTTCATAGAAAAGAGCTCCCGGTTCGTTCTCCTTTACCTCCGCTACAAACTCGGCAACCGCCTCTCTGATCGCTTCCACTTTTTCCCTCTTGACCCGGTAAAGGGCCATCATGTGGATCTTACTCATAAAATCCTCCCGTTCCGGGCATGGTTCTCAAGCGAAAATGTGGGAAGAAAAAATAAATTCTCCGGCAAATTTTTCCCCCTATTTCTGCATCTTGCACACGGTACTCTGCCCGCAGGTTTCGTTGCCTCACCCCACCAGAATCGCAATCCCTGCAGCAACGAAAATTGCGGGCAAAAGGTTCCCGACCGGTACTTTCCTGATCTGAAGGATGTCAAGGCCGATGCCCAGAATAAGCAGCCCTCCCGTGGCGTTCATCTCAGCCACAACGGAGTCGGTGAGAACCCCCTGAACCCAGCCCGCCGCCAGGGTAATACTCCCCTGGTAAAGAACCAAGGGGATCACGGAGAAGATCACGCCAATGCCGAGGGTTGAAGTCAGAGCCACAGAAGCGATGCCGTCGAGGGCGGACTTAGCGTACAGGATGGCGGGTTCCTGCCCCAGCCCGTCCTGGATGGATCCCATGATGGCCATTGCCCCGATACAGTACAGGAGGCTTGCGGTGACGAACGCTTCAGCAACGCTCCCGGCCTCCCGGAACCGCTGTTGAAGCCTGTGTCCCATGTTGTCCAGGCGCTGTTCGATGGACAGGGTTTCCCCGATAACTCCCCCGATGAGCATGGCCCCGATGACGATGAGCGGGTTCCTTGACTGGATGGCCAGCTGAATGCCGATAAGGAGGACAGCCAGCCCAAGCCCCATCATGATCGTGCGGCGCACGCGTTCGGGGATAAAGTGCCCCAGATAGCGACCAATGAGGGTACCGGCGACAATGGCGATAACGTTGACGATTGTGCCTTTGAGGATCATGGAATCTCCATTCCAAATTTCAGATTTCAAATTTTAAAATTATGAATTCAGTGCACTAGTGCACTGGTGCACCTGTGCACTATTTCTATTCCCCAACCAGCCCTTCCCTTATTATTTCAGCCAGCACCCGGTAGCCTTCGGCGTTGGGATG
The DNA here is from genome assembly GCA_965603295.1 of uncultured bacterium. Lineage (GTDB taxonomy): Bacteria > BMS3Abin14 > BMS3Abin14 > BMS3Abin14 > BMS3Abin14 > JAFGWO01. The sequence continues at coordinate 18,009 of CBFDCL010000001.1, read as the reverse complement.
GGCGACGTCCATCAGATATGTTCCCGTGTTGTATCCCTTGAATTGACCCCAGACATCAATGAGGGGCACCTTTTTTTCGTCAGCGAGTCTCAGGATAACATCGTTAAAGGGTGACGGGTTCACCCTGGCCAGGCTGCCGGCACCTTTCTGGAGCCGGGTCGTGGTCATCAGTACGGGCGTTCCCCCGGAACCGGAAACCTTTTCCATGATACTCACCAGGTTTTCGGCAAAAGAGTGCACCGAGACGCCGTTCTTCATGTCGTTGAGGCCGAAGGATATTAGAACCAGGTCCGGTTTCCGGTCAAGGACATCCTTCCCGATCCTTGCCACCCCGTCAGCCGCAGTATTCCCCGAACGGCCCGCGTTGAATATGCGGACACCTTCGAACCGGGCGGAAAGTTCGCGGCCGAGGATCTCCGGCCACCCCTCGGGCTGACCGTACCCCTCGACGATGGAATCCCCGAAGGCAACAATGGTACGGTACCGCCCTGATTCGAACCCGTGACGGAGCCTCGCGTCCTCTTTCGAACACCCGAAGGAGACAACAGCCAGGAGGAACACCAGGACGAGTGGGAGGCCCTTGAAAACAGGGAGGTTATTCCTCTTTTCCACCTTACCCCCTCCCTTTCCAATCGCCAGTCACCAATGACCAATCACCGACCTTCTGCTCTGACACCGGGGATTCCTAATGGGTCCCAAGTCCTATGTATAAGTGATAAGTTTGATCGAACTACCCTTATCTCCGAGGACTTTTCTCTCAGGATTTTGGCGACATACGTCGAGGATTTGTAAAGGGCTGCGCTAATAAGGCCACATTTCAAAGGAACACCCTTATCGGCGCGGGAGAATGGGTAAGATGCAAGGCCCGAGGGAGCGTGGGACCGGAGACGTACATTGCCGGGTACTTCGAGGATCACGCGCGACCGAGAACACAGCAGATTGCCCGTTATCGCGCGCCGCCCCTCTTACAATCCTTTAATTGACCAGATGGCCTTCTGTGCTTTATCTGCCCATTTCCCGTAAGGCTCAAGCCCAATCACCCTCCCATACTCCTCCATAGCCTGCGGATACTTTCCCTGCCAGCGCAGGATCTCCCCCATGTGATAACGGATCTCGGGGATGGCCGGCTGGTACTGAATCGCTTTAGCCATGACCTGGTAGGCCTCATCAAACTGCCCCTGCTTGAAGTGGATCCATCCGAGGGTGTCGTAGAAAAAACCGTTTCCCTGATCCTGTTCAAGGGCAGCGTTGGCAAGGGCCAGCGCGTCCTCGATGTTCTCTCCCTGCTGGGCATAGGCCCAGGCCAGATTGTTATAGGTGCGTGAGTTGTCCGGGTTCAGTTCCAGGGCATGGTTGTAATGTTTCACGGCCTCGGCGTACTTGCCCTGGGACATGAGGGCCTCTCCGAGGTTATGGTGGAGCCGGTTGAAACTCGGGTCGATCTTAAGACCCCGACGATAGACACTGATAGCCTGATCAACCCGTCCGGTCCGGTAACGTAGGACACCGAGGTTACTGTAGGCAAGGAGGTAGTCCGGATCGAGGCGAAGTGCTTCCACCAACTCCTCCTCGGCTTCCTCGAAACGCTCCATGACCAGAAGGGTAGCCCCGAGGTTGCCATGGATCTCCGCCATTTCCGGTTCGATCTCCACCGCGCGGCGAAACTGGGCGACAGCGAGGTCCAGCTGGCCGAGATGGTAGTAGGCCACCCCGGCATTGTTTCTAACAAACCCGAAATCGGGTGCGTATTCGATAGCCTTCTGAAACCTCTCCAGGGCGTTATCCACGTTTCCCTGGGTGTAGAGCGCGATACCAACCCCGTTGATCCTCTGTGCCAGGACAAACTTCGTCGCCTTGCTCTTGCACCCTGACACCAGGATGAGCACGGAAAGAAGGGCTATGGGGATCCAGCGGCCTCTCACCTCAGGTTCCTTCCCTGGGAAAGAACGTTCCCGGCCGCATCCACCGCAACGATATTCAACCTGGATGTCCTGGGGGCCATGCGAGTAAAGATCCGGAAAGAACCGTCCGGGCCAAGGGGGGCAGGCGTCCCGTTTATGCTGAGACGGCTGCCCGGTTCAACCGCACCCGTGAGGAAGACCCGGGTTCCCCCGCCCGCATCGAGGATAATCGGGTCGTTCATGGCAAAAAACGGGGCGGTCCGGTCCTGAACGAGGCGGAAGACGGAAAAATGGGAAAAGAGGCTTTCCCGTCCCCGGCGGTCGACGGAAGAAACTTTCCAGTAGTACATCCCCGCGGGCAGATTCAAGGCCGCAGCGGTTTTCCCGATGCGGCCGTTGTCATGGACCACGTTCGTAAAATAACGGTCAGTGGCTACCACGAGATGATAGACATCGGCGCCGGGAACCTTTATCCATCGGAAATCCACCGGCATTTTCTCACGACCGCTGACGCGCCAGTGCAGGTTAGGCGGACTCCGAAGGACCGGTACTCCAAGAAGCTTCCTCCGGGACACCACTTTTCCCTCTCCGGCAAGGCGCACTACCTCCCCGCCCGTCAGGCTGACGTTTCTGCCTCCCGCGTTGACAGACACATCTCCGGAGATCAGGCTGTATTCCGTCCCATTTTTTTCGTCAACGCGGATATTCATCCGCGCTTTCCGAACCTGGGCAACCGAACCGGGTGTCTCGATAAGGAATCGGGACCCCTTGGCGGTGGGCCGGAGGATACTGGCCTCCACGTCGGAAACGAGAAGTTTGATGGCCGAATTTTTAGTCCTTGTTCTGACATCCTCACTGAGTTCGTCAATATGGACCAGTGAATCCGACTTGACCGTCAGCCGGCTTCCATCATCGAACTGAACAACACAAGTGGAGCTGGATCTCGTCCGGACACGGTCCCCCTTGCTGAGTTTCATCCCCTTCCTGGCACTCTCCCAGTTCAGGGATCCAGCTTTCTGAACCTGGATGTCCCCCTTCAGGTGGGAAAAGGAGGCGGACCTCTCCCGCCGGAAATATTCATCCGACCTGAGGCGCTCGAGGGCTTTTTTCAGGCTGGCCATCGTCTGCTCACCCAGGATGAGGGACTCGGCGTATTTCCGCCCATCGAAGTTTTTCCTGGCCTGGAATAGGGTCTCCTGGACTGTCCGATAGTCCTCAAAAGCAAGTTCTTTGACTCCCAGGACGATAGCCTGGTCAAATTGCTCCTCCGCAGTCGCGATCAGCCGCCTGGCCTGGGCCTTGGGGCTCAGGAACTGGTAGTAGACGCCCACCATGACCGTACCCAGGACAGCCAGAACGATGAAAAAATTGACCCAGAACTGGAGGGTTGAAAAGGGGATGATAATGGTGCGCCATTTCAGGCGCCCGGAGGACCGGCCACCTTTTCGAGATCCGCGTTCCATGGTTTCAGGCGACCTTGTTTACGATCCTGGTGTAAATCCGTGTCATGGCATCCACAACCAATGGATCATAACGGTTTTCCTTCCATTCGACGAGCTTGCTCACTACGAACCGGGGGTCCATGGCTTTCTGGTAAAGGCGGTCCGTTGTCATGGCGTCGAACGTGTCAGCCACGGCGATGATCCGCGCCAGCATGGGGATCTGGTTGCCCGCCCTTCCCTCAGGGTAACCCGTTCCGTCAAGGCGCTCGTGATGGTACTGAATCCCTGGCACGATCTCCTTGAGCTGGCTGATATGCCCCATGATCATGGATCCCCAACGGGGATGCTGCTTGATGACATTGTACTCTTCGTCGGTCAACTGGGAGGGTTTGTTCAGGATACGGTCCTCGATACCGATCTTGCCCACATCGTGGAGGAGCGCGGCGATGTTAACCTTCTGCTGCTCGGACGGGGAAAGGCCCATCTCCTTGGCGATCTCCAGGCTGATCTGGGCCACACGCTGGGAGTGCCCCCGGGTATACGGATCCTTGGCATCGATGGCGGCGGCCAGGGCTTTGGTCGTATCGATGAACATCTCCCGAAGGTTCTGGTCATGCCTCTCGAGCTGCGCTGCCATGTGATTGAAGGTCCGGGCAAGTTGCCCGAGTTCGTTCCGTGACCGGATGTCCACCCTTTCCTGAAAGTTCCCCCTGGCCAGGGACATCGCCTTGCCGGCAAGGATGCCGATGGGGCGGGCCAGCCGAATCGCCAGCAGGATGCTGGCGACGCCGGCAGCCAATATCGCCACAATGGCCCAGATCAGCGTCTGAAAGGTCATATCCCGGATGATCCTGTACGCGTCATCACGGGGCTCCTGGACCACCACCCCCCACCCAAGGGCCTTAACGTTGGAGTAGGAACCCACCATATCCTTGCCCATTTTATCCTTGAAAGGGATCGTCCCGGCGCTGAGGCCCGCCAGGAGATACTTTCCCACAATCTCCACCGAACTCATATCTTCGGATCTCATCACCCTCTCGAGATCCTGATGGGCGATCAGGGTGCCGTTCCGATCCACCACGTAGGCGTTGCCCTGCCTCCGGATGTTGATGCGCTCAACGGTCTGCTGCACCTTCTCGAGGCTGACTTCTCCCACCAGAACGCTCTGGATGCCTCCCGAGACCCCGTAGACGGGCATGGCTATCGCCACCACCGGCGCCCTTTGCTCTCCCAGGACGGTAGGAAGGCTCACATAGGTTCTTCCACCCGAGGCCTCGGAAACAGCGGCCGTTAGGATCGATTCATCGAGAAGGGGGACTTTGGACAGCCCAATGCGCAGCACCCGTGCGATCTCCCTTCCCGCAGTGGAATACTGGGTCAGGCGGATGATCTCGGGATACTGGTCAAGGTAAAAGACGAGAGTCCGTTCCCTTTCCTCGTTTCGAAGGGGGCTGTTCCCGCCCTGGGCCTTGGCAACCATTTCCAGGTTGCCGAGGATCGTGGACATGGCGGTGGATATCTCCTCGGCAGTGGAATTTGCAACCTGGGTGTGAAGGGCGAGAAGTTCGTCCTCAAGGAAAACCTGGTTGATCCCGACAAGCTTATACGCGGCCATTAGGAGAGGGATAACCGAAACCGCCAGGGTCACCAGGAGGAACTGGTAAAGGATCCGCACCCCCCCAATCGAACCCTCACCGGGATGCCCCGATGCCTTGGTATCATGGTGTTTTTTCCCGAATCCGGGGATCCTCATCAGGTGTTCTCTCCAGCGTCCCGGCCTCCCACCACCATGTCCGGGATCCTCAGGGTGGGTTGCGCGTCCCCTACGGGCACCCCCTGTCCTTCCTTACCACAGGTGCCGATACCGAAACCAAGATCGTTTCCAAGCATATCTACACTTTTTAGCACTTCCGGGCCGTTACCGGCAAGGGTAGCACCGCGAACCGCCTCTGCGACCTCACCCCCGCGGATCAAATTGCCCTCACTGACCTCGAAAACAAAATCACCTGTCACGGGGTTCACCTGACCTCCCCCCATTTTCCGAACGAAAAGCCCGTGGTCAACACTGCGCAGGATCTCTCCAGGATCCTGATCACCCGGTTCGATGATCGTGTTAGACATCCTCGGTATCGGCCAGTAACGGAAAGACTGGCGGCGGCCGTTTCCCGTCAGGGGACTGCCGTCACGCAGTGCACTCAGCCGATCGTTCATGTAGCGCACGAGGACCCCTTTTTCCACCAGGACGGTTTTCGATCCCGGGGTTCCCTCATCATCCATATTGTATGAGCCCCGTTTCCCGGCCAGGGTTGGATCATCCACAACCGTAATAAGGGAGGAGGCAACTTTTTCCCCCAGTTTTCCTGTATAGACCGAAAGCCCCTGACCTGAAAGATCAGCCTCCAGACCGTGCCCCACCGCTTCGTGGACCATCGTTCCGCCGGCCTCGGACGAAAGGATTACGGTCATTTTTCCGGAAGGCGCCTCCGGTGCCTCGAGCATCGTCAGGGCACGTTTTGCGGCAGTAAGCCCGACCTCCTCTGGGTTCACCTGCCTGAATACCCCATAACCTCCGATACCCCCCACGGGTTCATAACCGACCTGGAGGCGTTCACCGTCCGAAGCCACCCCCTGGACCAGGAAGACCCCATATCTTCTGACATCCTCTCCCAGGAGACCGTCCGAATTGGCTATCCTGACCAGGGCCGAGGAGTCCCTGTAAACCGACTTGACCTGAACGAGTCTCCTGTCAAAATTCTCGAGGGATTCGATGGCCCGCATCACCAGTCGGCTCTTCTCATCCAGGGATATCCCTGAGGGATCCTCCCCGGGAGGAAGGGATCCTCCGGCCTGCTGTTGAAAGGTGATCCCGGGCCGGTCTCCCGTGGCTCCGGCCCCGGAAGCAAGGTCCATAGCCAGGTCAAGTAAATGACGCGGGGTCAGGTCCACAGCCGTGGCGAAATGCGTGACCCCCTCCCGGATAAGGCGGAGTCCGGCTCCCGCCTCACGCACCGTGGAAACACGTTCCACCCTTCCCGATTCGGCCTCCAGATGGCTGGCTGTAACATCCTGGAAAAAGAGGTCCGCGAACTCCCCTCCCGAGGAAAGAAGAGCGGCGATGACCTCTTGCATAAGGTTCGGATCGAGGGGGATCATCTCTCACCACCCAACTGGAAAAGTCGGACGGCTTCGTTGTGCTCGATCAGGGTCTTTGAAAACACGTGGGTTCCATCCCCCCTGGCCACAAAATAGAGGAAGAAGGTCTCGGCCGGGTAAAGGGCGGCGTTCAGAGAAGCCTCACCGGGGTTGGCAATAGGACCGGGGGGCAGACCGGAGCGGGTATAGGTGTTGTAGGGATGATCCTTGCGAAGGTGCTCCCGGGTGAGGTTCCCGTCGAAATCCTTAAGACCGTAAATTACGGAAGGGTCCGTCTGGAGCCGGTATCCTTTCTTGAGGCGGTTGTGAAAAACCGATGAAACGAGAGTCCTCTCCTCTGGCGCCCCTGTTTCCTTCTCTATGATGGATGCCAGGGTAACCACTTCCAGTTCGGTCATGCCCAACTCTCTGGCCCTTTCCCTCATTTTTTCGGAAAAGACCCTTTTGAAGTGAGCCACCATCTGTCCCAGGATTTCCTTCTCCGAAAAACCCCTGGGCCAGGAATACGTATCCGGGAAAAGGAAACCCTCCAGGGTCTCCCCGGGCAACCCGAGGGATTGACACCACTGTGCATCCCGTGACAAGTCCCGGAAGATCTCCCTATCCCCGAGGTCCTTGGATACAAGGACCGTGATGATCTGCTCCATGTTGAACCCTTCCGGGATAGTCACCTGGTAGGTGACCGCCTTCCCACGAGTAAGGACGTCCATCACCTGGACAGGGGTCATATCGGTGCGAAAAAGAAGCTCCCCGGCCTGGATCCTGTTGGCCCGCCCACGCAGTTTGACCAGAAAAACAAACGTCCTGACGGACCTTATGATTCCGGATTCCTCCAGGAGACCGGCGGCTGTCACTAGGGAGGTGCCGCCCGGCACCTGTATAACAATCTCCCTGCCCTCCTTTTCCGCCGGAGTGCTGCAAAAGAGAACGGCTCTGGTGGAAAAATACCCCCCAAGAAGAAGGAAAAAAATCAGGAGCAGCCAGGGCCATCGCTTTTTTCCCCTTCGGGACCCAATGATCATGATCCCTCCCCGGAGACGCTGTCGAGATAGGACTGCAGAATGAGGGCTGCGGCTACCTGGTCAACAAGGTCACGGCGCTTTTTCCTGGACACGTTACCTCCGATAAGGGCTCTTTCAGCGGCCACAGTGCTGAACCGCTCGTCCCACGTCCTCACGGGTATGTCAACCTTCTGCTTCAGCTTTTCCACAACCTCAAGGATTCCCGAGGCCTCCGGGCCAGTGGATCCGTCGAGACGGACAGGCAAACCGAAAACCACCTGGGAGACATCGTGCTCCCTTGTGAGGCCTGCAATGTGCTCCAGATCCCGATCCAGGGAACCGCCCCTTTGAACAACCTTGTGGGGGGATGCGATGGCCCGGCTTTCATCGGAAAGGGCGATCCCGATCCTTCGCTTGCCCCAATCTATGGCCAAGACACGTCCCATGGTTCACTCGAGGACCCGAGCCGCCTCTTTGGCGAAATACGTCAGGATCATCCCCGCCCCCGCTCTCCTTATGGAGATCAGCGACTCCATCATGACCTTTTCCGCGTCGATCCATCCCAGCCGGCCGCCTGCATGGACCATGGAATATTCTCCGCTGACGTTATAGGCAGCGAGGGGCATATCGAACCGGTCCTTCAGGGCGGCAATGATATCCAGGTAGGGGAGAGCCGGTTTGACCATGATCACGTCCGCACCTTCCTCTATGTCAAGGGCAGCCTCCCGGAGGGCTTCCACCCGGTTGGAAGGATCCATCTGGTAGGATCGCCGGTCCCCGAACTGGGGAGTGGATTCGGCCGCTTCCCTGAACGGTCCATAGAAAGCGGAGGCATATTTAACCGAGTAGGCCATAATCACGGTGTCGGAATAACCCTCCTCATCGAGGAGGTCACGGATCGCCGCCACCCTGCCGTCCATCATGTCGGAAGGTGCAACAATGTCGGCACCGGCCCGGGCGTGGCTGAGGGCGGATCGCGCGAGGAGTTCCAGGGTGGGATCGTTGAGGACCTCTCCTTTCTCCACGATACCGCAGTGGCCGTGATCCGTGTATTCACATAGGCAGACATCCGTGATGACCACCATCTCGGGAACGGCGTCTTTGATTGCCCGGACGGCTTTCTGAACCGCCCCCTCGGGGTCGCAAGCCTCACTGCCCATTGGGTCTTTTCCATGAGGGATACCGAAAAGGATTACAGCCGGGATCCCTAATCCCCAACACTCCTGGCACTCCTTGACGATCTCGTCCACAGAGAGATGGTAGACTTCCGGCATGGAGCTGATCTCCTTTCGAACCCCTTCCCCATGAACTACGAAAAGAGGATAGATGAGGTTGTCTGGAGAAAGGCAGGTCTCCCTAACCATCCGGCGAAGGGTTTCGTTCCGGCGGGTCCTGCGCGGCCTGTAGATAGGATACTGCATGACTGTCTACCTCCTGTCCCTTATCTCTTCCGCCCTGGCGAGAAGGACCTGGATCATCCCTTCCGACGTGTAGTGTTCGGGGAAAACAACCCTCTCCATGCCGCTGTCCACGGCCGCCTTCGCGGTGGTCGGCCCGATGCATACGGCGAGAAGGTCCCTGATCCTTTCCGGCCCCCCGGCCATGGAAAGGATCCCGTAAATAGCCGAAGGGCTGGCAAAGAGGATCACATCCACCTTTTCGTTCTTTAGCAGGACTTCCAGGGACTCAGAATCTTCCTCCCCGGCTATGGTCCTGTAGAGAATGATTTCATCGACCCTGGCACCGCGCATCTGAAGCTGTTGCGCGAGGTTGGTTTTAACGTGCTCCGGCCTCAGAATCAGGAGGGAAAACGTATCCAGATCATCGCCGAGGACATCCACCAGGTCCGCGGCGGAGTATTTCCCTGGAACAGCCTTTACAGTTCCTCCGGCCTGGCGCCATGCTTCGGCTGTTTTGGGACCCACGCACAGGGCCGAGGGCATCTTTCCGGGTTCCGGACCCGATGATCCAGCATGCCGAAGGAAAGAGTATACACCGTTAACCGAAGTGAAAACGAGATGGTCGTACGTCCCGATATTCATGAGGGACTCATCCAGTCCCGGCGGATGGGCGAGATGTTCAACTCTTATGGCGGGAACAGCAAAAACACTGGCACCGAGAGCTTCGAGTCCGGAAATGGTTTCGGCCGCCTGCTCCTTTGCCCTCGTTACAAGGATACCGATGCCGTGTAATGGGTGATGCGAAAAGTCCCCCATGTCCCGGCCTTAGGTTAACTCACGGCAGTAAAGCTCCTCGAGGATCTCCCTGCCGCCGGCCTCAAGGATCCTGTCGGCGAGTTTCGTACCCAGGACTGCCGCGTCGGCTGCCGAGGCGCGATCCGACATCCTGACTACCTTCTCCCCATTGATCCTGGCGACCAGCCCCTCCAGTACAATCCCGTTTTCCTCCATCGTCCCGTGTGCCGCGACGGGCACCTGGCAGCCACCCTCGAGCCTGTGGAGGAAGGATCGTTCCGCAGTCACACAGAAACGGGTAGCCTCATGATCCAGAAACAAGATCCGGGCAATGGTAGCCTCATCATCCAGCCGGGCTTCGATACCCAGCGCCCCTTGTCCTATGGCCGGGAGCATGACGTGGGTATCGAGAACCTCGGTGACCTTGTTTTCCCATCCAAGGCGTTTGACGCCTGCCATGGCAAGGATAATGGCATCGAACATCCCTTCCCGGAGTTTTCGCAGCCGTGTATTTACGTTCCCTCGAAGGGGCTCTAACACAAAATCCGGTCTGGAAACCAGGAGTTGAGCCTGGCGGCGCAAGCTGCTCGTCCCGATTTTCGATCCGGCCGGAAGGTCCAGGATGGGGATTTCCTTGTTTCCGATAACAGCGTCCCTCGGGTCCTCCCTTTCCGTCACAACCACGATTCCCAGTTCCACGGGAAGTTCAGTGGGGACGTCCTTCATGCTGTGAACCGCGATATCGATGGTGTTCTCCAGAAGAGCGGCCTCGATCTCCTTAACGAAAAGTCCTTTGCCGCCGATTTTGGCCAAGGGAACGTCCAGGATTTTGTCCCCCGTTGTCTTGATGGTTTCGATCTCGATTTCAAGGTCCGGATAGCAGTTTTCCAGCTGCTCCCTGACCCAGTTGGCCTGCCAGAGGGCCAATTGGCTCCCGCGTGTACCGATGCGAAGTTTTTTACTCACTGAATTCCTCCTGATTATAATTTCAGATTTCACATTTCAAATTTCAAATAAAAAATGAAACTCGCGTACACCTTTTGAAATATGAAATTTGAATTTTGAAATTGATGTCGTCGGCATTACTCCTCAAGGTCAAAGATCTTCCTAACCATATCACCGACATCCTCTTCGTAGCCCTTATGGGCAGCTTTTTTCATCCGGGAGATGGGACGGTGAAGGATCTTGTTCAGGATCGCCTCCGTCATGGCTTCGATCCTCTTGGAGTCGGGCTCACTTAAACCCTCCATCTTCTTCAAGGTCTTTTCCAGTTCACTGCGCCGAACCCCTTCGGCCCACTCCCTCAGAGCAACAATAGTGGGAAAGGCCTCCCTCGAACGCATCCATTCCGTGAACTGGCGGACCTCGCCGGTGACAAGTTCTTCCGCCTTGGCTGCCTCCTTGGACCGGGCCTTGATGTTGGCCTGGACCACACCCTCGAGGTCATCAATGTCGTACGCGTATACGTTTTCAATCCCGTTGACCCCGGAATCGATATCCCGCGGAACCGCAATATCGATAAAGAACATCGGTTTGTTGCGTCTTTTCTTGATGATCCTCTGTACCATCTTCCTGTCGATGATAACGCTTGGTGAACCGGTGGAACTCAGGACAATGTCCGCTCTTTCCATCTGCTGTTCCAGCTCATCGAACGGGGCCGCCTCCCCTTCGAACTCGGAGGCAAGGGAAACCCCCTTTTCGAAAGTACGGTTTACAACGATTATCCGCGCCACTCCACCGACCATGAGGTGTCGGGCAGCGAGTTCCGCCATCTCTCCAGCGCCGATGAGCAGAACCGTCCGGCCCTCAAGCTCCCCGAAGATCTTCCGAGCCAACTCCACAGCCGCGAAGGAAATAGACACGGCCGAGGTAGAGATTCTCGTTTCCGTTCGCACCCTTTTCGCAACCGAAAAAGCCTTATGGAGAAGACGGTTAAGGATATTCCCGGTTGCCTGGGCACTGGCCGCGCAACCGAACGCTTCCTTGACTTGGCCGAGGATCTGCGGTTCTCCGACAATCATGGAATCCAGACTCGACGACACGCGGAAGATATGTTTCACGCATTCCTCGCCGGTAAGAACGTAGAGGTGGGGTTCAAGTTGATCCAGGACCACATCATGAAAATCAGCCAGAAACCGCGCGATCTCCTCTCGGGCGGATTGGACGTTTTTTTTCGTAGCGGCGGCATATATCTCAACACGGTTGCAGGTGGAAACGATAAGCCCCTCATGGACACTCGGGCAGGCGACGAGTCCACGGATACCCTCATCTAAATTCCGTTCGGAAAAGGAAATCTTCTCCCTGATCCCAACAGGGGCCGTTTTATGACTGAGTCCGACGAGAAGGATCTCCATGAGACCTTTCAGTTATAAGAGTGCAGGCCGGTCAGGAAGAGGTTGACTCCAAGAAAGGTAAACAGGACCGCAGCAAATCCGATAATGGAAAACCATGCGGCTTTACGACCCCGCCATCCCACCGTCATGCGCGCGTGCAGGACAGCGGCATAAATCAGCCACGTGATCAGCGACCAGGTTTCCTTGGGATCCCACTGCCAATAGGACCCCCATGCGTATTGCGCCCAGATGGAACCGGTGATGATACCCAGGGTCAGCAGGGGGAACCCGATGGTCAGGGACCGGTAGTTCAAAGAATCCAGAGCCTCCAGGCTGGGGAGCCTGTAGTAAAAGGCCCCGGGCCTTTTTCCCTTGAGCTGTCTCTCCTGGAGCAGGTACATGATCCCCGAAGCAAAAGCCAGGGCAAACATGGCATCTCCCAGAAAACTCAGGGGAACATGAATGAAGAGCCAGTAACTTTTCAGAGCGGGGGGAATCTCGCCGATCCCCTTATTGGGCAAAAGAGCCGCACCCACAGTAATGATAAAGGCGACGGGGATGACAAATGCCCCCACAGCGGGGATCTTATACCGGACAGTGACAAGGAGGTAGGAAGCAATAATGCACCAGGAGAAAAAGATGAGGGATTCGTACAGACTAGTGCCGAGGGGAATCCCCCCACCCATAAACCTTGCCACGAAAAAGGCGATCTGGACCGTGAAAGCCAGGAAAAGGGAAAAACGCGCCACCCGGGGCACTACAGGGTTCCTGTAAACCAGGAAAAGCAGGTAGTGAAGGGTGGCGAGAAAAAGGAAAAATGCGGAGGCCGAAAAGAAAACGATTTCCATAATCAGGGCCTCGATCTATTAAGCGACAGCCAACTCGGTCCCTCCGCAGGATTTAATGGCCTGAACCGGACACCTCTCGACGCAGAGTTCGCAACCGACACACCGGCTTTCATCCACGACGTGCCGTTCTTTTGTTTCTCCCGAGATCGCATCGTAGGGGCAGACCTTGGCGCAGATCGTACACCCGTTGCACGCCTCTGAGATGAAAACGGGCGAACGGGGCAGCAGGCCGTCGGAGATGGAACCGGTGGGGCAGTTTGAGGAGCAGATTCCGCACTCCACACAGGTATCCGGATCGATGGAAGCGAGGCTGTCCTCGAGGACAATCGCATTTACCGGACAGGCTTTCTCACAGATCCCGCATCCGGTGCATCCTACCTGACAGACCTTCTTCACCCGGGCCCCGGAATCATTGGAGCTGCACCGCACGTGAACCTGGTGCTCGGCGGACTCGAGGGTCAAGATGTCCCTGGGACAGGCAACGACACACTTGTTGCACCCTGTACACTTTTCCGGATCAATGATGGAAAGGCTGTCCTCACTCATCTGGATGGCATCGAAGGGGCAAACAGATTTGCAGGTTCCGTATCCGACGCAGGAATACAGGCAGGTTTTGCTCCCTCCCCCAATTAGCACAGCGGCCCGGCAATCGTGCACACCTTCGTAAATAGCCTGAAGAGCGGCTTTGCCCTGGCCGCCTCCGCATCTTCGCACGGCGACCATACGGACTATATCCCCAACCTCCAGGCCGAGGAACTCCGCCAGTTTTCCAACGGTGGCTTCATCGGCAGGAGCGCAGGCGGTGGGTACCGCATCCCCCGCAAGGAGCCCGCCGGCAAATCCCGAGCATCCGGGATATCCGCAGGCACCGCAGTTCACTCCGGGAAGGATCCCCTCGATAACCTCAAGCCGGGGATCGACATCAACGTGGAATTTCCTCGACGCCAGGCTGAGACCGTAGGCGGCGACGATACCGAGACCTGTGAGACTTGCGACAGCAGCGATCATAACGTTATTTCACCATTCCAGAGAACCCCATGAATGCAAGGGAAAGGAGGCCGGCCGTCACGTAAGCCGCGGCCGTGCCTGCAAACGGTTTGGGAACATCAGCCATCTCCAGCCGTTCCCGGATCCCGGCCATGAGAACGAGGGCCAGCGTGAACCCGAGGGCGGAACCAAGGGCAAAGGTAATGGCGGAGATGAAGTTGAGTTCCTTCTGGATTGTCAGGATCGCCATGCCAAGCACGGCGCAGTTGGTCGTAATCAGGGGCAGAAAAATCCCCAGGGCCTGGTATAGAGCGGGGCTGGCCTTCCGGATAAATATCTCCACCAGCTGCACCAGGGATGCGATCACCAGGATAAACATTATGGTCTGGAGATACTGCAGGTCAAACGGCGTGAGAATAAACCTCTGGATGTTCCACGTCACCGCCGCGGCCACGGTCATGACAAAAACAACTGCCATGCCCATACCCGTGGCAGTCTCGATCTTTTTGGAAACCCCCATGAACGGGCAAAGCCCCAGAAACCGGGCCAGCACGAAGTTGTTGACGAATACCGTACTGATGATAATCAGGAAAAGGGTTTTCATCGGCCTACCTCACTCCTATCTCGTTTCGAAAAAATCCGGTTTTCAACCACTTCGGCTTTCCGGCTGCCCCATCCGGACGGGATCAAGCTGCCGGTAAGCCTTGACAAACGCTTAACCATTTCATAATTTCCCGACTTTAACAACCTCGAAACCTCTCTTGACGGACTCCGATCCGTTTTTTCAGGCAGTCAATGGAAACATCGCGCACCCTTTGAATGGCGGTGCCGCAAAGAGGATACAAAATGTTCCAGAACCTTGCGGAAAAACTGGAAAGCGTTTTTAAAAAACTCAAAGCTCGGGGGAAGCTCTCCGAAGCCGATATTGACGCGACCCTCCGGGAAATAAAACTAGCGTTATTGGAGGCCGATGTCAACTTCAAGGTCGTCAAAAACTTCATTTCCAGCATCCGGGAACGTGCTCTCGGATCGGAGGTTCTCGAAAGCCTGACCCCGGCTCAGCAGGTAATCAAGATCGTCCATGCTGAGCTGACAGGTGTCCTGGGGGGCACCCGCTCATCCCTGGCGCGGGCCTCCATCCCGCCCACCAGGATCCTCGTGGTGGGCCTGCAGGGTTCGGGGAAAACCACGACCTGCGCAAAACTTGCCCTCAGCCTTAAGGAACAGGGCAGCCGGGTCTGTCTCGTTCCCGCGGATCTCAGCCGTCCCGCAGCGGTGGAGCAGTTGGTTATCCTCGGGAAGAAGATCGATGTCCCCGTCTTCTCCATCGAAGGTGCGTCCTCTTCCCTGGAGGTCTATAAAAACGCTTCCTTGGAAGCGGGCCGGGCCGGGTGTGACACCGTAATCATCGACACGGCAGGGCGCCTTCACGTGGACGAGGATCTGATGAGAGAAATCTCAACCCTATCGGCCGCTGTCGGGCCCCACGAAACCCTCCTCGTCACGGACGCCATGACCGGACAGGACGCGGTGAACGTGGCGGAATCGTTCCATGGACGTCTGGCCCTTACCGGCATTATCCTGACGAAGCTCGATGGAGACGCACGGGGAGGAGCCGCCCTGTCGATGCGCAGCGTGACGGGTGTTCCAGTCAAGTTCGCCGGTGTGGGGGAGGGTCTTGAGGGCCTTGAGCCGTTCCACCCGGAGCGTGTCGCTTCGAGAATCCTCGGGATGGGCGACGTTCTGACACTGATCGACAAGGCTGAGAAGACCTTCGAGGAAAAAGAGGCCCGGGAACTGGCCCGGAAGCATCGAAAAGGCGATTTCGATCTCGAGGACTTCAGGGACCAGCTCTCAAAGGTCCGGGAAATGGGTTCCCTTTCGGACATCCTTTCCATGCTCCCCCTTCCCGGGAAGATGAAGAACGCCATCCCGGGAGATGTGGACGATGGGCAGCTGGTGCGTATCACCGCTATTATCGACAGCATGACCCCGGCTGAGCGCCAGAACCCGAAAATTCTCAACGGCAGCCGGAGGAAACGCATCTCAGCCGGGTCGGGGACTACGGTGACCGACGTCAACCGGCTTTTAAAGCAGTTCGAGCAGGCAAGGAAGATGATGAAGATGATGGGAAAGGGGAAAGGCCCGAGGGGGATACCGGGGATGCCGTTCTAAAAACAGTTGAGAATTGAGAATTGAAGATTGAGGATTAAGAACTCAGGATTACTGTTTGCGGTTTGAGATTTGAAGTTTGAAGTTGTGGGGTTGGGCTACGTTAAACGTTCACCGTGGTTCCCCTGGATCTTGGATTTCCTGTCCGCCGTTTTGTCCGTCGTTGCCTGGAAAATGAAGTCGGAAGCTGGTCAAGAGGCGTTAACGAAGGCGGATAGGTCCTGAATCCTGGATAAATTTTGAGATCTGAGATCTGAGATTTAATTTGAAATTTGGAATCCCCCTCCGCCGTAGCTGGTCGGGAGGCGTTAGCGAAGGCGGATGAAATTTGAAATCGCATTTATTAAACCATTTGACTAACCCTTTAAGAAACGGTACTAAATAACGCTTCCATTAATAAATATAACTGCGCCCGGCGCCCCGCGTCCCGCGCCCTGTTTTTCAGGAGGAGAAACGTTGGCAGTCCGCATCAGATTGAGAAGAATGGGAAAGAAGAAGCAACCTTTTTACAGGGTGGTTGTGGCCGATATCCGTTCACCCCGGGATGGCCGCTTCATCGAGAACATCGGGACGTACGACCCCAGGCAGGACCCCGCCGAGATCGCCATTGAGGAAGACAAGGCCCTGTACTGGCTTGGGCAGGGCGCGATCCCTTCCGACACGGTCCGCAGCCTTTTCTCCAGGATCGGCGTTATGAAGAAGTTCGACGAGAAGCCCAGCACACCGAACAGCTGATTCTCCCTGGCCGCCATCGATGCGGCTTTTTCTTCCATGGATGACCTCTATATGATTGCCGAGATCCTCCGTCCCCACGGGCGCCGAGGTGAAGTCGTGCTGCGACTTTGTACGGACCACCTGTCCACACTCACTGGCGCTAACCGCGTCTTCCTTGGACAGCTCTCCGGGGACCCGGTCCGCGTCCTCGGTGTGAGGATGCACAAGGGCGCCCCTCTTTTGAAACTGGACGGCATCGATGATATGGACAAAGCCGAAACCCTTCGGGGGGTAGCCGTTTGTCTGCCTCTGGGGGATCTGCTTCCCCTCCGGGAAGGGGAGTACTTTCTCCACGATCTTGTCGGCCTGATCCTGCTGGACCACAACGGTATCAGGATCGGGAGAGTTGACAGGATCCTCGAAACAGGGGGGCCCCCTGTCCTTTCGGGGGACCGAGAGGACGGGAAACCTTTCATGGTCCCCTTCGCAAGCGGTACAATTAAGGATGTGGACCTTGCCACGGGCACGATTCTCCTTGTGGACCTGCCAGGATTGATCGATGATTAGGATGCTGGAACGGTTTGAAAGTTTGAGAATTTGAAAGTTTGAAAGTTTGAAGTTTGAGGTTTGATGTTTGAGAGTTTGAGAGTTGCGGGATTGGGCTACGTTAAACATTAAACGTTCAACGTGGTTTCCCCGGATCTTGGATTTTGGTTCTTGGATCTTGGATTTTTTCTCTGCCCTGAGCAAGCGTAAGCGCGTCGAAGGGTGAAATTTGGAATCTATCTCTTCAACCGTCGTCCACGGAGTTCCCATGATCTTCCATGTCCTGACCATCTTCCCGGAGATCATCACCGGAGGGACTTCGGCCAGCATCCTCGGAAAAGCCATCGAACGGGGGGTTGTCCGGCTCAACACGGTGGATATCCGCGACCACGCACCAGACAGGCACCGGGTTGTGGATGACTATCCTTACGGCGGAGGGCCCGGCATGGTCATGAAAGCCGAACCCATTGTCAAGGCGGTGGGCTCTCTTTCCCTTCCCGAGGAAACGCCTTTGATTCTTCTCTCACCCCAAGGGGAGCGTTTCCATCACGGAAGAGCCTGTGAACTCGCTTCCCACCCCCAATTGGTTCTGATCTGCGGAAGGTATGAAGGGATCGATGAAAGGGTTCGCGACATTCTGCCCGTCCGGGAGTTGAGTATCGGTGACTTCGTTCTCACGGGCGGTGAATTCGCCGCACTGGCTGTCATCGATGCGGT